>NZ_JBEYVP010000028.1:0-165840 GCF_040644035.1 Streptomyces sp. NPDC047042 | reverse complement strand
CGCTCGCCCCGGTGACGAACACACGCATGTTGAACTCCCCTGAGAAGTCGGCCTGTTGACAACCGTTGATGTCGGCCGGTGTGCTTCCACCGGGGCCCCACTGCATGTCCGTCTCTCTTCAGGTGTTCAGCGGGCGGGCCGGTGAGCGGCCGGCCAGATACCCTGCTTGCCCGGCGCGAGGATTCCGGCCGGATCGATCGCGTCCTTGAGCTTCTCCGTGAAGCGGCGCATCGCGTGGTCGTTGAAGTCGTACTGGTCGGTGACCAGGTCCATCGCGTCGAGATGTGCCCGGTACTCGCCGAACCCGGCCTTCGCCGTCTCGACGATCAGTTCTCGGCAGGCCGCGTAGGCAGCCGTGACCTGCTCCTGGTTGGTCAGGTCGTACAGGAACATCGTGACGTCCTGGGCGCTGCGCGGAGTGAGGATCAGACCGCCGATCTGGTCGAAGCCGTATTTCTCCACGATGCGCCTCGCCCGCTCGCGCTGTTCGCGCACCACGGAGCCGACCAGGGGGAGGACGGGCGAGAACCCGACGTGACCGCCCTGGGGCCCCCACCACTTCACCGACTCCAGCATGTCCAGGTTGGGGATGCCCGCGGGTACCTGGTGGGGCGGTGCGACGACGTCCGCTCCGGCGTCACCGGGGTAGGTCGTGCCGGTGACATCGGCTCCGTCGATCCGGGCGAACGCCTGCTTGATGACGGCGAACTTCGCGTCGACCACGGATCGCGGTCCGTACAGCGAGAAGCGCACGGTCCAGCGGCCGGTCCCCAGGTTGCGGCCGATCTCGTCGACCACTTCGTCGGGGACCGGCCCCTCGCCCTGGTACCAGTTCGACCGCGGTGCGATCAGCCAGGCGACGGAGAGCGCGCTCGCGACGGTCGGCACGCCGTCGATGATCCGGTCCAGCATCAGCTGCCGCAGGATCTCGACGAAGGGCTCGAGATCCTCCTCGCGGGGCACCCCGGCCGTGCCCACCAGGGTGCACTCCGGCGTCGGCATGAGCCACACGCCCATCTTCGTCACGATCCCGAAGTTGGACTGCATGAACAGGTCGCTGACGGACGGTCCGAAGGCCCGACGGTGCACATGCCAGGCCTTCGAGCCGGTCATCGCGCCCTGACCGGTCCGCAACAGGTCCCCGTCCGGCAGGACGACCTCCATCCCGCAGGCGCCGGCGGCGTGGTCCCCGTACACGCCGTAGCCGATCCCGTGGTCGAGCGCGTTGCCGATCACGCTCCCCCAGCCCAGGTCCGGCGTGGAGACCATCAGCCGATGGCCGCCGGCCCGCAGATGCTCGTAGAGGTCGGAGAACCGCACGCCGGGCTCGACGACGGCGTAGCCGAGTTCGTCGTTGACCTCGAGCACCCGGTTCATCCGCCGCAGACTCACCACCACCGAGCCACCGACGCGGGGAGCGGCACCGCCGTAGCCGTTGTTCCTGCCCTGGGAGACCGTCCACAGCGGGATCCGCAACTCGTTCGCGACGCGGACGATCGCCTGGACCTCTTCCACTGTTCCCGGGAAGACCACCGCGGAGGGCACGAACGTGTCCCGCCCGTCGAAGGAGTAGGGGTCACGGAACTCGGCCAGTTCGTCGGGGGCACTCAGCACATGCTGTTCCCCGACGATCAGCGCCAGCGACTTCAGTGCTCGGGAGAAGTCCTCGGCCGATACGTCCGGCGGCAGCGTCTGTGGCGTCTGAGGTGACATGTCCCTTACTCCGTTTCCCGCACTGCCGCGAACGACTGTGCCGTGTGCTGGGTGTCCATGTACTCGCGCAGTGTCCTGACCCGGTCGCCCGCGACCTCGTAGACGTTGGCGTACCGGTTGGCGTACGGGCTTCCGCCACGGAAGAAGCCGTTTCCCTCGGCCTCGGCGACGACCCATGAACCTTCGGCGACGAGACGGGTGATCTCCACCTGGGGGCCGGTCCCGTCGAAGAGGGCGAGCATCCCCGGGAGCACCTTGAGCATGGTCTCGCCGTCCATCGGGGTGCCCGCCCCGGGCAGGTCGTAGGACATGATCGTGTAGCTGAAGTCCGGCGTGATCAGCCCGCCGACGCGGTCCCAGTCCTGGCGGTTGAGGGCGTCCACGAAGGCCCTTACGACGTCCTTGGGGTCAGTTGCCATCAGAGTTCTCCTCGCGTACGGCAGCCCCGCGTCGGAACGCCGCCTCGATCGCGGCCGCGCGCTCGGCGACCATGGGGTACCACTCGGGGTGCGTGACGATGTGGGTCTCACCGCGGGCCAGGCCCGCCAGCACGACGTCGCCCACCTCCACCGGGTCCAGCCAGCGCAGCTTGGCCAGTTCCGGGTCGTCGGAGATGTCGTTCTGGACGAAGGCGCTGTTCGCCGCCCCCGCGGGCCTGGTGCGCAGGGACCGGGCGATGCCGCTGCGGACCGTTCCCGGTGCGAGGACCGCGGCGCCCACGTTCGAGTCCTCCCGCTCCAGCTCGTGCGCGAGCGCCTCGGTGAGGCCCATGATCGCGAACTTGGTCGTGGCGTACGCCCCGAGGCCGGGCATGTCGGCGACGAAGCCGCCCATGGAGGACGTGTTGACGAGGTACGCAGGCTCGCCGTGCCGCTTGAGGAGCGGCAGGAAGGCGTGCACGCCGTGGATGACGCCGGCGAGGTTGACGTCGAGGATCCACTTCCAGTCGTCGAGGGTCATGTCCGCGATGCGCGACTCGGGGGCCACCCCGGCGTTGTTGAACACCAGGTGCACCTTGCCGAACCGCTCCACGACCTGACCGGCCAGCGCCAGCACGCTCGCCGCGTCGGTGACATCGGTACGTATCCCCACCGCCCCGATCTCCTTGGCGGTCGCCTGCAGCGGGTCCTCCTCGATGTCGGCGATCACCACCTGGGCACCGCGCTCAGCCAGCCGCTGGGCGATGCCCTTGCCGATGCCCGACGCGCCGCCGGTGACCACGGCGACGAGTCCGCTCACCTCCTCGATCACGGTCATGCGACGGCCTTCCGGTAGGAGGCGGGCCAGACGCCGTGCCGGCCCGGGGAAAGGATTCCGTTCGGGTCCACCGCGTCCTTGATCCGCTCGACGAAGCGCCGGTAGGCGTGGTCGTTGAAGGAGTACTGGTCGGCCGCGAGGTCCATGAAGTCCAAGTGGGCGCGGTACTCGCCGTATCCGAGCGCCCCCACCCCGCTCACCAGCATCTTCGCGGTGTCCACCGCCGCGCGTACCTGCTTCTCGTCGCGTGTGTCGAAGCTGATGCTGCTGACGACGATGGCGCTGCGGTCGTTGATCGGGAAGATCGCGCAGACGAAGTTGGTTCCGGCCCGGTCGGTGACCAGCCGATGGATCACGTCCACGACGCGGCGCACCTCGCCGCCGGTGAGCGGTACCACCGGCGAGAAGCCGATGTGGCCGACGAACTCCGGGACGACCTCCATCAGGTCCATGCTCGGGATGCCGGCCTGGACCTTCTCCATGAAGGTGGTCAGCTCGCCCCACTCGTGGCGCGGGTAGGTGCGGTGGTGGTCGACGCGTGAGCCGTCGATGGCCGACCACGCCTCACGGATGCGGCGCAGATGGTGGTCGACGACGGGCCCGTCGCCCCACAGCGCGGTGCGCAGCCCCCAGCGTCCGATGCCGGTGCGGGTGGCGAGGCCGTCCAACGCCTCCTCGCTCGCCGGTCCCTCGGCGCCCATGAACTCCCCCAGCAGCTCGGGGAACTGGGCCGCCATGGTGATGGTGTTCTGCAGGTTCGGCACGCCCCGGATCACCCCGTCGAGGCGGAGTTCGCGGACGATGTCGACGGCCTGGGCGAGCTGGTCGTCCCGGGGGATGGTCAGGTACAGCGGCGCGTACGCCTCCGGGCGGCGCTGGAGCCAGACGCCCGCGCGCGTCACGATGCCGTAGTTGGACTGGATGAACAGCGGGTCGAGGACCGGGCCGAGGCCCCGCTGGTAGACGTGCCAGGAGGGGTTGTCGGGGATGGCTCCCATGCCGGTGCGCAGCACCTCCCCGTCTGCGAGGACCACCTCCATCCCGCACAGTTTCTGGAAGTCGGAGCCGTTCGGGCCGTAGGTGACGCCGTTGTCGAGGGAGTTGCCGATGACGCTGCCCCAGCCGAGGTCGGGGATCGAGCACCACAGGTCGCCGTTGCCGGACGCCTCCAGCGCTTCGTACAGGTCGAACCAGCGCACACCCGGCTCGACCACGGCGTACGCCAGTTCGCGGTTGATCTCCAGGACCCGGTTCATCCGGCGGAAGCTGATCAGGAGGGAGCCTCGGACGCGGGGCGACGGGCCGCCGTAGCCGTTGTTGCGGCCCTGGGAGGAGGTCCACACGGGGATGCGGTGCTCGTTCGCGATCCGTACGACCTCGCGCACCTGGTCGGTGGAGGTGGGGAAGACGACGGCGGAGGAGTCGTAGGTGCGGTCGCCCTGGAACCAGTACGGGTCGCGGTAGGTGTCGCGTTCGGCCTCGGTCAGCAGGACGGCGTCCGCCCCGACCACCTCGGTCAGGCGACGCACCGCCTCGTCCGGCAGCTCCGTGTGCTCCCGGCTGGTCGTCGTCATCGTGAGGTCTCCAGTCCGGCCAGCCAGGCGATGACCGGCTTGACCGTCTCGGCGGAGTTGGCCTCGAGGATCAGCCCGTGGCCGTTGCCGACGATGCCGGCGTCGGCCAGCGGGAGCAGTTCGGCGTCAGCGCCGACCGTGCGCAGGAACTCGACCAGGGGCGGGGACTGGGCCGCGCTGCCGGACGCGCTGCCGGTGACGACGGCGATCGGGGTGCCGCTGAGACCGGGGATGCGGTGGCCCGCGGGGTCGGCCTTCAGCCGGTCGGGGGAGTCGATGGCCGGCTCGGTGGTGAGTTCGGCGTACGTCAGGCCGTAGGTGATCTCGCCCAGGCCGGGGAAGTCGGCGTACGGCGGTCCCATCGGTTCGACGGCGACGATGGCCTCGACCAGGTCGGGACGCCGGTTCGCGGCGAGCCAGCCGCCCGGGCTGCCCGCGGAGTGGGTGATGAGAACCGCCGGGCCGATCCGGTCCAGCAGGGCCGCGATGCGCTCCCCGTCCAGTCGCTGGCCCTCGGCGAAGTCGGCCAGGAAGAAGCCCATCGCCGAGGTGAGCTGCTGGAACTCGGGGCCGTCGAAGGTGCGGTCCCAGGGCCACTGGGTGTGGGACCCGGCGGCTTCGGGGGGCGCGAACAGGAAGCTCGCGAACTCCAGTGGCAGCGGCGGGGCCACCGGCCCCAGTCCGTCCGGGTGGTGCGGGGAGCGGCCGTGGCCGGGGCGGTCGACGACGTACACCGCGTATCCGGCGCGTACGAGGTCGTAGGCCCAGCCCGGTCGGCCGTCCGGGGTGCCGAGCCAGTCGGTGCCCTGGCCGCCGCCACCGTGGATCAGGACGAGCGGGTGGGGGCGGGTGACCTCCACGGGGGCGAGCCACTCGACGTAGAGCGGTCCGCGCGGAAGGGTGCCGTGCGGGGTGGGGATCTGCTCGCCCGGTATCCAGAAGAAGCCGGTGCGGAGGGTGATCGGCTCGACCCGGTCGTCGAGATGGGGTGGGATGTCGGTCATGCTCGGTCGTCCTGTCTCGGCGGCCCAACAGGGAGGAGGGGGAGGGGAGTCGGCGGTCAGCGGGCCTCGGGCGGCGGGATCTCCAGGAGCAGGTTGGCCGTGTTGCGGAACGCCTGCTCGCGCAGCATCGGGTTGCGGTGGGTGAGGAGCGAGCTCATGTCGCGGAAGATCCGGTCGAACCGCTCACCCTGGCGCATGGAGCCGGAGCCCACGACGCGCAGCAGGTCATGTTCGAGCGTCTCCCAGAGCTGGATGATGATCTCCCGGACCACGCAGGCCAGGCTCCAGTCGTCGACGAAGGTGTACTCGCGGCTGCCGTCGACCGTGGCCCGGCAGTACTCCGCGTGCTGGGCGATGACGCCGTCCAGCGCCAGTTCGGCGGTCCTGATCTTTGTCCAGGCCGCGCCGTAGTGCCGCTGGTAGTCCACGTCGTACAGCCGGAGCTGGACGGGCGGGAGCGGGGTCTTGCGGCTGCGCATGAGGCGTTCGAACTCGTCGAGGGCGTGGTACAGGCCGCCCACGGCCAGGCTGGCCAGGGAGACGGTGAAGGTGAGCAGCCCGCGTCCGGCGTACATCGGGTTGCCGTGCAGCTGGGAGCCGACCGTGCCGTCCTTGACCGGGATGTCGATCATGTTGGCGTCCTCGACGACCAGTTCGGCCTCGACGAAGGCGTCGGTGAAGCGGATGCTCTCCGAGCCGGTGGCCTTCAGACCGGTCGACTCACCCCAGTTGTGCAGACGCTCGAATCTCTCCTCGGGTGCGAGGAACATGCCCATCACCGGGGCGGCGCCGTCCTCCTGCTCGACCATGCACTGGCCGAGGTACCAGGTGGAGTGGGGGATGCCGGAGCAGTAGTCCACGACGCCGTTGAGGACGTACCCGCCGTCGGTCTTCTTCGCCCTGACCGTCGGGGCGGACACCGACGCGGCCCGGAAGTCGTGGTTGCCGAACGCCCGGTCCTGGACCTCCTTGGGGTACCAGGACGCGACGTGGAGGGCGTGGTTCGCGGCCAGTGCGAAGCACCAGGCGCTGCCCATGTCACCGCGGGCGAGTTCCTTGCAGACCGCGAAGAACGTCCGGGGCGAGACCTCGAGGCCGCCGTACGTCTTGGGGACGAACATGTCGTAGAAGCCGTTCGCGACGAACTGCTCATGGAGGTCGTCGGGGAGGTGGGTCAGCCGCTCCGCCTCCTCCTGGCGGGCGAGCAACTCCTCGCGCATCGCTCGTGCCCGTCCGACGAGTTCCTCATCCGAGGGCGCGGCCAGGCCGGGCTGGGCGGCGGCGTGTGCTGTGGTCATCGAATCTCCTAAACGGGGCGTGGCCGTGCTCAGACGGCGGGGTTCGCGTCGGTGGCGCGGCGCAGTCGGTCCTCGCGGCGCATCTCCAGCGGGCGCAGTGCGTGCTGCCGCAGGACGCCGGAGACCTGGGCCAGGTCGCCGGTCTCGTATCCCTCGACGAGCCGGCGGTGGTCGTCCAGGAGGGAGTTGGAGGCGTAGCTCGCCGCGTCGAGCGCGCGCAGGTTGAGGCCCGGCAGGCAGAGGCGGCGGTAGGTGTCGAGCAGGATCGTGGATCCCGCGAGTTCGACCATGTACTCGTGGAAGCGCTCGTTGGCGCGCACCCAGCCCTCGGGGTCGGTGAACCGGCCGTCCTTGACGTAGCCGAGGGTGTCCTCCATCAGCTCGCGCAGCCGCGCCAGTTGGTCGGTGCTCACCTTGCCGACGGTCAGTTCGGCGACACCCGTCTCGATGGCGAGCTTGGCCTTGTAGACCTCGTCGATGATGGAGTCGGGGACGGGTGCGATGAGGTACTCCCCGGCCTGGCGCCGGATGAGCCCCTCGTCGGCGAGGGCGGCCAGGGCGCGGTGGACGCGGTTGGTGTCCACCCCGAACTCCTCGGCCCAGCGGCCGGTGTCGATGACCTCCTCGACGTCACTGCCGGCGTCGAGCACGCGGGCGCGGACCTCGCGCAGGACGGTGGCCTCCGGCGCCGTCTGCATCCGGCCGAAGCGGCCGCGGAAGTAGGCGAGCGGATGGCCGGGGTACGACATCGCCTCCTCGACGTGGGCGAGGAACACGTAGTGGGTGCCTGCCTCGACCTGCTCGGCGACCCGGCAGATCAGGTGGGCGATGGCGCCGACCAGCAGGGGCGAGCCGTTCGACGCGGTCTCGGTGGGCACGCCGTCGTACTTGTCCGGTACGCGGGAGGCGAAGCGGGTGGCCAGGTCGACGTGGTCCTCGGCGAGGACGTTCACCGCGAAGGCGCCGCTGTCGCGGACCGCCGCGGCGGTGGCCGAATTCCGGTTGAGGCAGATCAGCAGCATCGGCGGATCGTCGGTGAGGGAGCTGACCGCGCTCGCCGTACTTCCGTACCGGATGCCGCCGCTCTCCGCCGTGATGACGGTGACGCCGGTGGCGAACCGCCCGATGACATCGCGGAACTCCCGTGCGGTGACCGGACGGGAGCCGGACTGGGCGACGGATGACGGCGTGGACATCACAACCAACTCCTCTGAAGTCCCGGAACGGCACTGCGGCCTGCGAGGGACTGTATGACGATCGCACAATGACGTAAAGGGTGAGATGAGAGGTGGTTGCCCGAGTCGATCCCCTGGTCGGTGACTCTATCCAGCGCCACACTCTGCATGCCTATAATATCGTCATACAAAGTTTCATGTCGAGAGGAGAGCCCGATGAGCGCAAGCCTGTACGCCGCAGACTCCGCGCCCCAGCCTGCGGCGGAGGGCACGGTCGACCACCTTCTCGAGGTGGCGACGAGGCTCCGCCCGGTCCTGCGGGCCGCGCAGGCGGAGCACGAGGCGCTCGGTGGTTACTCGGAGGCGATCCACAAACAACTGCTGGACGCCGGCTTCTACCGGATGCTCCAGCCGAAGCGGTACGGGGGCCTCGAACTGCCGCTGGCGGACTTCCTCCGGGTCGCCGTGGAGATCTCACGCGGCGACCCGGGTGTCGGCTGGTCCTTCGTCCTCGGCGCCGGACACGCCTGGCACGTGGCCTCCTTCTTTCCCGAACAGGCCCAGGAGGAGCTGTTCGCGGGGGACCTCATCGCGCCGGGACGCACCATTCCGCGCGGCCGGGCGGTCCGCACCGCGGACGGTTACCGGCTGACCGGCACCTGGGACTACTGCTCGGGCTCGATGTGGAGCACCCACGCGATGCTCGTCGCCCACACCTTCACCGAGCGGGACGAGCCGCTCGGACTGCGCGCGTACATCGTCCCGCGAGCCGACTACGAGATCCTCGACGACTGGGGCGGCGTCCTGGGCATGCGGGCCTCCAGCTCGAACTCGCTCCAGGTCACGGACGCGCTGGTCCCCGAACACCTCAGCGTGGTCTACGACTTCAAGGACCACACGCTGGGCGACACAGGCACCATCGGCTATCGGTTGCACCGCAACCCGATGTACCTGGGCCGCACCCTCGCCTTCTTCAACTGCGAGCTCGTCGCAACCCAGATAGGCGCCGCCTGGGCGGCCTTCGACGCCTTCGACGACCTCATGGCCACCCGCCCGACGAGCTTCCCGCCGATGATGCCGCGCACCGACTCCGCCGAGTTCCACCGCTGGTACGGCAAGATGCTGGCCCAAGTCGACGCCGGCGAGACCCTGCTGCTCGGCGCGATGCGCCAGTACACCGAGCTGGGACGGCGCTGGGAGCGCACCCGCCAGGAGTTCACACCCGAGGAGGACGCCCGGCTGCGCGGTGTCATCCTGCAGGGCGCCCAGCTGGCGAACCAGGCCGTCGACCTGGCGTTCTCCACCGCCGGATCCAGCTCGGCGCGGCTCGGATCGCCCATGGAGAAGTACTACCGGGACGTCGCGATGTTCAAGACGCACATCGCCGCCAAGTGGGACGTCACCTACGGGTCGGTCTCACGCGTCCACTTCGGACAGCCGCTGACCTTCTGAGGCCTCCGTCGCCATGCCTACCGAAGAGGGAACCTCCATGGCGACCGGCCCTCAGATCCAGCTCACCCGCCTCGTCGGCATGACGGAAGCCGCTACGACAATGGGTACGCGAACGTGTTTGGAGCGCGGGTCGGCGAGGAGTTGCGAAGGGGATCCAGGAGCGGTTCTACCGCTCCTGGATCCCCTTCAGGCCCTCGAGGACGTTGGCGGCCACGCGCCGCATGTGCTTGGAGTAGATCTCGACCGCGGTGTCCGCGTCCCGCTCCCTGACTGCGGCGACGATGTCGCGCAGTTCCTGGATCACTTCGGCGTGGTTCGTCGACATGCCCTTGACCACCAGGACGCGCACCTTGGCCTGGACGCCCTCCACCAGCTGCCGCAGCACCTCGCTGCCGGCACCGTCCTGCAGGACGGCGTTGAAGTCGCGCCGCGCGTCGAGCACGTCACGCGGCTCGGCGTCGTCCCCCGAGGCGACCTCGGCGAAGTGCTCCGCCGCCGCTTCGAGGGCGTACACCTTGGAACGCGGTGCCTTCTCGATGAACCGTCGCAGCAACAGCGTCTCCAACGCACACCGGACCTCGTAGAGATCGCGCGCCTCGTCCAGGGTGGGCACCGCGACCACGGCACCCTTCTGGGGCACGACCTTGATCAGCCCCTCGGAGGTCAGCTCCCGCAGCGCCTCCCGAACCGTGGTGCGGGAGACGTCGAGCTGCTCGACGAGCTCGCGCTCGACGAGGCGGCGGCCCGGCTCCAGGCGGAAGTCGAGGATCGCGTCGCGCAGAGCCGTGACGACCTGCTCGCGCAGCGGTGCGGCGACACGGCCGACGGGACTGGTGGTCCAGGCCGGGGCGAGAGAGGTCGCTGTCGGATTCGAGGCCGGATTCGAGGCCGTGGGCTTCGGGGCGCGGGGCATGATCCCTCACTCCTGCGTAGGGGGTTGCTGGCGGAAGGACGTGATGACCCCGCTGAGGTCGCGGAACTCTCCGGAGGCGTACAGAGCCTCGTTGATCCGGTCGAGGGTGTAGCGGGCCGTCACGATCGGCCGGGCGTCGTACTCACCGCTCTCCAGGAGTTCCACGCAGCGGGGCAGGTCGCGGGACATCACGCTCTGTCCGTTCTGACAGGACAGGATCCGTCTGCCGTGGATCGCGAGGGCGTTCTGCGGAAGCGAGATCCGGCCCTCCGCCCACTGCACACCCGTCAGCACGACCGTCCCGGCCCGCCGTGACATGGCGACCGCCTGCTGCACCGCCTGCTCGGGGCCCGCGGCCTCGACGACCACGTCCGCACCCCGCCCCTCGGTGAGGGACCGCACCTGTTCGACCGGATCGCCCTGCGTGGGGTCCACGACATCGGTCGCCCCCAGCCCGGCAGCCGTCGTACGGCGCTCGGCCAGCAGGTCCACGCCGATGATCCGGCCGGCGCCGGCGACCCGGGCGGCCTGCACACACCACAACCCCAGGTGTCCCAGACCGACGACCACGACGGACGCGCCCGGCGGGACCTCCGCCACGTTGACGATCGCGCCGTGCCCGGTGGTGATGCCACAGCCCAGCAGGCTCAGTTGGTCAGCGGGCAGCGAACTGTGCACGGGCCACACCTGGCTGCGGTCCGCGAGGACGAACTCGGCGTACGCGCCGACGCCACCGGCCGCGCGGACCGGACGGCCCGCAGGGTCGGTGGCGACGACCGGCTCGGGCCTGTCGGAGAGACGGGCGCACTGGTCCGGCCGGCCGATGCCGCAGTAGAAGCACTCGTCGCACTGCGGTGTCCCGGCGACGACCACGAGGTCACCGACGCCGTAGCCACGACCGTGGGCGTGGGCGCCGCCGCCGTCGCAGCGTTCGACCACCCCCAGCGCGGTGTGGCCGAGCACGACCGGCGGTCTCTTGCCGCGCATCGCCCGCCAGCCGAGCCAGTCGGTGGAGCAGAACGGCGCGGCGACCGTCCGTACCAGCACCTCGTGCTCGCCCGGGTCGCGCAGGGCGAGTTCCCGGACCGGCATGGGGGCGCCGAACGCCTCCAGCACCGCTGCTCTCATCTCGGCTCCCGTCAGAAGACGAACACGCCCGAGAGGTCCTCGAGCCGTTCGGACCGCTCGAGAGCGGTGTTGATGTCGTCGAGCCGGTACGTCGAGGTGATGACCGGCGCCGGGTCCAGCGCGCCCCGTTCGAGCAGACGGACGTATGCGGGAAGGTCGCGGCGCATGCGCACGTTGCCGTTCTGGGTGCTGAGCACCTGTCGGCTCTGGACGGCGAGGGGGATCTGCCCGAACGTGACCTCGCCGGCCACGTCCTTCAGGCCGGAGAGCACGACGGTGCCGGCCCGCCGGGAGATCTCCAGCGCCAGGCGCTGTGCGGCGGGCGGCCCGGCGGCCTCGATGACCTTGTCGGCCCCTCGTCCCTGGGTCACACCCCGTACGGCCTCCAGCGCGTCCTCGGGTGCGACGGCGGCGGTGGCTCCTGCCTTGGTCGCCACGCCTCGGCGCTCCTCCCGGGGTTCGATCACGACGACCTCGCGGGCACCGGCCAGACGCGCCGCCTGAACGGCCCACAGCCCCAGGTGTCCCGCTCCTACGACGGCGACCACCTCGTCGGGCTGGACGCGGGCGACGTTGAGGACCGCTCCCACCCCGGTGGTGACCCCGCATCCAAGGAGTGAGAGCACCTCCCAGGGCAGGTCCGTGTCGACCGGGAACACCTGGTTCTGCGAGACGTTCATCATCTCGGCGTAGCCGCCCACGCACCCGGCGGCGTTCACCGTCAGGCCGTCGGAGGTCCGGGCGACGTCCGGGTAGACCCCGCAGAGGTCGAACAGCTCCGAGCACTGGTCGGGGCGTCCGATGCCGCAGTAGAAGCAGTGGCCGCACTCGGGTGTGCCGGGGACGACGACGCGCTGCCCCACCGCGATGCCGCGGACCTGGCTGCCGACCTCGACGACCTCGCCGGTCGAGGCGTGGCCGAGGATCGTCGGCGGGACCTTGCCGAGGCGGCCGTGGAAGCTGGTGACGTCGGTGGAGCAGAACGGCGTCGCCCTGGTGCGGACCAGCACCCGGGTCGGCGCGAGGTCGAGCAGTTCCACGTCCTCGACGGTCAGGGGCTGTTCGAAGCCTCGCAGCAGGGCTGCTCTCATCGTCGTCATCGGGAAGCCTCCTGCGTTCCGACCGCTCCCGCCGCGTGGCGGGCGAGGAGCGCCTCGTCGGTCACCGCCACGTCCCAGAGCCCCGCTCCGCCGCCCCGGCGGTTGGTGTTCTGCACACTGGCGCCGCCGTCGACGGAGAAGATCTCGCCGGTGACGTAGCTCGACTCGTCGCTGAGCAGGAACGCCACCGTCGCGGCCACCTCCTCCGGCCGGCCCGCTCGTCGCAGCGGCGAGGTGCCCGCGCGCCGGCGCATGTCGGCCATCCCGGCCTCACCGAAGATCGGCGTGGGCACGATCCCCGGAGCGACGGCGTTCACCCGCACGCCGATGGGGCCTCCGTAGACGGCGGCGCCGTGGACCAGACCCACCGTGCCGTGCTTGGACGTGGTGTAGGCCAGCAGGTCGTTGCTGCCGCGCAGGCCGGCGATCGACGCGGTGACGACGACGGACCCGACGCTGCCCCGCTCCAGGTAGTGGCGGAACGCGGCCCGTACGCCGAGGAACGGGCCCCTCAGGTTGACCGCCATCACCTTCTCCCATTCCTCGACCGTCACGTCTACGAGGTCGGCCAGGGAACCGGCGATCCCGGCGTTGAGATGGTGCAGGTCCACCCGCCCGAAGGTGTCCACGGCGGCCCGCATGTAGGCGTCGACGCCGTCCTCGGACGTCACGTCCGCACCGATGCCGACGGTCTCTCCGCCGACAGCCTCGGCGACCTCCTTGGCGGCCGCCTCGTCCAGGTCGACGGCGACGACCCGCACGCCCTCCTCCACGAGCCGCTCCACCGTGGCCCGTCCGAGGCCGCCTGCGGCCCCCGTGACAACGGCGACCTTTCCGTCCAGTCCGCGCAGTGTCATGTCTTTCCGCCTCACGTCAGTCGCAGGGGTCGGGCTTGTTCCTCGCGCAGCACCGGCAGGGCCTGGAGCGCGCTCTGCATGCCCATGACCGAGGCGATCTCCATGACCTCCAGAAGTTCGCCGACGGTGGCGCCGTAGGTCAGCGCGTTGTTCATGTGCGCCTTCCACCCCTTCACATAGAGGTGGGTGGAGGCACAGTCGAAGGCGGTGTAGACGAACTCCTTCACCTTCGGTTCCAGGGAGCCGTGCTGCCACGACACCGACGAGAAGTCGGTGTAGGCCTCGAACATCTCCGGGTCGAGTTCGAGGATCTCGTCCCAGAACTCGTGCCAGTAGCCCCGGTTCTCGGTGAACCGCTCCTTCAACTCCTTCTGGTACGCGTCGAGTTCGCCGGGCCCGTCGCGCAGGCCGCGTTCTTCGAGGATCTCGGCGAGCAGCGGCACGCCGATGTTCATCGCGTGGATGCCCAGGGTCGTCGTGAGCTCGATGACCTCGGTGATCTCACCCGGTGTCGCGCCGAGATCGAGCGCCCGGCGGATGTGCCGACGTACGCCGGGGGCGTACAGGTGGGTCGCCGCCGCGTCGACGGCCAGATAGATCAGTTCGCGGGTCTTGGGGTCCAGGTGCCCCTTGCGCTGGGGCACACCGGCCAGCCGTACGTACGCGGCGAGCAGTTCGGGCGCGAGTTCGAGCACCGCCTGCCACTGCTCGTCCCAGGCGCCGTGCAACTCCACGACGGCATCGTGGAGTTCGGCCTCGGACTGCGCGCTCATCCGGTCACCGGCTCTCGGTCCGCGGAGACGTGGGACGCCCAACGGGCGATCTCTGTGTGGTCCGCGCTGTCGGGCAGTGCTTCGAGTGCGCGTTCCCAGAGGGCGACGGCGTGGTCGCCGAGCGGGCTCTCGGTGCCGAGCCGGTGGGCCAGGTCGACGGCGATGCGCATGTCCTTGACCATCAGCTTCATGGCGAAGCCGGAGTCGTAGGTACCGGGCAGCACGAAGTTGGGGAACTTGTTGTCCGTCGAACCGCTGCGCCCGCTGGAGGAGTTGATCAGTTCGACCATGACGGCCGGGTCCAGCCCGAACCGCTCACCCGCCAGGACACCCTCGGCCGTGGCCAGCAGATGGGTGGCCGACAGCAGATTGTTGATGGCTTTGAGCGCGTGTCCCGCGCCCACCGGGCCGGCATGACGAGCGGTGCCCATGGTCGCCAGCAGCGGTGACAGCCGTTCGACGTCACCCTCGGCGCCGCCCACCATGATCGTGAGCCTGCCGTTCTCGGCGCCCTTGACCCCGCCTGAGACAGGGGCGTCGACGAGGGTGACCCCACGGCTGCCGAGGGCGGCGGCCAGACGCCTGGTGGACAGCGGGTCGGAGGAACTCATGTCCACGACCGTGCTGCCAGGGGCCAGCGCCTCCGACATCGCGGGATCACCGAGCACCGCCTCGACCACCGCACTGCCGGGAAGCATGAGGACGACGACGTCCGCGCCCTTCGCCGCCTCGGCCGCGGTCTCCGCGGTGGCGGCTCCGGCGGCGGCCGACGCGGCACGGGCGTCCCGGCTCAGGTCGAACGCGGTCACGGAGTATCCGGCGCGGATCAGACGCAGGGACATCGGCGCGCCCATGTTGCCCAGGCCGATGAAGGCCACCGACGGCAGTGCGGCGGGAGTCTTGTCGCGGTCAGGCATCGCCGTTGACCTCGTTGATCATCTGTTCGGCGACACGGAACGACTCCAGTGCGGCCGGGACACCGACGTAGATGGCCGTCTGGAGGAGCACTTCCTGGATCTCCTCGGTCGTCACCCCGTTGGTCAGTGCTCCCTTGACGTGGACGCCGAGCTCGTGATTGCGGCCCAGGGCGGTCAGCATGGCGAGGTTGACCAGGCTGCGGGTACGTCGCTCGAGTCCGGGACGGCTCCACACGGCGCCCCAGCAGTACTCGGTGACCAGCTCCTGCATCGGCCGGGCGAACTCGCTGACGTTGGCCAGCGAACGCTCGACGTGGTCGGCGCCGAGGACCGCCTTGCGGATGGCGAGGCCTGCTTCGTAGGTGTCGCGGTGGGTGGCGTCCTGAGGGCTGACGTCAGTGATCAGGGGTTCGGCCGCGGTGATCGGGGTTTGGGTTGCCATGGGGTCTCAGTCCTCTGCGGTGACAGGAGTGGTGACGGGAGTGGTGTACTGCTCGTGGCCGACTTCCTCGGCCCAGGCGGTCTTCCCGAGCGAGATGGCCGTGTGGGTCAGATAGGAGTCGGGGGCGGCGCCGTGCCAGTGCCGCTCGCCCGGCGGGCACCACACGGTGTCGCCGGCCCGCAGCCGGCGGACGCCGTCCTGTTCGGTCGCGACGAAGCCGCTCCCGGCCAGCACCTGGAGGATCTGGCCGTGTTCATGGGTGTGCCAGTAGGTGCGGGCGCCCGGTGCGAAGTTGACGGTGTTGATGGTCACGCCGTCGGTGGCGGGCATGGTCAGGTGGGCGTGCACCGTGCCGGTGAACCGCGAGCCGGTCTTGGCGCCGGGGCCGTGCTGGGTGGTCCCGTGGATGAGCTTCACGACTTGTCCTTCCCGGCGTCGTACGCGCCGTCGTGGACGCGGACGCGCCCGGAGAGGTCGCCGATCGCGTCGACGACGGTGTTGCTGATGTCCTGCGCGTAGCCCAGCTGAAGGGCCAGCCCGAAGGAGGCGAGCGGGGCGGCGGAGTTGGGGCTCGTGACACCGAGGCTCGTGACGAGATCGACGTAGGCGAGGACGTCCTTCATCATCAGCGCGTTGGTCAGGCCGCCCTTGAGATAGTCGCCCTGGATGATCTTCGGAAAGCGGTTCTGCGTCGCGAAGTTGACGCCCGAGCTGGTGTTGAGCACGTCCAGGAGCACCTGGAGGTCGAGTCCGGCCTTGCGCCCGGCGACCATCACCTCGGCGGTCGCCGACAGGGCGACGGCGTTGAGGAAGTTGTTGAGCAGCTTGGCCGTGTGACCGGCGCCGACGGGTCCGCAGTGGAAGACGTTGACGGAGAAGGCCGCGAGCAGCGGGCGCACCCGGTCGAGGGTCTCGGTGTCCCCGCCGACCATGAGGGTGAGCGTGCCCTTCTCCGCCGCCGCCGCGCCACCGGAGATACCGGCGTCGAGCAAGGTGGCGTCCCGCTGGGCGAGTTGTTCGTGCAGGTGCGTGGTGGAGGCGGGCGCCGAGGTGCTCAGGTCGACGACGACCTGCCCCTCGCGGGCCTCGGCCAGCACACCCCGTTCCCCGAGGACCACAGCTTCGACGACCTTGCTCTCCGGCAGGGACAGAAGGACGACGTCACACCTTCGCGCCACCTCGGTGACGGACTCGGCGGAGGTCGCCCCGCACGCGGTGACGTTCTCCGGTCGGGTGTCGTAACCGAGGACCTCGTACCCGGCGGACACCAGGCGGCGGGCCATGCGCCCGCCCATGTTGCCCAGGCCGATGAAGCCCAGCGGCGTTGTCGTGCCGGTCATGCCGGTCATGCCGTTCCTCCGCTCTGAGGTCCGTCGAGGCGGCCGTTCGGCACGCCCCCGATGACCGCGACGAACTCGCCCATCGGACCGTCGAGCCGCCGGTGGCGGTCGAGCACGGCCGGGTCGTGGCCGGGGACGAGGATCGCGTCGCGGTCCGCGATGAGCTGCTTCATGTGGTCGAAGCCCCGGTACATCGCCTCGAGGTCGGCCACGACGAGGAACGGCAGGTCGCGCTCCAACTCCTCGTAGTAGTGCGTGGCGTCGGAGGCGAGCAGCACCAGGCCCTCGCTGGTGTTGACGGTGAGGACGGCCTGCCCGGGCGAGTGTCCGCCCAGCTCGATCAGCTCCACACCGGGCGCGATCTCCTGGTGGCCGTGGTGGAAGACCATGCGTCCCTGCTCGTGGACGGTCCGCAGATGGTCGATCTCGGCCTCCTCGACGGTGTGGTGGAACTGGAACCGCTGTGCGCAGTCACCCGTCCAGAAGTCGAACTCCGTCCGCGGCACGATCACCTGGGAGTCCGGGAAAAGGTCCACGTTGCCCGCGTGGTCGTAATGGGCGTGGGTGAGAACGACGGTGGCCTCGGCCGGCTCCACCCCCAGGCGACGCAGTGCCTCTCCCGGGTGGATGAGGTGACCCCGGTTCCGGTTGCGTCCGCCGAGCTCGCTGTAGCCGGTGTCGACGACGATCGTGCGGTGCTCGTTGCGCACGATCCAGACGTAGTAGTCCATCCCGATGGGACCGTCCGGCTCGCCGTACAGGTGGTGGTTGAGGAAGACGAGCCCGCGGGTCGTCGTACGGGAGGCGTACCGCACGATGAGGACCTCGTACGTCTCGTCGGCGGGTGTGAGTATCACGGTCACCCCGTATGATTGTCCGACAATGCGTTGGGACGCACGTTAGCGCAGACCAGACACCCTCGCAATGGGCTGAGACTCACCCCGGCCCCCGTTTCCCGACCTCAAGAGGGCTGCTTCGGTATTGACCTCGCCGTCATATCGTATGACAATCATACGGCTCGCCGAACTCCCCTTCCGGCTGGGCACGACAGACAAGGAGAACCGAGCAATGACGTATCTCGTCGGCTCCCACCACGTGACGCTGTCCGTGGGTGGTGCGCAGGAGGACGTGGACTTCCACACGCGGGTCCTGGGCATGCGCTTCATCAAGAAGACCGTGCTGTACGACGGTTCGACGCCGATCTACCACTTCTACTACTCCAACGCGAACGGCGACCCGTCGTCCGTGGTGACCACGTTCCCCTGGGCTCAGGCCGGTCTGTACGGCAAGCGGGGCACCAACCAGGCGCGCGAGGTTCTCCTCTCCGTTCCGGCCGGCTCCCTCGACTACTGGGTGAAGCGGCTGGGCGAGCACGACATCGAGGCCAGGCGCTTCGAGGCCCTCGGCCGGGGCCGGGTCGCGTTCCTCCACCCCTCCGGCATCGAGTACGTCCTGGTCGGCAACGAGAACGACCCGCGCGAGGGCTTCTCCGGCAACGGCGTGTCCCCCGAGGCCGCCATCCACGGCATCCACGGCATGGGCATCCACGTGTACGACCAGGACCGCATGGTCGACTTCGGGAACGAGGCCTTCTTCTCCCAGGGCAAGGTCGAGGAGGACGGCGACCTGGCCTCCTTCCAGGCCGGCACCCAGGAGTACGGCAACTTCATCGAGCTGCGCGGGAACCGCTCCGACGACCAGGGCACCTGGCGCTACGGCGCGGGCACCTACCACCACTTCGCCTGGAACCTCGACACCCTGGAGAACCAGGCGGCCGTCCGGTTCGACATCGAGGGCGTCGGCTACACCGACATCTCCGAGCTGAAGAACCGCACCTACTTCAAGTCCCACTACGTGCGGACTCCGGGCGGTGCCCTGTTCGAGCTGGCGGTCACCGACGACGAGGGCGGCTGGGACTGCGACGAGTCTCCCGAGGAGCTCGGCCAGAACTTCATGCTGCCGCCGCAGTTCGAGAGCGAGCGGGACGACATCCTCGCGCGCCTGGAGCCGGTCACGACCGACTGACGCCTGCTCCCCGCAGACGTATCCGGGGCCCGGGCGCACCGATCACGCCCGGGCCCCGTCGCACACCATCGTCCCCGCCGGCCCTCACCCCCGGCCGTCGCCCGCCCCTCCAGGAACGAACAGTGAGCCTCAGCTTCGAGAACATCACACTCGGCCAGCGCGTCCTTTTCGGCTATGGCCGCGCCGCCCGCAACCTCGCCTCGGAGGCCGACCGGCTGCGCGCCCGCAGAGTCATGGTGATCGCCGCGCCGGCCGAGTCCGCGATCGCCGACCGCGTCACCGCGGACCTCCCGGTGGTGCTGCGGCACGCCGACGTACGACCGCACGTACCCGTGGAGCAGGCAGAGGCGGCCAGGGCCGCGGCCTCGGAGTGCGACGCCGACCTCGTCGTCTGCGTGGGCGGCGGATCCACCACCGGACTGGCCAAGGCGGTGGCGCTCACCACCCGACTGCCCATCGTCGCGGTGCCCACGACCTACGCCGGCTCCGAGGCCACGAACGTCTGGGGACTCACGGAGGCCGCCCGCAAGACCACCGGCGTCGACGACGCCGTCCTCCCGGTCACCGTGGTGTACGACTCGGAGCTCACCCTTTCGCTGCCCGTCGGCCTGTCGGTGGCCTCCGGACTCAACGCGATCGCCCACTGCGTCGACTCGATGTGGGCCCCGCGCACCAATCCGGTCAACCAGGCCTTCGCCATGGAGGGCCTGCGGGCGGTCGCGGACGGGCTGCGCCGGATCGTCCGGGAGCCGGACGACATCACCGGACGGGACGCCACGCTGTACGGCTGCTACCTGTCCGGGGTGGCCTTCGCCTCCGCCGGCTCGGGGCTCCACCACAAGATCTGTCATGTGCTGGGCGGGGCGTACGACCTGCCGCACGCCCAGACCCACGCCACCGTGCTGCCCTACGTGCTGCAGCTCAACGCGCCGGGCGCGCCGGAAGCGGCCCACCGGATCGCAGCCGCTCTGGGCAGCGCTACACCGGTGAGTGGTCTCAACGCGCTGCGCAAGACACTCGACGCCCCGCGCGCACTGGCCGACCACGGCATGCGCCGCGAGGACATCCCCGAGGCGGCCGGCCTGATCCTGCCGTACGTACCGCGGGACAACCCGGTCCCGGTCGGCGCCGAGGAACTGACCGACCTGCTCACCCGGGCCTGGGCCGGGGAGCCACCACGAGACGACGAGGCGGTCTGAAATGCCGGAAAAACCAGCGACGAATATGCCGGATACGGCGGCCTTCACCCTCACGCCCGACAACCCGCACCTGACGCGCCCGCCACTACTGCACGGCGCGCCCCTCGACCGGGCCGGGCTGGTGGTCTACGCGGTGCACGGACGTGGACAGGGCCCGGGCTTCATGATCGAGCAGGCCGATCGGGTCCACCTCCCCGGTGTGGCCTGGGTCGTCCCGGGGGCCGACGCGGACACCTGGTATCCGCGCGGCTTCCTGGCACCGCTGGAGGAGAACCAGCCACGCCTGGACCAGGCGCTCGAGACGGTACGCACCCACCTCGCCGACCTGGAACGGATGGGTTGGCCGGCCCGGAATGTGGTGCTGTTCGGCTTCTCCCAGGGAGCCTGCCTGCTCTCCGAGTACCTGCTGCGGGACCAGCCGGTGTGCGCCGGCGCGTTCCTGCACACCGGCGGCCATCTCGGGCCGGAGGCCAAGCCCTGGCCCGCCGGGCCGGAAAATGGCCTGGCAGGCACCGAGATCGTGCTCCTGTGCGCGAACGAGGACGAGTTCGTGCCCCTCGTGCGGGCCGAGCGGACGGCCGGCGCCCTGGCGTCCCTGGGCGCGAGGATCGAGCTGACCACGTACGACGACCCGCTGCACCACCTCAACGAGGACTCGGTCGTACGTCTGCGGCGTATGCTGCGCACGCGCCTGCTGGAGCGGGTGGACACGGTCGCGGAGAGCACGCACCCGAGCGAGAGCCGTCCCGCCCCGTGACGACGACCGCGGCGACCGCCCCGAGCCCCGTGCGCGGGCATACGTCGAAATCGCGCCACACAAGGCATTGATTGTATGACGAACCGGCCGTAGCCTCACTGCCGTGGAGCACGAAGGTTCGTGGGCAAAGGAGCCCTACTCGCGCCTGGAGTCGGCCTCGATGGTGGCCTTCTCCAGGGACCATGTCCTGCGGACGGTGCGCGACGACATCTGCCGGTCGCGGCTGATTCCGGGACAGCTGCTCGACGTGAACCTTGTCGTGGGACGCACCGGCGTCTCGCGGAGCGTGGTACGTCAGGCCCTCCGTGATCTCTGCGAGCAGGGCTGGCTGACCGCCGGCGACGAGGGATGCGTGGTGTGCGTGCCCTCGCCGGAGGAGGCCGCGGAGATCGACGAGGTCCGGCGGGCTCTGGAAGAGGTCACTGTGCGGCGCTTCGTCGCACACGCCTCCGACGCGCAACTGAAGGCGTTGCACGGCGCATTGATGCAGTTCGAGCAACTTGCGGAACTCCCGCCGGACCCGTCGGCCCTGCTGCAGGCACGGGACAATTTCTACGGCCTGCTGCTGCGTGCCGCCGGTGTCATGGTCACGCTGGACGCCCTGGCGAAACTGCGGGCGCGGATCGTCGTCCTGATGTGTGTCTCCCTGTTCTCGTCGGACCGTGCGCGTGCCGCGGGAGCCGAACTGCGCGTCATCTACGAGGCGTTGGCCGACCGGGATGCCGAACGGGCCGCCCTTGCCTGTGCCACGCATGTGGACCGTTCGTACGAAGCGGGCTTCCAGGCACTGGCCGCCCTCGGCGGCCCACAGCCCTCACTCTGAACCGAGCGCGGCTCCAGTAGGCCGCCGGACTCTCTCTGTCTCCTGTCTCCAGCCCTTGCCCGGATCCATGCGTAGAATTATTGTATGACGATACGATGCACATACAGGCCGATGATGGTCCTCATCGGTTGCCGACAGGCGTACCCGCTCGCCCTCCCTGAGCCGTAGGAGCCCCCTGATGAGTACCGGCATCTCCGCAGCGCCTCCAGCCCTCGCCCAGGGCCCCACTCTCCGCCGAGCCGTCCGACGGCGCCGGCGCGCCTTCTACGGGCCGGCCTTCGTCGCCGCCGTCGCCTACGTGGACCCCGGCAACTTCGCCACCAACTTCCAGGCGGGAGCCCGCCACGGCTACCTGCTCGTCTGGGTTCTCGTGTCGGCCTGCGCGGTCGCGATGTTCATCCAGTACCTGTCGGCCAAGACGGGCCTGGCCACGGGACGTGACCTGCCGACGCTCTGCCGCGACAACTTCCGCAGGCCGGTCGTGGTGGGACTGTGGGCGCAAGCCGAGGTGGTGGCCATGGCCACCGACCTCGCGGAGTTCGTGGGCGCGGCGATCGGCCTCTATCTGCTCTTCGGTGTGCCCATGCTGCCCGCCGCGCTGATCACTGCCGTGGTGAGCTTCGCGATCCTGGCCCTTCAACGACGCGGCTACCGCCCGTTCGAGCTGGCCATCGTGTTCCTGCTCGGCGTCATAGCCCTCGGCTTCGCTTACACCGTGGCCGCCGCCGGCGGCCAGTCCGCGTCGGGGATGGCCGCGGGGATGGTGCCGGTCTTCCACGGGACCGACTCCGTGGTGCTGGCAATCGGCATCATCGGTGCGACCGTCATGCCGCACGTCATCTATCTGCACTCGGCCCTGACCGCGCAACGGCAGGCGCCGCACGGGCCGATCGAGCGCCGGCGTGCCCTGCGCACACTGCGCATCGACACCACGCTGGGCCTGAGCCTGGCCGGGCTGATCAATCTTTCCATGCTCTGCGTCGCGGCCGCCGTCTTCCACGGAGCCGCCGGGGGCTTCGACGGCAGTCTGGCCAGCGCCCACCAGGGCTTCGGCCGGATCGTCGGCGGCGGAGCCGCGCTCGCCTTCGCCGCCGCGCTCCTGGCGTCCGGTCTCTCCTCGTCGGGCGTGGGCACCTACTCCGGCCAGGTCATCATGGAGGGCTTCCTGCGGATGCGGATACCGCTGTTCCTCCGGCGGGCCATCACCATGGCACCTGCGATGGCCGTGCTCGCGCTCGGAGTGTCGCCGGACACGGTCCTGCTGGCGTCGCAGGTGGTGCTCTCGTTCGGCATCCCGTTCGCGCTGATCCCCCTGGTACTGATCAGCCGCCGCCGGGATCTGATGGGAGAGCTGGTCAACCGGCGCGTGACCACCTTCGTGGGGTGGGTGGCGGCTCTGCTCATCTCCGGTATCAACATCTATCTGCTGCAGCAGGTCTTCTTCGGCTGAGACCAAGGGCGTCGGACCCGGTCGGCCCCTGCCCGCGCGAGCAGTTCGGGGCCGGGGCCGAGGCGTCGTGTGCGGCCGTGCCGGAAATCTCGTTCCGTCATGACAGCGGACTCCGGGCCGTTCGGACGAGGGCATGGCTGTTCACAGCGGGCATGAGCCGGCTCGGACTTCGCGCTTGCGGGAAGAAGTGGCCGGGCTGGTCAGAAGCGGCCGGGCTGGTCAGAAGTGGCCGGGCAGGGACGGCTCGAAGGTCTGTTCCGCCCAGATGGTCTTGCCCCGGGCGCCCTGGCGGGTGCCCCAGCGTTGCGTCAGCTGGGCGACGAGGAGCAGGCCGCGGCCCCCCTCGTCGTAGGTGCGGGCGCGGCGGAGGTGGGGAGCCGTGTTGCTGCCGTCGGAGACTTCGCAGATGAGGCTGCTGTCGTGGATCAGGCGGAGTTGGATCGGCGGCTGGCCGTGCCGGATGGCGTTGGTGACGAGTTCGCTGACGACCAGCTCGGTGACGAAGGCGGCGTCCTCCAGCCCCCAGGCCTCGACCTGAGCCAACGCGTCCTTGCGGGTCTGGGCGACGGCGGACGGGTCGGCCGGTATCTCCCAGGTGGCGACCTGGGAGGTGTCGAGCGCGCGGGTGCGGGCGAGGAGGAGCGCGACGTCGTCGGCCGGGCGCTCGGGCAGGAAGTCGGCGAGCACCGTGTCGCACAGGGCGTCCAGGGAGGGCGTCGGCCGGGTGAGCAGGTGACAGAGCCGGTGGAGGCCGTCGTCGATGTCGCGGTCCCGGGATTCGATCAGGCCGTCGGTGTAGAGGGCGAGCAGGCTGCCCTCGGGCAGGTCGATCTCGGCGGCCTCGAACGGCAGGCCGCCCAGCCCCAGCAGGGGGCCTGCCGGGAGGTCGACGAGTTCGGCGGTGCCCTCGGGTCTCACGACGACGGGCCGCGGATGTCCGGCGCGGGCAAGCGCGCAGCGCCGGGAGATCGGGTCGTAGACGGCGTACAGGCAGGTCGCGCCGACCTCGCCGACGGGCTCCGGGTACCGGTCGGCGACCTGGTCGCTCTCCTGCTCGGTGGACAGGCGGGCGACCAGGTCGTCGAGGTGGGTGAGCAGTTCGTCGGGAGGCAGGTCGATGTCGGCGAGCGTGCGTACGGCCGTACGCAGACGGCCCATGGTCGCGGAGGCGTGGATGCCGTGGCCGACGACATCGCCGACGACCAGCGCCACCCGCGCCCCGGACAGGGGGATCACATCGAACCAGTCGCCGCCCACGCCGGCGTGCCCGCCGGCCGGAAGGTAGCGGGAGGCGACCTCCACCGCCGCCTGCTCGGGCAGCCGCCGAGGCAGCAGGCTGCGCTGCAGCATCACCGCCGTACCGCGTTCACGCGTGTAACGCAGGGCGTTGTCGATGCAGACGGCCGCCCGGGCCACCAGTTCCTCGGCCAGGACCAGATCGTCCTGCTGGAAGATCTCGGGGTGCCGGTAGCGGTAGAAGACGGCGACGCCCAGGGTGGTTCCGCGTGCCGACAGCGGCACCGTCATCACCGAGTGGATGCCGAGCTCGCGGACCCGGGAGGACCGGACCGGGTCGCCGGCGGCCCAGCCGGCGATCGCGGCTTCGGTCATCTCGTGCAGTGAGGCCCGTCCGGACCGGAGGCTCTCGACCGGTGCGGAGCGCTCCGGATATCCGTCCACCTCACCCAGGCCGACGACCGCCTCCGGGATGCCCGGGGTCACGGACTGGTGGGCGGCGCGCCGCAGGTGGAGAGGACCGGCCGCAGTCCCGCCTGCCGGAAGCGGTTCGTGCAGGTCGTCGAGGGAGGTCAGGAGGTCGACGCTGACGAAGTCGGCGAGTTCCGGGACCGTCACGTCCGCCAGCTCCTGCGCCGTCCGCATCACGTCGAGCGTGGTGCCGATGCGCCGGCCGGCCTCGGCGATCAGCTGGAGCCGCTTGCGGGCCCAGTACTGCTCCGTGATGTCGTGCGCGGTGAGGCAGACACCCTGTACGTGGTCCGTCCGGTCCCGCAGCGGCGACAGGACGACCGACCAGGCGTGCTCGCGCGTCTCACCGCCGGCTCGCATGAAGGTCTCCTGATACTCGGGCTCCCCGGTCGCCAGCACCCGCAGCATGCCCTGCTCCGCCTGCTCACCGACCGGCCCGTCCACGCCCTCGCCGGTGCGCAGGCCCAGCAGGTCGTCCTGGGTGAGGCCCAAGGCCTGTGCCATGCGTTCGTTCACCCACCGCGCCCGGAGCCCGGTGTCGTAGAGCGCCTGCGCGTAGGAAGGGGACTGCGCGAAGCTCCGGCCCACGAGGGTGTCGTCGGCCGGCTGAGGCTGCTTCCCGGTCAGGGCGGAGACCAGGAACCACTCGCGGGTACCGGTCTCCGGCGTCCGGTGGTGCGCGAGGACCCTGATCTCCAGCCGCTGGCCGTCACGGTGCCGGACGGAGACCTGCCCATTCCATCTCGGCAGCTCCGCGATGGGGCGCAGGTCCTCCGACGGGATCGGATCGGCCAGCAGAACGGCCGCCGACCGCCCCACGATCTGCGCGGCCGAGTATCCCAGCAGGCGCTCGGCGCCCGCGTTCCACCCGGTCACGATGGCGTGCTCGTCGAGGGTGACGCGCGCCGTCAGCGACTCGTCGACCGGCTCTGCGAGCGGCCGCGCCGCCCGGTCGGCGGCGATGCGCTGGTCCATGATCGCTCATCTCGCTCTCGCGGAGATCGCACCGGCCAGCGATTCGCGGTCCTCGTATCCCGGGCGGCGAATCGCAGGACGTAAGCCATTATCGCTCCATCCTGCGACTCCGCCCGATCGGCGGCCGGGTGGTCGATCATGCGAGAAGTGCGACGGACGGGGAGTGAGGCCGAAGTCGCCGATCTTCTCCTGCGGGTCGATGCCCTCTCTGATCCTGTCGATACCATTGAGAAATCGGCGAGTTGGGGGAGTCCTGGGTGGAACCGTTGATGAGTATGGCGCTCTCAGCTGTCGGCACCGTCGCCTCGGGTGCTCTTTCCGGAGCGGGCGGCGAGATGGGCAGGCGGACGTCCGAGAGACTCTGCGGCCTGCTGGGCCGGGCACGGACTGCGGACGGGGGAGCGGACACCGGTTCCGGAGGCGGTGAGGAGCAGCCCACTCTGCCCGTCACCGAGCAGGAGCAGCGGGCGGCTGCGTTACGGCTGCTGGAAGTCGCCCGCAGATCACCGGAGGCCGCCCGCGAGGTCGCGGAGTGGGTTCGGGAGGCATCCTGGCTGGCGCCGCGTGCCGTGCCTGCCGTGGCTCATGGTGCCTCCCGTCCGCAGATGCTGCCGCCGGCGACCGCGGTGTTCACGGACCGCGAGGACGTGATCACGTGGATCACGGCACTGCTGGACGACGCGGATCCCGTACCCGGCGCGCCGACTATTGCCGCCCTAACCGGCCCGGGCGGCATCGGTAAGACGGCTTTCGCCGTTCACTGCGCGTACGCACTGCGGGAGCGGTTCCCTGACGGGATCCTGTTCGTGGATCTGGCCGGCGCGTCCTCCGGCACGGCTCTGCCGCCTTCCGACGTGCTGGCGCGGTTTTTGGAGAGGCTCGGGGTTCCGCCCGCCATGGTGCCCGGCGACGAGGCCCGTCAGCGGGATCTGTTCCGCGACTGCACGGCCGACCGACGCATGATGGTCGTACTGGACAACGCCCATTCCGACGCCCAGGTCGTCCCCTTGCTCCCGGCGTCGCCCGGGTGCCTCGTCCTGGTGACGAGTCGGCACCGGCTGGGCCGCCTCGTGGCCGAGCACGGGGCCCGCCCGCGCGTCCTCGGACCGCTGTCGACCGCGGATTCCGTCCTCCTGCTGCGGCGGGTCGCGGGGAGCGAGCGCGCGGCGGCTCCGGACGCGGTCGTGCAGGCCGTGGCCGAGGCGGCCGGTGGTGTTCCTCTCGCCTTGTGCACCACGGGTGCCGGTCTCGCGGTCCGAGAGCACTTGGCATGGGAGCGGGTGGCGCGAGGGTTGTCCGAACGGATCCACGGCCAGAGCGGGGGAGGCGACGCCATGGGAGCGGGAAACGCTGACGACTCAGGTGGTTTCATCGATCCCGTTCGCCGCGCGCAGGATGCCTCCTACCGCGAACTGACGCCCGAGGGTGCCGCGTTCTATCGTGCGATCGCGGGGTGGGCATGGCCGACCGTGACCGTCATGTGCGCCGCCCACGCCGCCGGCGTGGAGGAGGGCCAGGCCCGGGACCTGCTGGAGCAGTTGGCCAGGGTGCATCTGCTGGAGGAGGTCGGTGAGGAGCGCTATCGCTTCCACGATCTGGCGCGGGCGCACGCACGTGAGCTCGCGGTGGCCGAGGACGGTCATGGCCGTATGTCCGCCGGGGTCCGACGGGTGGCGGTCGGGTATCTGCGCTGGGCGGCGGAAGCGGACTTCCGGGTCATGCCGCTGCGCTGGCGGCTCGGCCCCGCCTATCGGGCACTCGTTCTGCCGGCGGACCGTGATCCGGCGGACGGCAAGCACGCGCTGGCGGAACTGCGTCGTGAGCGGGAGAACCTCGCGGCCGTCATCCGGGCGGCCGATCACCACGGCTTCGACGACCTCGTATGGCAGTTGTGCGAGGCGATGTGGGGTCTGCATCTGCTGCTCGGCTTCCACGCCCAGTGGATCGACACGCATCTGCTCGGAGTCGAGGCCGCCCGGCGCTGCGCCGCGGAGTTCGGTGACCGGCGCGCGGTGGGCCGGATGCTGGTGCAACTCGCCTTCGGACATATGGGAGCCGGGCGGGCGGACGACGCCGAGCAGGCGCTCGCGGAGGCCGCAGCCGCGGACGAGGCTTGCGGCCACCATCGCGGGCAGGCAAGCGCCGTCGAGGCTCTGGGGCTGCTCCGCCTCAAGCGGTGGAAGTACGCGGATGCCCAGCGGTGTTTCGAAGAGGCGCGGGAGATCCTTGGACGGATCCGGGACGGCGACGACGGCTGGGCGGACGTTCCTCGTGCCACGGCTCTGCTGGAACATCACATCGGCCGAGCGCAGACGAAGCAGCGTCACTTCGCGGAGGCTCTCGCTCGGCTCAACGACGCCCTGGTGCGGTTCCGTCAGCTGCCCGCCGGTGGTGACGCCTACAACGAGGGCCGGGTCTACATGAGCCTCGGCGAGGCGCACCTGGAGGCGGGGGACACAGACCTGGCGCGGGTGTGCCTGGACGAGGCCGTCAAGGCCATGGAGACGGCGGGCGCCGGGCTGCAACTCGCGGATGTCTTCGAGTCGAGGGCCCGGTGCCACCGTCTCGCGGACTGTCCGGCGGAGGCGGCGGAGGATCTTCGCACCGCCGCTGCGCATTACGAGGACAACGGTGACCGGGTCGGCGCCGAGCGGATCCGGATGGCGCTCGCCGAACCGGAGGCGTGAGCCCCCGTCGGTGGTGCGGGCGACGGGAGCCGTTCGACCGTGACGTGATGTGCCGTGGCGCCGGTGCGTACGGTGATCGCGGGGAGAGCCTTGTCCAGGGGCTGCCCGCTCGCGAGCCAGGCGTGGAGTGCGGAGGCGTAGACGGCGGGATCGCACAGGTCGGGCCGACCGTCGAGTTCCGCGGCGGCGGACAGCCGCAGAAGGTCTCCCTCGCGGGTGCGTACGACACAGCGGTCCGGGCCGTCGACATAGGCGACCAGCCCGCAGTACGGATAGCGCTCCAGCGCCTCCGAGGTCCAGACGGCCGGCGGGCCGAGCCGCGGATCGTCTGCGGCGGCACGGCGTACGACGATGTCGGCGACGCGCAGCCGGCCGATCTCCCGCGTCTCCTCGTCGGCCACCATGTGCGCGGTGTCGACCCGCACCGCCGGGTCCGGGTCCTCCGACGGATCGGGCTCGTCGCCGACGACGGCATACCGGACGAGGGCGAGTTCCGGCGGAACCGTACCGATGTGCCGCGCGAGGACGCGGACCGGTGCGGTGACGCGGGCGGGCATGTACGGCGGCAGTGGCAGCGGGTCGAGCAGCGCAGGGTGCCCTGTGGGTTCGGGTATGTCCATGAGGCCGTAGAACAGACGGCGCAGCAGGGCGGCCGACTCTCCTGGTGACGAACTGGTCTGCTCCGCCAGTTCGTCGTAGCGGCCGGGGTCGTGCGAGGTGATCGCCCGGTCGATCTGCGCGCGGAGGCTGCCGCGGCGCAGGAGACGGGGAGCCGTACGGCCGAGGGCGGCCACCGGGGAGAGCGGGTCGAGGTCTTCGTGGGGGAACGCCCCGAGGAGGACGGGGATGCCTATGGACGCCGCGTAGTAGGTGACGCTGGAGTGGTCCCCGAGCACGCAGTCGGCGGCGATCAGGGCCTGTCTCCACCCGTCGAGCGGCGGAATCGCCTCGAGGCCGGCTGTCCGCGCGTTGTCCAGCCAGGCACGGACCTGGCCGGGACCATGGCCGTACCAGATGTTCGGGTGCAGTACAGCGGTCGTCCGGTACTCATCGGCCGGCAGCTCCGCCGCCAGCCGCGACAGCAGCCACGGCAGCAGATCATCCGTACCCGGCTCGCCCGCTCCTCCTGGCCCGGCACCGCCGAAGAGGGAACGCGCTGCCCAGGTCGAGCTGATGACGATCAGCCGCTGGCCGGGTCGCACGCCCAGTGCGCGGCGGAAGCGGTCGCGTTGGGGGAGAGCGGCGAGGATACGGTCGTAGCAAGGATCCCCGGCCAGTACCGCGGTGGGCACCGCCTCGGGGCACGCCGAGCGAAGCCGCTCCAACTGTTCGGGGTGGGACAGCACCGTGGCGGACGCGATTGGACGGCCGTCCTCGAGGAGCCAGTCCGGCGCCATACCGAAGACCGGTGTCCGGTGTCCGGTGTCCGGTGTCCGGTGTCCGGTGTCCGGTGTCCGGTGTCCGGTGTCGCCAACTTCTTATTATATCCCATCCCGTGGGACAAAACGGCCAACTTGCCGCGTATCGAGCCGAGTTGGCCGCCATAGCTCGCGGCCACCGCCAGATCGAACTCCGTGTCCTTGGCCTGGTCCCAAGGGAGGACAGGCAGGCCCGCCTGAGCCAACAGCTCGGGTACTCCCGCAAGGAAAGGAGAGGAACCCGTGCAGGTGGCGAACAACTGCACGCGAACATCGCTGTTGAACAGCGGAAGTACGTCCAGCAGGCGAGTCGCGGACGTCACGTTGTGCACGATGAGCAGGACGCGACGACAGCCCACGCGGGTGACCCACCGCTCCGCGTCCTCGCCCACCGGCACTCGCAACCGCGCCGTCCCACCTGTCACTCCGGCTCGTTCCCCTGGCTTGATCGAGTCTGTTCTTCCTGTCGTCCCACTGGATGCTATGGTCCCCGGTCGGTCCGACCCAACTCGCCCGTGAGGTCCTTTCCTGCTTACTCAGACCTGGCGCCTTGACTGCGTCCTGCCCGGCCTCGTCGAGATGCGAGACGATCCCCGTGTCCGTCACCCCCGGTTCGATGTTGGTCACCCGTACCCCCCCCGCGGCCCGAACTCGTCCCGCAGCAGCGCCGAGAGATGGGTGACCGCGGCCTTGGTCGCCCCGTACACCGCGAAGCCGGGAAGGCCGGTCTGATGGGTGGCGATGGACGAGATGTTCACCAGGTCCGCACTGCCGCCCCGCGCCGCCGCCTGTCCCAGGTCCTCGGCGAACGCCCCGGTGATCCGCAGCACCCCGGTGATGTTGGTGTCGATCGCCGTCTGCCACTCGTCGACGCGCGCGTCCTCCAGCGAACTGGTCAGCACGACGCCCGCGTTGTTGACGACCAGATCGACGATCCCGTAGGCCTCATGGATCCGCTCCACCGCGGCCGCGACCGACGCGTCGTCCGTGACGCCGGCGGCCACGGGCAGCGCCTGCCCGCCGTCCGCCCGGATCTTCTCCGCGACGGCGTCCAGCCGCTCCGCCCGCCGCGCCAGCAGCGCGACCCTCGCCCCCTGCGCGGCCAGTGTCACGGCGACGGCCTCGCCGATCCCGCTCGCGGCCCCGGTGACGACGGCGATACGGCCGGCCAGATTCTCGTACGACATTGAGGTGCTCTCAAGGTGGAAGGCCCGCCGGGGAGTGTCCCCGGCCTCGGCTCCCCCACCCTTCGCCGCCACGTGGGGCTGCCCTCGTACGGCAGGCGCCGGGTGCCCGGGCTGCGCCGCGAGGAGGTGAGCGTCGACTACTACATCCGCCTGGAGCAGGGCCGCGGGCCGAGCGTCTCGGACGCTGTCCTGGACGCCATCGCCCGGGTCCTGCGCATGAACGGCACCGAGCACACCTATCTGCGCGCGGTGGCCCGGCCGCCGAGGAAGGACGGACGCCGCCGCAGTGCGCCCCCGGGCGTCCGTCCCGGCGTCCAGCGGCTGCTCGACAGCGTGGAGCACATCCCGGCCTTCGTCCTCGATCCCGCCACACAGGTGCTGGCCTGGAACACCCTCGGGGACGCCCTGCACGGCTTCAGCCGCCTGGATCCCGCCCGGCGCAACGTCGTCCGCGAGCTCTTCCTGGAACCCGAGGGCCGCGATCTCTACCCCGACTGGAACGCGGTCGCCGCGCAGTGCGTCGCCACCCTGAGGATGAGGGCGGGTGCGCACGCCGGCGACCGGCGCATGCGCGAGCTGGTCGGCGAACTCTCCCTCAAGAGCGAGGACTTCCGCCGGCTGTGGGCCGACCACCAGGTCAGGGCGTGCCTGTACGGCGTGAAACGCTTCCAGCACCCGGTCGCGGGCCTGCTGACCCTGCCGTACGAGTCGCTGACGCTGCCGGAGTCATCGGAGCAGACGCTGGTGGTCTACACCCCGGAGCCGGGCTCGGAGACGGCGGAGCGGCTGGCCCTGCTGGGGAGTTGGGCTACCGCCCACTGACCGGGAGAAGCCGCCGCTGATCGTCGATGGGCCGCCCGCTGCGGGGCGCCGAGTGCCTCCTGGGGCAAGGATCCGGCGGCAGCAACGCGGGGGAGGGGCCCGGTGACCCGGGCCCCTCCCTGATTCACAGCTGATCCCGGTCGCCTGTCAGGCTGTGGGTGTCTCGAGGAGGATCTTGCCCGGGTAGGCACTCATCAGCGGGTCGGTGACCGAGGCCGGGGCGTTGGTGACCACCATCATCTTGTCGGTCGGGCCGTTGTAGGTGACCACCAGTCCGTATGTCGTGTCGCCGTCGGGTTGGATCGCCTGGTTGACCGCCTCGGTGACCTTCTTGATCTCGGCGACGGTGAACTGCTGGCTCTTCGCGATGGAGAGCTGGGGCCAGCTCGTCGGCGTCTGCCCGGAGGAGTCGGTCCAGTCGGTCGGTGTCTGCACGTCGAGGTCTCCGGTGTAGTCCGACGGGTAGGTGATCACCGACCCTACGTCGGGGTCGTCGAAGTACGAGATCGCGCAGTTGTAGTCGGCCAGCTCCTGCAGTTGCTCCATTCGCTTCGCGGGCGCGTCGGCCCGGTCATGGACCTGGGACGGAGTCAGGGCGTGGTCGTAGACACGGAAGTCACGCATCCGGCCCTTGAAGTACTTGTCGTTGGCGTAGAGGGACCGGCCGAGGTAGTTCGCGGTGGTCGTTCCGTTGCCGATCGAGCCGGGGGTGATGGTGACGTTGGTGTTGCGGGCCTTTTCGACGCCGTTCTCGTAGAGGATCCCGGTGGTGCCGGTCTGGGTGTAGGTGACGTGTTCCCACGCGCCGTGCGGCAGTGTGTAGCCGCCCGAGGGCTGGACGTCCTTCTTGGCCGTGTAGTCGGTGAGGGAGACCGAGGTGCGGAAGGTGTCGCCGGTGGTGAACAGGTAACCGTTGCCGTTGGTGGCGTTGGCATTGCCGAGCCCGTAGAAGAAGTACGGGCTGGTCAGGGTGTTGTCGACCCACACGTCGAAGTCGACGCTGATCGAGTTCAGTCCCTTCATGATGTTGTCCGGCATCTTGACGTAGGTGTCGGAGCCGTTGAAGCCCAGTCCCTCGTCACCTCCCAGGTCGGCGGCGTTGTTGATCCAGCCGTCGCGGCCGTGGCCCGAGGAGTCGTGGGCGATCTCGCCGACGGGCTCGTCCAGCTTGTAGTCCAGCAGCAGTCCCTGGGTGCTGCCGGCTTGCGCCGGCCGGCACAGGGGCGGTGCGGCAGGGACGTCCGTGGACCTGTCGATCACGAGTTGGCCGTCGTACTGGGTGGTCAGGGGGTCGGTGACCGCGGCCGGAGCGTTGGTCTCCACGATCACCCGGTCGCTCATCCCGTCGTAGTGGACGGCCAAGGTGTACGTCGTGTCGCCGTCGGGCTGTACCGCGGCGGTGACCGCGTCCTCCAGGGCGCTGATCTGATCGGCCGTGAACAGTGGGCTCTTCGCGGTGGTGGGGGTGGGCCAGAGCGTCGGTGTCCGACCGGAGGAGTCGGTCCAGTCCGGCGGCCGCTGAACGTTGTCGATGTCCCCGGTGTAGTCGGACGGGAAGATGAGGACCGGGCCGATGTTGGGGTCCTCGAACGCCGCGAGCGCGTCGTTGTAGGTGGCCAGGGCCTGCAGCTCCTCCGACTGCAGTTCTGTGTCGTTGGCTCTGTCCTCGACCTCGGCCGGGGACAGGGACTTGTTGTAGAGGCGGAAGTCGCGCATCCGGCCCTTGAAGTACTTGTCGTTGGCGTAGAGGGACCGGCCGAGGTAGTTCGCGGTGGTGGTTCCGTTGCCGATCGAGCCGGGGGTGATGGTGACGTTGGTGTTGCGGGCCTTCTCCACCCCGTCCTCGTAGAGGATGCCGGTGTGGCCGGTCTGGGTGTACGTGACGTGCTTCCAGGTGCCGTGCGGCAGCGTGTAGGTGCCGCCTGAGGGCTCGATGTGCTGTTCGGTGTTGAAGTCGCCGAGGGAGACCCCCGTCCGGAAGGTGTCGCCAGTGGTGAACAGGTAGCCGTTGCCCCTGGTGCCGTTGGTGTTGCCGAGCCCGTAGAAGAAGTACGGCTTGGTCAGGGCGTTGTCGACCCACACGTCGAAGTCGACGCTGATCGAGTCCAGCCCGGCCATGACGTTGTTCGGCATCTTGACGTAGGTGTTGGAGCCGTTGAAGCCCAGCCCCTCGGCACCACCCAGGTCGGCGGTGCCGTTGACCGTGCCGTCAAGGCCGTGGCCCGAGGAGTCATGGGCGACCGTGCCGGCGGATTCGTCCAGCTTGTACCGCAGCAGCAGGCCGTCGGTGATGTCGGCCTGCGCCGCGGGAGCGGTCGTCAGCAGCCCGCCGGTGGCGACCAGCGCGAGGGAGCAGGTGGCGACGAGACCGGTCCGCATCCGTCGCATGGGCGAGGTGGCCGTCCGGGTTCTCACCCCCGGCTCGTTGTTCTTCAGCATGTGGTGCCTTTCGTGTCGGAATTCTTGCGGAATTCCGAGGTCAGCGTCGGCAGAAAGTTATCGTCGAACAGCCGCGGGTGTACGGGTTCGTGGGCAGGTCGGGGACGTTCAGGTTCGAATGGAACCCGAAGTGGGAATTCGGATCGCTTTCCGGGTTGTAGAGGATCTGTGCCTGCGCGTGGAAAGGATTCCCGACGAAACGATCGAAGGCGAAGGTGACGGTCCGAGGATCTACCTCGCGGTTTTCGGCGTGCCCCGTCATTCGGTAGATGCGGACGCCGGTGATCGCCTCTCGCGGAATCCGGTGAACGTAGGCCCATTCGTCCTGGGCGGCGAACCGATGAAGCGCCGCATTCCCTCGGACCTGATCGGGGACGTACAGCGCGTTCCTCGCCCACATGGGATCGATGACGTAGACGAAGGCCTCCGAGGTAACCCGGCCGTGTTCACAGCTTTCCAGCAGGCCACGCCATGGAATGAGTCCGTATATCCAGATCCGCCCGTTCGAACAGCGTGGTTGCGCGGCCATGGAATTCAGGCGCATCATTCCACCATTGTGCGCGAACGTCTCCGCAACGGATCGCGTGCCAGTCGTCGGGATGTAGTTGCTGTTGCGATTTGGGTCGCCTCGGAGGTGCGAGACTATGTCGTCATTGCTCCCCCACGAAGTGAAGCCGTGGCGGAAGATGTCGTTCGGCAGGCGCTCGTCTCCGCGATACAGTACAGACGGGAAGCGCCGCTGGGTGACAAGATCTTCGTTTTCCAGGTTGGGGCAGGAAGACGACCCCTCTCCCGAATGGGAACCTCCAGGGCATTCGGTGATCGATACAGCCTGTGCCGATGGGGCGGCTGTCATCGACAGGAGCCCTTGGAGCAGCGTTATCGCGAGGGCGACGGCGAAGAAAGCAGCGAAGGCACGCTTCCCTTTTCTGGATCTCGTCTTTCCGCGTACATGCACTGCGGTTCGCTTGAACATGCGTCCTCCGGACTGAATGAGGAGAGTACGAGGGCATACCGGCCCGAGGTCGGCTTTTACTGAGGTGGGTATGCGTGTACCGGATGGAGCCACGATCGGGCCGCCGGTGCGTTCAGCAGCCCCGCGTCACCCGTTTGTCATGTCTGCCGTGTCGGCGTCCACGACGAGAAGGATCACAGCGGGGGGCATCCCCGCGCATGCGTCATTCGGACGGGTCGGTTACCTGGTTCTCCGCCCACCAGGTCGCGATCTGGGCGCGGCGGCCGTAGCCGAGCTTGGCCAGGATGTGGTCGACGTGGCCGCCGATCGTGCGTGGGGAGAGCACCAGAGTGGCGGCGATCTGGCGGTTGGTCATGCCCTCGGCCACCAACGAGGCCACCTGCCGCTCCCGCTGGGTCAGCGGGCTCGGGGCGCCGGCCGTGGCTCGGGCGGCCGGTTCGGCGCCGTCGGCGAGAGCGGAGGCGATGCCGCGGCCGGGGCTGTCGAGACGGCCGCCCTCCGTGAGAACCTTCTCGTACGCTGCCGGGCCCAGGGCTCTGACGACCGCCTCCTCGCAGCGCGCATGGTGCTCGGTCAGATCGGGGCCGAACACGGAGAGCTCGGTGCCGGTGTCCCGCCACAGGGCGCGCACCGTGCCGAGCAGCCGCCCCGCCCGCTCGTGGTCGTCGCCGGCGGCGCTGATCCAGGCATGCAGTTCCAGTAGTAGCGCGGCCCCGACGTAGTCGTTGAAGTCCCGCTGGATCTCCAGCCCGGCGCGGGTCAGTGCCATGGCCGCCGCCAGGTCACCGCGTACCAAGGCGTCAAGGCCCAGCACGCACAGCGCGTACGTGCGGTTCAGGCTCTCACCGTGCGTCTGCGCGATCGCGACAGCCTGCCTGGCGGTCTCGGCTCGGCCCGCGTCACCGAGGTGGGTCTGGGTGTTCGCGAGCTGGAACAGCCAGAAGACCGTAGCGGCTTCCTCTCCCAGTGCCCTGTGGGCGGCCACCGCGCCCTCGAAGAGGGGCAGGGCCTCCTCGAAGCGTCGGCAGAACAGCGCCAGCGTCCCTCGGAATCCAAGGACGTTCGCGCGTACCGCCGGATCGTCGAGCTGGTCACCCAGCTCCCCTGCCTCGGTCAGCCACTGATCCGCCGCAGCGGGATCGCCCTGCAGCAACGCCACCCAGGCGGCGGCCACCAGCGCCCGGGCCCGGGCCGAAGTGGGCTCGGGCGCGCCCGCGAGCGCCCGGTCGAGCCGGCGACGCCCCTCGCCGAGAAACCCGTCAGCGCACCAGTGGTAGCGCAGCGCCGCGGCCAGCGCCAGCTCGGCCTGCGGGTCGCCGCCGTGGTTCAGTGCCGCCAGCAGATCGTTGTGTTCGGCGCGCAACCGGGCCAGGGTCTGCTGCTGTCCGGGGCCGTACCACGTGTCGGCGGCACGTTCGGCGAGAGCCAGGAAGAAGTCGCGGTGCCGTGTCAGCAACCACTGTTCCTCGTCGGACTCGGCGAGCCGCAGTCGTCCGTAGCGGCGGATGGTCTCCAGCATCCGGTAGCGCGGCAGACCCTCCTGCTCGGTCGCCAGGACGATGGACTGCCCGACCAGCCGGTCCAGGAGGTCCACCACCTCGTCCGGGGCGATGCCCTCTCCCACGCAGACACTCTCGACCGCGTCCAGGGCGAAACCACCGACGAAGACGGACAGCCGATTCCACAGCAGCCGCTCGGCCGGACAGCACAGTTCATAGCTCCAGTCGACCAGCGCCCGCAGCGTGCGCTGACGGGGCCGCGCTGTCCGGCTGCCGCTCGTGAGCAGGGTGAAACGGTCCTCCAGGCGGTCCACCGCTTGGTCCACGGTGAGCGTCCGCAGCCGGGACGCGGCCAGCTCGATCGCCAGCGGCAGCCCGTCCAGGCCGGCACACAGCCGGGAGGCGCCGGCCCGGTTCAGGTCGGTGATCCGGAACTCCGGCCGGACGGCGGTGGCCCGGTCCCGCAGGAGCTCGACCGCCTCCTCCGGAACCGACAGCGGCGGTACGACGAGGACGTGCTCGCCCGCGATGCCCAGTGTCTGCCGGCTCGTCGCCAGCACCCGTACCTCGGGTGCGGCCGACAGCAGCGTCTGGGCCAGCTCGGCACACGCGTCGACCAGATGCTCGCAGTTGTCCAGCACGATCAGCGCCCGGCGCCCGGCCAGATACCTCGCGAGCTGGTCCAGGGCGGGCCTCGCGCCCAGTTCCGGCACCCCAAGCGCCGCCGCGGCGGCGTCCGCCACGGCCAGCGGCTCCCGCACCGGAGCCAGGTCGACCAGCCACACCCCGTCCGCGAAGGCCTTTCTCGACGCGGCGGCCGCCTCGAGCGCCAGCCGCGTCTTGCCCACGCCACCCATTCCGGTGAGCGTCAGTAGCCGGGCCGGACCGAGGACACGGCGGATCTCGGCGATGAGGTGCCGTCGCCCCACGAAGCTGGTGAAGGCCACGGGCAGATTGCCCGCTTCGGAGATCATGCTGGTCACGCCGCGCCCTCACCTTCTTCCCTTCGCTGAAAAACGCTGTCGGGGGCAACCCACCGGTCGGCCACGCGCCGCCCACGCATGCGTTACCGGCGCGGCAGCGACACCGTATCCACAGCAGATGCACAGCCACAGTGCCGCTGGTCACATGAATCCCGCCCCTGTCCGTCGCCACCGGCCGAGACCGAGTGCGCACGAGACCGGCCGGGCTGCAGTAGTCCGCTCGTTGTCCATCCGGCCCCGGTCCGCCGGTGTCAGGCTCAAGGACAGCTTCGTGAACATGCGTGACACCGGTGAATTCGTGACCCACCTGGGTTCGCCGACCGGGGTGGTCCAGCCGTGAGGTGCCGTGCCGCGCGGGAAGTCGACGACGAGCGTGGCCAGACACGTGACAGACCCGCCGCGCCCAGCGTTGTGACCGGTGCGACAGCGAGGCCGTCCGCCTGCGCAAAGGCGCGCGCGGCGGACGGCCACTGCGCTTAGACGAAGCGCGGTACAAGAAGCGCAACACCGTCGAACGGACGACCAACAGGCTGAAGCAGTCCCGGGCCGCGGCCGCCCGTTATGGCAAGCGGGGCTATGCCTTTCTCGGCACCGCAACCACCGCAGCCCTGCTGGTCCGGCTTCGGAGTTGAGGCCCGACCTCACAGAGCGATCGGCCGATATGTCAAAGCCTGATCGACTACCTCATCGGCCGAAAGGTCCCGCTCCGGCGGCCAGAAGATCAAGGCACTGACGTGCCCAGACGGGCAAGCCAGGGTTCTGCCGAGCCTGTCCAGCCAACCGGCCACATCGTCATCGGAGGCGCAGCCCGCATCCATAACACGCTGCACCAGCGCGACTGCCTCTGCGCGGGTCATCTCCACTGCACTCACCAGGCCCATTTACCAAAGCCGCCGTAGTGGGACTAGTGATCACCCGGACAGGTCTAGCCGGTCCTACTCGTCGAGGAACTGCAGGGCGTGCCTCAGGAACCGCTCGGGGTACTGGAAGTGCGCTCCGTGCCCGGCGTCGGGGTAGATCAGCAGTTGGGCGTTGGGGATGTTCTGGGCGAGGTGCCAGGAGTTGATCGAGGCGATCATCACGTCGTTGGTGCCGTTGAGGACCAGCGTCGGCTGGGTGATCGCGTTCAGATAGGCGTAGGGGTTCTCGCCGGGCAGGGGTTCGGCGTAGGCGGCAACTGCTTCGAGTTGCGCCTGTGCGACTTCGAGGGAGCTCGGCGGGTCCTGGTCGGTCCGCTGGTGGCGGCGCTCCCAGAAGGCCCGGCCCGCTTCGACGGCGGCTGGCGAGCGGCCGAAGAACAGGAAGAGGAAGTCCTCCACGGTGGGGACCGGGTTCACCGCCACCTCGGGCACCTTGGGGTCCATCGTCGGGTCCCCGCCCCGGAGGCCGGTGCCGACCAGGATGAGCTTGCGCACCAGTTCGGGGTGGCGCAGCGTGACTTCCTCCGCCTGCCAACCGCCGATCGAGAAGCCGAGCAGATCGACCTGTTCCAGCCCCAGCGCCCGGATGACCGCGGCGATGTCGTCGGCCATGTCCTCCATCCGATTGCGCGGTGTGCCGGACGAGGAGGCGATGCCGCGCCCGTTGAACAGGATGACCTCGCGGCCTTCGGCCAGACCGTCGGTGAGCAGGGGGTCCCAGTGGTCCATGCCTCCGCGGAGGTGCTGGACGAGGAAGATCGGGACGCCGGAGGGCTTGCCCCAGCGCCGGTAGGCGAACCGGTCGCCGTCGACCTCGACGTACTGGGTCGGTGCGGTCAGATGCGTATCACTCATGGCTTGAGCCTTTCTGGAGCGGGTGAACGATACGATGACGGTCGTAATATAAAAAGTCAACCTCTTAGATGTGGATCGACATCTATGTATGCTTGGCCTTCGATCGGCGAGCGTCGACCGTGGAAAGGGCGGCTGGACATGCGCGTGAGCAAGGCGCAGGCGGAGCAGAACCGCGCGCACATCGTCGCCACAGCCGCCGGGCTGTTCCGCGAGCGCGGCTATGACGGTGTCGGCGTGGCGGAACTGATGGCGGCCGCCGGGTTCACCCACGGCGGGTTCTACAAGCACTTCGGCTCCAAGGCCGACCTGATGGCCGAGGCGTCCGCGAGCGGGCTCTCGCAGATCGCGGCACGGGCAGAAGGCGTGGGCCCCGCCGAGTTCGTCGAGAGCTACGTCTCCCGGGAGCATCGTGACGGGCGTGGCGACGGCTGCACCATCGCGGCCCTCAGCGGCGATGCCGCACGTCAGCCGGCGGACATCAAAACAGAGTTCGCGGCCGGGATCGAGAGCGTGGTGACGGCCCTTCAGGTCCCAAGTGGCCCGTCGGGGGGTGCGGAGCAGCGGGCGGCCCGCGCCATGGTGATCGACATGCTCGCCCATGCGGTCGGCGCGATCATGCTGTCGCGGGCATGCCCGGACGATTCTCCGCTGGCGGACGAAATCCTCGAAGTCTGCCGCAAGGAGATCCTCGCCTCACTGGCACACGGCAGCAGCGACCGGCAGGCGGCAAGGAACTCAGACGCCTGACCACAGCAGACCGACGCAGGCCCACCCACCCACCCTGCCGAATGTCTCACCCCCTCGGATCCACCCCGATGCCGGCCATGCCGGCCCCTTCCCGTACCACGAGCAGTTCGTGGCGCATGTTCTGGAGCGTCTTCGATGAGCTCCCAAAACGGAAATCTCAGAAGAATGAATCTGAAGAAGTTGGTCCTTGGTTCCGCGGGCCTCGGGATCGCCGTGATCGGGTTGGTCTATCTCTTGGCTCCGCACCTCTTGCTCGACGTCTACGGGGTCGACATCCAGTCGCCGTCGGAGGCGAACATTTTCAGGAGCGGTTCCGGGTCACTGTTCGTAGCCCTGGCGATCTTGTTCTTCCTGGGAGCCGCCAACACGCGTTACACCAGGACTTCGCTCGTCACGCTGTTCACCTTCATGAGTGGCCTGGCTGTGGGGCGCCTGGTCAGCTTCGTGGCGGATGGGTGGCCCCACGCGGTGCTGATCGCCGTTTTTGTCGTCGAGGCTTTCTACGCCGGCGCTGCGGCCTATGTGTTGCGGGTGGAGGACTCCGCGTCGCAGCTCTCGACGGCGGCCGAACGCTGATCCACTGACGGCGGGTGTGGGTCACGTGGGCGGACGGCGGCGACACGGGCGTCCTGCGGAACAGCGACGCGCCGACCGCCCCTCCGAAGCGGCGATCGGCGCATCCGTCCGTCCCTAGGGCGATCGGCGCATCCGTCCGTCCCTAGGCGCCCGGGTGCAGCCCCAGCCAGCCGGGTGTCGGGTCGCCCTTGACCTCGCCGAAGTACAGAGCGAAGGTCTGCTTCCAGCGCTCCACCTCGGCGCGGTCGGACATGAAGCGGGGGAAGCCGTCCACGTAGGCGTTGGGGTACTCCCAGATCGGCTTCAGGCCCGCCGGGGGAGTGACGTCGGTGCGGACGGACCAGCCGTTGAAGGATCCGTTCTGCATCTCCGTCGACAGCTGCCAGTTGAGGAACAGCTTGGCCGCCGTGGAGTTCTTGGCCTGCTTGAGGACGGCCATGCGCTGGCCCCAGGCCATGAACGGGTGCCCGGTGCCGATGGCGAACGTCACGGGAGAGGTGCCGACCGCGGACCCGGCGGTGCCGACACCGATCGTCTTCTGTCCGCCGAAGACGGCGTCGCCGGGAGAGTTGCTGCCGCGGGCGAACTGCACGTCCTGGGCGGCGAACCTGGCCACCCAGTCCCAGCCGTACTTCCGGGCGTACAGCGTGAAGAGGTACAGCACCGCGTCGTCGTCGTGCGGGAAGGCGGAGGCTATCTTGCCCTTCCACTTCGGGTCGACCAGGTCGCGCGGGGTGAGCGGGGTCCTCGAACCCACCGCGGCCGTGTTGTACATGAAGCTGAAGGCGATCGCGCCGGTGGCCACCCACGCGCCCTCCGGGTCCTTGAACCCGTCGTAGACCTTCGAGAACCCGGCGGGCTTGTAGTGCAGCAGACGGCCCTGCCGCTTCCAGCGGTCGAAGTCCTGCAGGGTCTGGAACTGGACGACGTCCGGAACGAGGGTGTCCGTCGCGAACTGGTTGTCGACGCGGACGTCGTGGTACTTGCTGTAGTCGACGATCAAGGTCAGGTCGATCTCGGGGAAGCGGGCCTTGAAGGCCGCCTTCGTGCCGTCCTGCTGGGTCGGCGTGTCGCCGCCGGCGTAGACGACGAGCTTGCCGCCCTCCGCGAGAGCGGCGCGGTAGAGCTCGTCGAGGGTCCTTCTCTCCTCTCCCCGGGGGTTGTCCCGGGTGGCGCCTCGGGAGTTCGCGGGGGAGGCGGTGGCCGGAGCGGCGTTCGCGGCGACCCCGCCGACACCGAGGGCGGCGCCCGCTCCGGTGGCGAGGACGCGTCGTCTGCTGAGGAAGCTGGACATGCTGAGGAGACCTCTCTGCTGGGGGGTGGCGTAGTGAAGCCGTCCGGTGCTGGAGGACGGGTCCGGGCGCCGGGCAGCTCCATTTTTGCCACGCGAGCCACGGATGGGCAACGTTTCCCACGAGGGGAATCCCACATTCAATCGAATGGTTGAACGACCCCCGCGGCTTCCCCCTCGGCTTCCCCCTCGACCTACTCCGGCGGCCGTCCCGTCGTCCGGCGCGTGACGAGGGTGGGCGACAGCCGGACCTGGTCCGTGCGTTTGTGCCGGTCGGAGATCCGCTCCAGGAGCAGCCGGGCGGCGTTCCCGCCGATCTCGTGGCCCGCCTGGTCGACGCTGGTCAGCGAGATCGGGCCGAGCGCGGCGAAGGTGGTGTTGTCGTAACCGGCCACCGAGATGTCGCCGGGAACGGAGAGCCCGGCCTCGTTGATCGCCTCCAGGGCGCCCATGGCCACGATGTCCGCGCCCGCGAACACGGCCGTGGGAACCGTCGGGCGCGCCAGCAGTTCCTGTGCGCCCCGGTAGCCGCCTTCCTGGGTGTAGGTGGTGGAGACCACGTCGATGTGGTCGGCCAGCCCGAGTGTCCGCATGGCCTGCCGGTATCCGTCGGCGCGGCGGGCGTTGGGCATCTCGGCGAGGCGCGTCGGGTCGGTTTCGTGGTGCTCGATGTGGGCGATGCGGCGATGCCCGAGTCCGGCGAGGTGTGCGACGGTCAGGTGCGCGCCCTCCACGTCGTCGTCGACCACCGTGTCGTACAGCTCGGACGAGCCGTGCCGGCCGACGACGACGGTCGGCACGGAGGAGGCGATGTGCTCGAGGTGGGGGCGGGGTGAGACGGGCGCGACCAGGATGAGGCCGTCCATACCGCGGTCCACCATCGCCTCGGTGACCCGGGCCTCCTCCTTCTCGCCGTTGCAGCCGGGGCCCAGCAGTACCTGGTACTCCGTGTCCCCCAGCCAGTCGGTGATGCCGTCGAGAACCTCGGGGAAGAAGGGGTTGCGGATGTCCGGGAGCATCACACCGATGGTGTACGTCTGCCCGCGCAGGCCTCTCGCCCCCGCGTGCGGCCGGTAGCCGAGTTCGTCGATCGCGCGGCGGACTTTCTCGCGCATCTCGGGGCTCGCCCCGTACGCGTTGCGCAGCACCTTGGACACGGCGGTGGTGGACACCTGGGCGTGGCGTGCGACATCGACGATCGTCACGCGACGACGCCGAGCTGGTGGCTCCATTCGATTCCTTTTTCCGCTGGGAAACGCTGACGCCGAGTCTACGGAGGGCCCTTGACGTCACACAGGACGCTCTCTAAGGTCTGGCCACGACCTCGTGGGTAACGTTACCCATCGAGTCGTGAACCGATTCGCGGAAGGAGGTGTGCTGGTGACCGCGGCCCCGTTCGAGCAGCTTCCGGACACCGAACCGGCTCCCGGTGTCCGGCGGGCGCGAAACACCCCGCCCTGGTGGTTCGCCCTGCCCGCGGTACTGCTCTTCGCCTTCGTCGTCCTCGTGCCGAGTGTCCGCGGTGTCCACTACGCCTTCACCGACTGGGACGGCCTCGACCCCCACTTCTCCTTCGTGGGGCTGGACAACTTCTCCGAACTGCTCCGTGATCCCGACGCGACGCAGGCCATCCGGCACACACTGGTCATCGCCGTGTCGATCACGGTCATCCAGAACGCGCTGGGCCTGCTGCTCGCCCTCGGGGTCAACTCGGCCATCAGGTCCCGCAACGTGCTCAGGGTCCTGCTGTTCGCCCCGGCCGTGATCACCCCGATCGTCACCGCCTACCTCTGGCGCAACCTGCTCGGCCCCGACGGCGCGGTCAACAGCCTGCTGGGCGCGGTCGGACTGGACGGGCTGCGGCAGGATTGGCTGGGCAGCCCGACGGTCGCCCTGTGGTCCGTCGTCGGAGTCATCGTCTGGCAGTTCGCGGGCTACTCCATGGTCATCTTCCTCGCGGGACTCCAGTCCGTACCCAAGGAGGTCCACGAAGCCGCCGCCATCGACGGCGCGGGTGCCGTCCGGCGCTTCTGGTCGGTCACCCGGCCACTGCTCGCTCCGGCCCTCACCATCAACCTGATGCTGTCGATCATCGGCGGGATCAAACTCTTCGACCAGGTCTACGCGTTGACCGGCGGCGGGCCGGGACACGCGACCGACACCCTCTCCACGCTGATCTACAAAGACGCCTTCACGCTGGGGGAGTTCGGCTACAGCATCGCGCTCGCGGTCGTCCTCACGATCATCGTGGCCGTCGTCTCGACCGGACAGTACGCCGTGCTGTCGCGCAACGAGAGGGCCACCTCGTGAGCCGCTACCGCGGTCGTACGTTCGCGCTGGAACTGACGATGATCGCCATCGCCCTGGTCGTGGGCTTCCCGGTGTACGTCCTGGTCAACCTGGCCGTGCGGCCGGCGTCGGACACCTCCTCGCCGATCAGCCCCACCACCTCGCCCACGCTGCACAACTTCACCGAGGCCTGGCAGCAGGGCGCGCTGGGCGGGGCGCTGCTCAACAGCGTGCTGGTGACGGCGTGCAGCGTCGTGATCGTGCTCGCCGTCTCCTCCCTCGCGGCGTTCCCGCTGGCCCGCGCGACACCACGCTGGTCCCGGGGCACGTACCTCGGCTTCCTGCTGGGCCTGGTCCTGCCCTTCCAACTCGCCTCGCTGCCCCTGTACCAGACCATGCGCGACCTCGGCCTGCTCGGCACCCCATGGGCCCTGGTCCTCTTCTACTCCGGCCTCCAGGTGCCGTTCACCGTCTTCCTCTACGTCGGCTTCCTGCGCGCCCTGCCCCGCGACTTCGAGGACGCGGCGCTGATCGACGGGTGCACACCACTGCAGGGCTTCCGGTACGTGGTCCTGCCGATGCTGAAACCCATCACCGTCACCGCCCTGGTGCTCAACGCCGTCGCGGTGTGGAACGACTTCTTCACCCCGCTGCTGTATCTCAGCGGCAGCGACCGGCAGACCATGCCGGTCGCGATCGCCGGCTTCGTCGGTCAGTACGTCACCGACTGGAACCTCATCTTCGCCGCTCTGGTGATCAGCGTCCTGCCCGTCCTGCTCGTCTACTTCGTGCTGCAGCGCAGCATCATCAACGGCTTCGCGGGAGGACTGCGGGGGTGAGCCCCGACGCCCGACCGTCCCCCATGCCCGGTGGCTCTTCCCCGAGAAGGACATCATGAAGACACGCGCACTCCCCCTTCTGATCGCCGCGACGACCTCGGTCGCCGTGCTGGCCGCGTGCAGCGGCGGCACCAAGACCGGCTCCGACAGCGGCTCGGGCGGCTCCCGGACCCTGACGCTCGCCTCCATCGACCAGGGTTCGGTCGAGGACGTCGTCAAGGCGTTCGAAAAGGCCAACCCGGGCGTCAAGGTCCGCTACACCACCAGCGGCGCCGACCAGTACCAGCAGCAGATCCGCACCCAGCTGTCCTCCGGGACCGCGCCCGACGTGATGTCGGTGTGGCCCGGCAACGGCAATCCGGGCGCCACCTACACCCTGGCCAAGCCCGGCTATCTGCGCGACCTCTCGGACCGGCCGTGGGCGGCGACGCTGCCGGAGGCGATCAAGAGCGTCGCCCAGTACGAGGGCAGGACCTACACGGCGGTCTTCGGGCAGAACGGCATCGGCGCGGTCTACAACGAGCAGGCCATGACGAAGGCCGGTCTCACCCCGCCGGACACCTGGACCGACCTCCTCGCCTTCTGCCGCGCCGCCAAGGCCAAGGGAACGCCCGCCTTCGCCCTGGGCAACCAGGACAACTGGGTGACCCAGCTCGTCCAGTACGCACTCGTCGCCACCACCGTCTACGGCGACGACCGCGACTTCGACCAGAAGATGCAGGCGGGGCAGGCGACCTTCGCCAAGTCGCCCTGGCTGACGGCCCTGGACAAGTACCTGACGATGGAGAAGACGGGCTGCTTCCAGAAGGACCCCCTGGGCACCAACTACGAAGCCAGCCAGAGCCTCGCCGCGACCGGAAAGACGCTCGGCATCATCCAGGGCAACTGGGTGATCGCCCTCCTGGAGCAGAAGAACCCCCAGGGAACGTTCACCCTCCGGGCGCTGCCGGCCACCGACGATCCGTCGAAGACCCTCATACCCGCGGCGGCGGGCGCCGGATACGGCGTCAACGCCAAGGCGAAGAACGAGGAACTCGCCCTGAAGTTCGTCGACTTCGTGATGTCCCCCGAGGGCATGAACCTGTTCGTCAAGAAGCAGGGCGGACTGCCCAGCCTGTCCGACACGGGCTTCGTCGCGAGCCCGTCCCTCGCCCAGCTGTCCGAGTTCGTGAAGGCCGGTCGGACCGTGCCGTTCATGGACCAGCTCTGGCCCAACGCCAAGGTCCAGCAGACCATGCTCAGCGGTCTCCAGGAGATCTTCAGCGACCAGAGCACGCCGGAGAAGGTCCTGGCCGAGATGGACAGCGACTACGAGTCCGGCAGCTGACCGACGCGCCGTCGGCCACCCTCTGTGGCCGACGGTGATGCGCAGCAGCCGACTGAGACGTTCTCATCGATCGCATATCGGAGGTTCGACATGCCCGATGTCCCAGGTGGAGCAGAGTTGAGCCGCAGACAGGTGGTCACGACGATGGCCGTATCGGCGACCGGGTTGGCACTGCCCGCCCAGACGGCCCACGCCGGTCACGAGGACGACAGACGGGGGGCGAGGGTCACCGGTCTGACCGTCGACGGCCGTGAGGACGAGCCCCTAGGCGTCGACAACCCCGCACCCCGACTGGGCTGGCGGGTGGTCGGCGCCGGCGCGGGATGGACACAGTCCGCCTACCGGATTCGCGCGGCCCGCACGGAGGCGGACCTCGACCGGGGCCGTCTGCTTTGGGACAGCGGCACGGTCCGCTCCTCGGCCCAGACCGACATCGCCTGGCACGGCCCTGCCCCGGCCTCCCGCGACCGGGTGATCTGGCAGGTGCGGGCCTGGGACCACCACGGCAGGGCGACACCGTGGAGCCGGGCCGCGTCGTGGGAGATGGGCCTCCTCAAGCGCGCCGACTGGGGCGAGGCCCGCTGGATCGAGTACCCCGGCCGCAGCGTCGACCAGCCGCTGCCCCTCCTCGCCCGCGCCTTCCGCGTGGACACGGGCCGGGGGGACGTCGTCCGGGCGCGGTTGTACCTGTCCGGCGTAGGACTGCAGGTGGCGTGGCTCAACGACAGGCCCGTCACCGACGAGGTGCTCGCTCCGGGCAACTCCAACTACCAGCTCTCCACCGAATACCGGGCGTACGACGTGACCCGCCTCGTCCGCCCCGGCGCCAACACCCTGGGCGTCGAGCTCGGCCACGGTACGGCGCTGGTGACCCGGTCCGTCACCAACCCGGCGACCGGCCGGACCGCCCCTTACAGCTGGTGGCAGAGTCAGTTCAAGGGCAGCGGCAGCCTGGTCGTGCCCGCCGACCCGGGTGCCGTCACCGTCAAGGTGAACAGTGTGGCCAACTACCACGTCGGCGGCACCGTCAACATCGACACCGGCGACGGCGGTGTGCGCCTGGAGTCCCGCACCATCACCGCGATCGGTACCGCGGGCGCCGACGGCACCGGCATCACCTTCGAACCCGGTCTCTCCCACGGCCACGAGAGCGGAGCGGCGGTCACCGGCTCCGGCAACTCCCTGGCGAGCACCGACCCGAGCGCCGGCGCGGCCGTCTCCCCACGTCTCATCGCCCGCCTGGAACTCACCAGGACCGACGGCAGGGTCGAGACGGTCGTCAGCGACCGCTCGTGGCGGGCGGCACTCGGCCCGACCACCACGGCCAACTGGTACTCGGGTTCCGACTACGACGCCCGGCGCGAGCAGCCCGCCTGGACGGCCCCGGGCGCGGACCTCGGTGCGTCGGCGAAGCGGCGCGACGGTACGGCCGTGGGCTGGGTCGGCGCGGGAATCGCCCCGCCGCCCAACCTGACCACCGAACTGGTCTGGCGCGTCGCCGAACCCCTCAAGGTCGTCGACAGACTCCGCCCGGTCGGCGTCACCCAGCCCCAACCAGGCGTGTGGGTCTTCGACTTCGGGCAGAACTTCGCGGGCTGGCCGCAACTCGAACTCGACGGCCCCTTGCCCGCAGGCAGCACGGTCCAGCTGCGGCCCGCCGAGTCGCTCAACGCCGACGGCACCGTCAACCAGGCGTCGATCATGGGCGGTGGCGCCGCCCGCGGCACCGACGTGTTCGCCGCCTACACGACGTACGGCGACAAGCGGGGCGAGCGGTGGCATCCGCGGTTCCACTACTTCGGCATGCAGTGGCTCCAGGTCACCGGCCTGCCCGAGGGCTACATACCGACCCGGGACACGGTGACCGGACTGCGGATCCACGCGGACGTGCCGGCCGCCGGCTCCCTGAGCACGTCCGACGACCGCGTCAACCGCGTTCACCGCATGGCCCGTTACTCCATCATGAGCAACACCATGTCCACCTTCACGGACTGCCCCGGCCGCGAGAAGCTCGCCTACCCCGCCGACTACGTACAGCCCTTCGCCTCGGTGCACCGCACCTTCGGATACGCGGCCTACCTGCGCACCATGCAACGGCACCTGGCGGAGGGGCAGTCCAGGGCGGGCGCCGACATCGGCAACGTGGCGCTCAAGACCCCGGTGTACGACTGGGGTTACACCGGCCGCTTCGGCGACGAGATCAACTGGGGCAACGGCATCGTGCTGGTGCCCTGGCTGCTGTACGAGACGTACGGCGACACCCAGACGATGAGCCGCTACTACCCGCGGATGCAGGCGTTCCTGAACTGCATCAGGACCAGGAAGACCGGCACCGGGGCGAACGCCCACCTTGTCGACGCCGCCCTCGCCGACTGGATCGCGAGCGAGAACACCTCCGGCCGTATCACCGGAACCTGGGGCTACCACCAGGTCGCCGACCGGATGGCCCGGATGGCCGCACTGAGGACGGGACACGGACGCCTCCGAGTACCGCAACCTCGCCGACAACATCAGGGACGCGTTCAACGACGCCTTCTACAACTCGGCTCTTGCCCGCTACACCGCCGAGGGAGACCGGGGCGGCGCCGGGGCCACCCAGGCCGCGCAGGCCTTCGCGCTGGACGAGGGCCTCGTACCGGAGTCCGAACGCGAGAAGGTGCTGGACGCGCTGGTGGAACTGGTGCGCGCACACCAGCCGTTCGGGGGCGGGCCGCACCTCAGCGGCGGCACCCTCGGGCTTGCCCCGATCATCAGGGCCCTGCACGAGGGCGGACGCGACGACGTCCTGTGGGACGTCCTCCAGGAGGACACCCGGCCGAGCTACGGCTACTTCATGGCACCCACCACCGCCAATCCGCAGGGCCTGACGACCGTGCCCGAGGAGTGGGGCATGGGCAACTCCAAGAACCACATGATCCTGCTCCAGATCGAGGAGTGGTTCCACGCCGGAGTCGTCGGCATCCGCCAGGCGCGCGGCGGGGCCGGTTACCGCGAGCTGGTGATCGACCCCCGCCCGGTCGGCGACCTCACCCACGCCGAGGGCAGCTACCGCACACCGTACGGCGAGGTGTCCGCGCGGTGGGCCCGGCGCGACGGCCTGTTCCGGCTGGACGTGGAGCTGCCCGCGAACACCACGGCGCAGGTGCTGCTCCATTCGGGAGGCCGCGACCCGCACAGCGTCGGCTCGGGGAGGCACACGTTCATCACGGGTGATCCTCTGGCCGGCTGAGGGGTCGCAAGAGGGGAGGCGCGTCCATGGCACCGGTCGGTGCCGCGGACGCGCCAAGGTCTCAGACGAGGAGCCACTGCTGGTTCGTACCCGTGTTGCAGCTCGACTGGCTCAGGGCCGCGCCGTTGGCGGTCGATCCTCCGGCGACCTGGAGGCACAGCCCGCTGTTGACGTTGGTGAAGGTGACATAGCCGCCGATCACCGATGTCCTGCGCCAGAGTTGGTGCGTGCCGCCGTCGCAGGTCCACTGGTCGGCCGTCGCACCGTCGGCGGTGGAGCCGCCCGGGATCTCGAGGCACTTGCCGCTGTTGACGTTGACCAGGCGGTAGTTGGAACCGCTGGGCGTCGGGACCCACCCCTGGTTGGTCCCGGCGTTGCAGTTGCCGTTGTTCACGGCACCGCCGTCGGCCGTGCTCGCGAACCAGACGTCCGCGCATCTGCCGCTGTTGCGGTTCATGAGGTGGTTGTCGGCGGAGCCCAGCGGGGCGGCGAGTACGGGCCACCCGCCGGTGAAGGTGACCTGGCGGATGTCGAGGGCCTCCCGGCCGGAGTTGTTCCCGTCGTAGTAGTGGTAGGCGAGGAACTTGGACGTGCCGTCGTCGTAGGCGTCCGCACCGCCGGCGGCGACCTTCGGGTGGGCGCCCGCGAGCACCTGTGTTCCTCCGCCGGACGCCATGTCGGTGCCGTTCTGGTCGAGGTAGGGGCCGGTGATGGCGGTGGACCGTCCGACGACCGTGTAGTAGGTGCTGTTGGTGCCGCTGCAGCACAGGCCCTTGGAGCCGAACAGGTAGTAGTAGCCGCCGTTGAGGACGATGGTCGGGTTCTCGATGCCGACGGCGATGTGCCAGAGGTTGTTGTCGCTGGTGGACAGCTTGCCGGTGGACTGGTCCAGGACGTGCATATAGGTGCCGGAGCCGGTCCAGGAGCCCCAGGAGACGTACAGCCGGCCGTCGGGTCCCCAGTCGACGTTGGGATCGATGGGGTAGTTGACGTCGGTGACCATGCCCTGGTCGGTCCAGGGGCCTTCGATGCTGGTGGCGGTGGCCAGACCCATCACCGCGTACGAGGTGCCCCAGAGCGAACCGGCGTAGTACAGGTGGTACTTGCCGTTGAAGTACTTGATGTCGGGGGCCCAGATGTTCGGGGGCGTCGAACCGAGCTTGCCGGCGATCCAGGACGGCGTGGACTCCCAGACGTTGCCGATCTTCGTCCAGCCGGTCGCCGCCGTGGCGTCGCACGTCCGGCGCTCGGTGATGGAACCGCTGGGATTGAGCGGGTCGTTCTCGAACCCGGTGGAGAAGCCGTAGTAGCAGTTGCCCACCTTGATGACGGACGGGTCGTGCATACGGATGTCACCGCCGAGCGCCTGCGCCCGCCCGGCCGAGACCAGTCCGAGGACGGCAAGGGCGGCGGCCAGCAGGGCAGTGAGGAGGGAACGGTGTCGCGTTCCGGGTGTCCGGGTTCCGTGCCTCCGGGGACGGAGGCCTTCGACATGCAGGCCGGCATGGGGGCTGGTCACACGAGACTCCTTTGTATCGGTGAGGTGTTGGTACTTGGCACTTGGTACGAGGGGCGCCGGAGACTCAGCCCTTGACCGCCCCCGCGGTCATGCCCGCCACGATCTGCCGGTTGAAGAACAGGAACATGATCAGCGGCGGCACGGTGATGAGCAGGATGTCCATGAAGAGCAGGTTGTAGCTGGTGCTGTACTGGCTCTGGAAGTTGAACAGCGTCAGCTGGACGGTGGCGTTCTGCTCACCCGGCAGGAAGTACAGCGGGTTGGTGAAGTCGTTGAAGACGGCGACCGACTGGACGACGATCACCGTCACCACGACCGAGCGGAGCATCGGCAGGACGACCCGGAAGAAGAGCCGCAGCGGAGAGGCGCCGTCGATGATCGCGGCCTCGTCGAGTTCGCGCGGGATGGTGGCGATGAACGCCCGGAACAGCAGGATGGAGAAGGACAGACCGAAGGCGACCTCCACGAGGATCAGCCCGGGCAGTGTGCCGAACAGGCCCGCCTTCTGCAGGACCCAGATCGTGGGCACGACGGCCGGCGGGATGATCAGCCCGGACAGGACCAGGAAGTTGATCAGCCCCGTCCAGCGGGTGATCCGGCGCTGCAGCACGAACGCGACCATCGCGCCCAGGACGACCATCGCCGTCACGCTCGTGACGGTCAGGATCACGCTGTTGACGAACGCGATGACCAGGATGTAGTCCCGCGCCTCCACCACCTGGACGAAGTTGTCGACCAGCTGGAAGTGGCGTGGCCAGGAGAAGTCGAGCTGCGACGCCTGCTGCGGATCCTTCACGGCCGTGAGCACGATGAACGCGAACGGCACGACGAAGACCACGAGGCTGACGGCGGTCGACAGGAGGCCGAGCCAGGTGCCGGTGGACTTCTTCATCGCTGCACCTCCTTGCGGGCCAGGAAGCGGGACAGCGGGACGACGACCGCCGTCACAACCAGGAAGAGAATGACGTTCCCCGCGGTCGACAGGCCGTAGAAGCCCGCCTGGTACTGCTTGTAGATGACGGAGGCGACCACGTCGGAGCTGAAGCCCGGTCCGCCGCGGGTCATCGCCCAGATGAGGTCGAAGGAACGCAGCCCGCCGATGAGCGACAGGATGATGACCGTGGACGTGGCCGGCCAGCTCAGCGGCAGGACGACGTTGCGCAGCAGCTGCCACGAACCCGCGCCGTCCAGCCTCGCCGCCTCGTAGTACTCGTCCGGGATGGACACGATGCCGGCGATGTAGATGACGGTCGCCAGACCCACGCCCTTCCACACGTCGACCAGCGCCACCGAGAACAGGGCGAGCGAGGGATCCGTCAGCCATCCGGGACCGTCGACGCCGATCACCGAAAGGGCCCTGTTGATGGCCCCGGTGGAGGGGTCCATGAAGGCGGTGAAGGTGATGCCGATGCCCACCGTGCTGACCAGCACCGGGAAGAACACCACCGAGCGCAGATAACCACGCGCTCGGATCTGACTGGTCAGCAGGATCCCGAGGAGAAGGCCGATGACGACCTTGAGTCCCGAGGTGACGACCGCGTACAGGAACGTGTTGACGAAGCCCTTGACGAGGGCCGGTTCCTGGAAGAAGTCGGTGTAGTTGTCCAGACCGATGAAGGTCGACTTGAAGATCGTCCACCTGGTCAGGCTGAAGTAGAACGACGCGAGGGTGGGGACCAGGAACAGCACCCCGTAGACGGCCGCCGCGGGCAGATAGAACCAGGTGGGATAGGAACTGCGCGTTCCGGGGGAGCGGCGCGCCCTGCTCGCCGATTCCCGCTGTGTGGCGGGCGGTTGCCCGGCCGGTACGACTGTGGTCATCGTTCGACCTCTCTCGGGTGCCTCCCCGCGCCCGTCGCCGAAGGCGGGGAGACACTGACGTGCGTTCCTACCAGCCCGGCAGACCGAGCTGCTGTGCCTGCTTCTCGGTGTCCTTGTCGTACTGGGCCGCCCCGGTCTTCGCGTCGGTGATGCCGGAGCCGACCTGGACGCTGATCTGGTCGAGGCTCGGTCCCTTCACCGGGGACAGGAACTCCAGCGCCGGGCTCTGGGCGCCGCCGGTGAAATAGGCGGCGACGTCCTTGGTGATCGTCGGTACGTCCGTCGGCAGGGTGCAGCCCTTGACCAGGTAGGGGCCGGTCGGCGTCGACGCCTTGGCCTGGGCCGCGCAGCCGGCCGGGCTCGCCGCGAACGCGAGGAGCTTCTTGACCGCGGCGAGCTTGTCGCCGGTGGTCGTCTTCGGGACGTACAGGGCGTTCGGGAACCACGCCGTCAGGCCGTTGGTGGCGGCGTCGTCCCCGGGCAGTGCGAAGAACCCGATGTCGTTGAGCTGGTCCGGGTTGCTCGTCCTGATGCCGCTGATGACGGTGGAGAGCATCGGGTACTGGGCGCCCTTGCCGGTGGCCAGCATCTGCAGGCCCTTGACGAGGGTGGCCGACGCGTAGTCGGAGTTCTGCAGCTTCAGGTCGTGGATCTGCTGGAGGTGCTCGAAGCCCTTGAACGCGTTCGCATCGGTGGCGAACTTCGCCTTGTCGGCGGTGTAGTCCTTGACGAAGTCCGGCTGCGCCGCCGCCACGTTGTGGAAGTCGCCCAGCACCAGCAGCTGGGAGGTCCAGGTGTCCTGGTAGGTCTGGATCACCGGGGCGATACCTGCGGCCTTGATCTTCTCGCTGTTGGCGATGAAGTCCGCCCAGGTCCTGGGCACCGACAGGCCGAGCTTGTCGTAGACCTTCTTGTTGTAGAGGACGCCGCCGCCGAGCGCCGAGCCCAGCGGGACGCCGTAGGTCTGGCCGCCCACCGTGACCTGCGGGAGGAAGGACTCGTCGAGGTTCTTGACATACGGGTCCTGTGTGATCGGGGTGAGCGTCTTCGTCGGGTCGATCTGCTGGAACAGGGATCCCACGTTGTAGACGAAGAGATCGTCCATGCTGTCCGTCTGCAGCCGGGTCTTGATGAGGTTGTCGCCCTCCGTACCGCCGGGACGCGTCTCCACGCTCACCTTGATCTTCGGGTTCTTCGCCTCGAAGGCCTTGGCCAGCTGTTGCGCGGACTGGAGGTTGTCGGGCGCGTTGTCGACGAGCAGCTTGATCGACGTCGCGTTCCCGCCATCGTCGGCGGAGCCGAGCGAACCGGCGCTGCAGGCGCTGAGCACGAGCGGCAGAACGGCGGCCGCGGTCACCACGGCCCTTCTCTTGGCGGGAGTGCTTGACCTCATGGTTGTTCCTTCGTTCGAGCGGCTGTGAATCGTTTCAGTGGGGGTGGTGGGGTCCGGTGCGGTAGGGCTGCGGGTGGAGATGGGGCATGGAGGGCCGGCCTCTTGATCCTTCGCGGCGGCCGTGCGTCGGGTCCTTGGCGGTCCGCCGTGGTGTGGCCGTCCGTTCGGCCGGTCGTGGCGGGCCTTTCGTGTAACGTGCCACGAACGGAATGCCCCAAAGATTGAGGCGAACCGCCCGGAGCCGTCAAGTCATCTGCGAGTAACGTTCCGGAAACGCCGAAGTGGGGCGGGGCGATCATGACAACGGAGGTGGGGATTCCCATGCGATCTGCCGGCGGCTCGAAGAGGGTGACCATCGCCGATGTCGCACGCAGTGCGGGCGTGTCGACCTCCGCCGTGTCGAAGGTGCTGACCAACGCCTATGGCGTCAGCCCGGCGATGCGCGAGCGGGTGCGGACCGCGATGGCCGAGCTGGGCTATCGTCCGCACGCCGCCGCCCGCGGTATGCGGGGCCGCACCTTCACGATCGGCATCCTCCTCGCGAGCATCCGCAACGCCTTCTACGCCGACCTCCTGGAGGGGGTCGACGCCACGCTGCGCACCACCGAGTTCACGGTGTTCATCGGCTCCAGCGGCTCCGCCGAGAGGGACGACCAGACAAAGCTCATCCACGCCATGGTGGACCGGCAGATGGACGGGCTGATCCTGATCGCCCCCGCCGTCGCCCGGGAGGAGGTGGTACGCATCGCTGCCGACGTGCCGACCGTGGTGATCGGCCATCACGACCCGTCGCCGGCGTACGACAGCGTGGTCAACCAGGACGGTCTCGGCGTGGATCTCGTCATCGACCATCTGGTAGGCCTGGGGCACCGGGACATCGCCCACCTGTCGCATCCGACGGTGCGCGGCACCCAGTGGCGCCAGCGCCCGGAACACCATGTCAGGGCCGCCTACGACGAGGCGATGGCCCGGCACGGCCTGGCCGACCTGGCCCGCGTCGTGAACTCGGGGTACTCCGACGAGGGTGGCTACCGCGGCGCCATGGAACTGCTCACGTCGAGACGACCCCCCACCGCGATCTTCGCCGGCGCGGACGTCGCCGCCACCGGAGTCTTCCGCGCCGCCGCCGAACTCGGCCTGCGCATCCCCGGGGACCTCTCGCTCGCCGGGTACAACAACACCTCGGTGGCCGCCCTCGCCCCGGTCAGCCTGACCAGCGTGGACCAGGCGGGAGCGATGATGGGCGAGACTGCCGCCCGGCTCCTGGTGGAGCGGATCGAGAAGAGCCGTGACCGTGCCGTCGTGACGGCCTCGACCCCGCACCTCGTGGTGCGCGGCAGCACAGCCCCGCCGCGTCCCTGAGCGCGGCGGAATCGCGGATCCAATTTCCCGTCCGCTCTTGACGCGCTGACCTCTCCGGCTCATGGTTGAGTCGTTTCAAACGTGGAACGTTCCACGTCCAGAGAGGAGACGGGTATGGCCGTGAAACATCCGGAGCCCCGCGACACCACCGTTGCGGCGATCCGCTTCGAGCACCGGGACGACCCGCTCGGTGTGGGATCCCCGGCCCCGCGCCTCTCCTGGCAGGTGCGTACGGACGACCCCGGCTGGCACCAGACGGCGTACGAGGTCGAGCTTGACGGCGTCACCGCCGTACGGGTCGAGTCGGCCGAGCAGATCCTGGTGCCCTGGCCCTTCGAGCCCCTGCCCTCCCGCACCAGGGCCACGGTCCGGATCCGGGTGGCCTCCAAGAACGCCTGGAGCGGGTGGAGCGCGCCCGCCACCGTGGAGACGGGACTGCTGCACCCGCGCGACTGGAGCGCCCGCTTCATCACGCCCCGCGACCACGGCGCCCTGGACGCACCCGCCCCCGAGCTCGTCCGCACACTCGTCCTGCGCCCCGGGATCGTGAGCGCCCGGCTGTACGCCACCGCTCACGGCGTCTACACCGCCGCACTGAACGGCACCCGCGTCGGTGACGAGGTCCTCGCACCCGGCTGGACCAGCTACCGCCACCGGCTGCGCTACCGGACCCACGACGTCACCGCACTGCTGACAGCGGGCGAGAACACCCTGTCGGTCCTCCTCGGCAACGGCTGGTACCGGGGCCACCTCGGCTGGTGGGGTGCCCGCGCCCTCTACGGCGACCGGCTCGCCCTGCTCGCCCAGCTGGAAGTCCGGTACGCCGACGGGTCCGTGGACGTCTTCGGCACCGACGAGAAGTGGCGGGCGCGCGACACCGGGATCGTCGCCGACGACCTCTACAAGGGCCAGCGCACCGATCTGCGGTTCACACCCGGCGCAGCGATCGGCCCGGTGGACGTGCTCCCCGAGGAGGACACGGACCTGGCGCGACTCGTCGCCCCGGACGGCCCCCCGGTACGCGTCACCGAGGTGCTGCCCGCGTTGAAGGTCTGGGAGTCACCGTCCGGCCGTACGCTCGCCGACTTCGGGCAGAACGTCGTCGGCTGGGTCCGGCTGCGGGTACGCGATGCCACGGAGGGCCGCGAGGTCACCGTCCGGCACGCCGAGGTCCTCGAGGACGAGGAGCTGTGCACCAGGCCACTGCGGACGGCCGACGCCGTCGACACCTACCTGCTCGCCGAGTCCGCCGAGGCCGTCCTCGAACCCTCGCTCACCTTCCACGGCTTCCGCTACGCCGAGATCAGCGGAGTGCCCGGCCTCACGGCCGAGGACCTGCACGCCGTGGTCGTGGGCACCGACCTGCGGCGCACCGGCTGGTTCACCTGCTCCGACCCGGACCTCGAACAGTTCCACGAGAACGTCGTCCGTGGCACGCGCGGCAACTTCCTCGACGTACCCACGGACTGTCCGCAGCGTGACGAGCGGTTCGGCTGGACCGGAGACACCCAGGTCTTCGCGCCCACCGCCGCCTTCCTCTTCGACACCGCGGGCTTCCTCTCCTCCTGGCTCGCCGACCTCGCCGCCGACCAGCATCCCGACGGCGCGGTGCCCTGGGTGGTCCCCGACGTCCTGGACACCGGGTCACCGACCGCGGCGGCCTGGGGAGACGCGGCCGCCGTGGTGCCCTGGGTGCTCCACGAGCGCTACGGCGATCTCGACATCCTGCGGCGCCAGTTCGCCAGTGCGCGTGCCTGGGTCGACAAGATCGCCTCGTTGACCGCCGACGGCGTGTGGGCGGGCGGTTTCCAGTTCGGTGACTGGCTCGACCCGGCCGCACCGCCGGACGACCCGTTCGCCGCCCGCACCCCGGCGGACGTCGTCGCCACGGCGTGCCTGGTCCGCTGCGCCGACCTCGTCTCCCGTACCGCGGCGACGCTGGGCCGCTCCGCGGAGGCCGACGAGTACCGCGCGCTCGCCGCCCGGACCCGGGAGGCGTTCGCCCGCGCGTTCGTCACACCGGCCGGCCGGATCGTGGGCGACTCACCGACCGCGTACGCCATGGCCCTCGAGTGGGATCTGCTGTCCCTCCCCGGGCAGCGCGAGGCCGCCGGTCGCAGGCTCGCCGACCTCGTCCGTACGGGCGGCTTCCGGATCGCCACCGGATTCGTCGGCACCCCGCTGATGACCGACGCCCTCACCTCCGTCGGCCGCTCCGACCTCGCGCACCGTCTGCTGCTGGAGAAGGGCTGCCCGTCCTGGCTGTATCCCGTGACGATGGGCGCCACCACCGTCTGGGAACGCTGGGACAGCATGCTGCCCGACGGGACCGTCAACCCGGGCCAGATGACCTCGTTCAACCACTACGCCCTCGGCGCCGTCGCCGACTGGATGCACCGCACGGTCGCCGGACTCGCCCCCGCCGCCCCCGGATACCGGGAGTTCACCGTACGGCCGCTGCCGGACCGGGCGCTCACCCACGCCTCCGCCCGACATGTCACTCCGTACGGCGAGGCCTCGGTGAGCTGGCGGCGCGCGGAGGGGCGCTTCCATCTGGAGGTGACCGTGCCCGTGGGGACGCGGGCCACCGTCCACCTGCCCGGCGAGGGATGGCCCCCGGTGACCGCGGCTCACGGGACGCACACCTGGACGACCGAGGACCCCTGCCCGGCGACCTCGGCCGAGCCGGCCACCGTACGGGACCTGATGGACGACCCCGGTCTGTGGGAACGCACGGTCGGAGTCCTGCTCCGGCACGGCCTGGGTTCCGACGCCGCCCGGCTGGCCCGGAAGCTGGAACCGTTCCTGGAGGTGCCGGCGCGTGAACTGCCCGCGCTGGCCAACAAGGTCCTCTTCGAGGACGGCGGCGCAGGTGCCGCCGCCGATCTGGAGGCGCTGCTCGGCGGCGTACGGGACTGACGTCCCCGCCAGGCCCGGCCCTACCAACCTCTCCCCATCTCCTGACCACCCCATGAAACGGACCCCCCGATGCGACAGCTGACCCGCAGGTCTGTCCTGCGCACCGCCACAGCCGTGGCGCTCGCGCCCCTGGCGAGTTCCCTGGTGCTGCCCGCCCTCGCACCGGCGGCGGCCGCAGCCGATGCCTGGACCGCCAAGTGGATCTGGGCTCCGGCCACCGCGACGAACCAATGGGTGGCGTTCCGCAGGTCGTTCGCCCTGCCCGCCAAGCCGTCCCAGGCCCTGACGAGGATCGCCGCCGACTCCAAGTACTGGCTGTGGGTGAACGGCACCCTCGTGGTCTTCGAGGGCGGACTCAAGCGCGGCCCCAACCGCACCGACACCTACCACGACGTCATCGACCTGGCCCCCTACCTGACCAGTGGCAGCAACACCGTCGCACTGCTGGTGTGGCACTTCGGCAAGCAGGGCTTCTCGCACAACAGCAGCGGCAAGGGCGGTCTGCTGTTCCAGTCGGACATCACGACCGGGTCCACTACCACCCGCATAGTCAGTGACACCGGCTGGAAGCACACCGCCCACCCCGGCTACTCGAACAACACCAGCGGCGCACAGGCCAACTTCCGGCTGCCCGAGTCGAACATCTACTACGACGCCCGCAACGCCACCGCCATGGCGGGCTGGCGGTCCCCGGGCTTCGACGACAGCGGCTGGACGGCTCCCACCGACTTCGGCGCCGCCGGCTCCGCGCCCTGGAACGGCCTCGTCCAGCGGCCGGTTCCGCTGTTCCGCCACTCCGGTCTCACGTCCTACGCCAACGCCGCTTCCCTGCCGTCCGCGGGACAGGGCGGCACCCCCATCTCCGCCACCCTGCCGTCCAACCTCCAGGTCACCCCGTACCTCAAGGTGGACGCCCCCGCCGGTGCGGTGATCGGCATCCAGACCGACCACCACGACGACGGCGCCAACCTGACGGGCATCGAACCCGGCACCGGCTTCAACGTGCGCTCCACCTATGTCTGCGCCGGCGGTGTCCAGGAGTTCGAGTCACTGGGCTGGATGAGCGGCACCGCCGTCCGCTACACCATCCCCGCAGGTGTCACCGTCCTGGACCTGAAGTACCGCGAGTCCGGCTACGACACCGACTTCGCCGGGTCGTTCAGCAGCAGCGACCCCTTCCTCGACACCCTGTGGGGCAAGGCCGCCCGCACCATGTACGTCAACATGCGGGACAACTACATGGACTGCCCTACCCGCGAACGCGCCCAGTGGTGGGGCGATGTCGTCAACCAGCTCAAGGAGGGCTTCTACACCTTCGACACCCGCTCGCACGCGCTCGGCGCGAAGGCCATCGCCCAGCTGACGGCCTGGCAGAAGGACACCGGGGCCCTCTACTCCCCGGTCCCGTCGGTCAGCTGGACGGCCGAACTGCCCGTCCAGATGCTCGCCTCGGTGTGGTCGTTCTGGACCTACTACCTCTACACGGGCAACGCCGACGCCGTCACCGGCGCCTATCCGGCGGTCAAGAAGTACCTGAACCTGTGGGCGCTCGACAGCGACGGCCTGGTCAAGCACCGGGCGGGGGACTGGGACTGGGAGGACTGGGGCTCCGACATCGACGCCCGGGTCCTCGACAACTGCTGGTACTACCTCGCCCTGGACACCGCCGCCAGACTGGCGGACCTCAGCGGCAACAGCGCCGACACGGCCGGCTGGAGGGCCCGACGCGACAGCATCAGGGCCAACTTCGACCGCGTGCTGTGGAACTCCTCCACGAACGAGTACCGCTCACCCGGCTACACCCGCGACACGGACGACCGCGCCAACGCCCTCGCCGTGGTCGCTGGCCTGGCCCCCGCCTCCCGCAACCGTGGGCTCGTCGAGGTGCTGCGCACACAGCTCAACGCCAGCCCCTACATGGAGTTCTACGTCCTGGAGGCGCTGTACCTGATGGGCGCGGCCACCGTCGCCGAGGAGCGGATGCGCAACCGCTTCGCCGCGCAGGTCAACGACCCCGCCTCCTACACCCTGTGGGAGCTGTGGACCAAGGCTGAGGGAACCGACAACCACGCCTGGAACGGCGGCCCGCTCTACGCGCTGTCCGCCTACGCGGCGGGCGTGCGCCCCACGCAGCCCGGCTGGACGACGTACGACGTCGTCCCGCAGACCGGCACCCTCACGAAGATCAACACCGTGACACCCACCGTCAAGGGCGACATCCGCTTCGGCATCACCCGCGAGGGCACCCAGGTGACACTCGGCCTCACCTCGCCGAGCGGCACGACGGCCCGTGTCGGCGTGCCCACCTACGGCGGCTCCCATCCCGTCATCAAGGCCAACGGCACCACCGTCTTCACCTCGGGCTCCGCCACCGGCGGTGCCGGCGGCCTCACGTACGCGGGCAAGGACTCCGCGTACGTGTACTTCACCCTCCAGCCGGGCACATGGACGTTCACCGTCACCGGCGCCGGGCGGCTCGACAACCTCGCCCTCGGCCGCGCCGTCAGCAGCAACAACAGCCTGGAGAACGGGGATTGGGGCCGCAGCCGGCTCACCGACGGCAAGCTCACCAGCGTGACGGGGGCGAAGGGCTACACCAGCAACGAGTTCGCCTCCGCCGATGTCGGCGCGAACCCGGTGTGGGTGGAGATCGACCTCGGAGCCGACACCGACATCGACGCCGTCCGGCTCTTCCCCCGCACCGACACTCCCGCTGTCGGCGGCGGTACCGCGGGTTTCCCGGTCGACTTCACCCTCCAGACACGCGCGGACGGCGCCGGCACCTCCACGACCGTCCGTACCGTCACCGCCGAGCCCAATCCGGGCGGACTTGTGCAGACCTACGGCTTCCGGACCACCACCGCCCGGTACGTGCGGCTGCAGGCGACGAGGCTCGGCGTCCCGGCCGCGGACGAGTCGGCCAAGTACCGGCTCCAGCTGGCCGAACTCGCCGTCCCCACCGCCGCGACCTCGGTGACCGCCAACTGCACGCTGGAGAACGGTGACTGGGGCAAGACGCGCGCCCTCGACGGCACCACGTCGAGTGTCACGGGTGCCAAGGGCTTCACCAGCATCGACTTCCCCTCCGCCGATGTCGGTGCCACCCCTGTCTGGATCGAGGTCGACCTGGGCGCCGACCGTTCCATCGGCTCCGTCACCCTCCACCCCCGCACCGACACCGGCGCGGCCGGTGGCGGCACGGCGGGCTTCCCCGTCGACTTCACCCTGCGGACCCGGGCCGAGGGAGCCACGGCCTACACCACCGTGCGCACGGTCACCGGCCAGGCCAACCCCGACGGAGCCGCGCAGACCTACACCCTCACCGCCGCCACCGGCCGCCATCTGCGCCTGCAGGCCACCAGGCTCGGCGCGCCGGCCTCCGACGAGAGCACGATCCGCCGTCTCCAACTGGCGGAGATCAGCATCAGGTGACCGCTTTCCGGCTCACGGGACACGGCGTACGGCACGGTGTGGGTGAGCCGGTCCGCCGGGTAGGCGGAGTCCAGACGTCCATGGGTCGCCCCGGACTTCAGGACGGCGAGAAGGGTGACGACATGTTCGGCCGGCGCGCGTCGCTGAGAAGTTCCTCCGTGCGTGACCTTCGACCACCGCGTCCGCGACGGCGGCACCGCGGTCGGCTTCCTCCGTCATGTCATCGACGGCATCACCGCCCCCTGAACCGTGCCGGCACGGTCGACCGGCACCCGCCTCAGCCCAGGCGCGGGTCCACATGGAACTTGGGACCAGGACCCGCGCCCGCCGGGCGCTCACCCGCGAGGACGGCTCCGACGTCGTCAAGACCCACCGTCGCGGCGACGAGCGGCCGCGGATCGACCGAACCCTCCGCGTACGCCCGGATGGTGGCGTCGAGGCCGGGGGAGGCGGACAGTACGCCGACCGCGGTGACGTCCTTGAGGACGGCGGTACGGGTGTCGATCCGGCTGGGCTCGCCGGCCAGACCGATGTAGACGACATGGCCCGCCGGTTCGACCAACTCCAGGGCCAGATCGGGAAGATGGGCCGCGTTGGAGGCGTCCACGACAGCGTCGTACGGCAGATCCGGGAGGGAATCCTCCCGCCAGACATGCTCGAAGCCCAGATCGCGGGCGAAGGCGAGCGAACCGTCGGTCGCCCCCATCAGGTGGACCTTCGCCCCGGCGGCCCGGGCGAACATCGCGACCAGGAGCCCGATCGTGCCCGGTCCCAGCACCAGCGCCCGGTCACCGGGCCCGAGTTCGGCGGCCCGGGCGGCGCGCAGGGCGTTGCCGCCGGGCTCGACCAGTGCGCCCAGCGTGGCGTCGACGGAGTCGGGCAGGGCGTGCAACGAGGAAGCGGGGACCGTGAGTTGCTCGGCGAGGGCGCCGGCCCGGTCACCGCGGATGCCGACCTCCTGCCGCTGCTCGCACACATGCTGACGCCCTCGTCGGCAGCGTCGGCAGACACCACAGCCGAGCATGGTGTCGCCCATCACCCGGCGGCCGATCCACGCGCCGTCGACACCATCACCGACCTCCGCCACACGCCCCGACCACTCGTGGCCGAGCCGCATCGGGTAGGCGGAGTGCCCCTGGTGGAGATAGGCCATCGCGCCGGTGTGGAACTCCATGTCGGTGCCGCACACGCCGACCCGCTCGACGTCGACGACGACCTCCCCCGGTGCGGCCACGGGGGCGAGGACCTCCTGGACCTCGTACTTCCCGGGGCCCGTGAGAACGAACGCACGCATGGCGCGGCGGGCGCTCACCGCTGACCGAGCAGGTACGGGCGACGGCTGCCGGGGCGGCGACCGGGTTCCAGGACGAGGAAGAGGTGCACGGGGTCGGTCTCCAGTTCGGCCGGCGGGAGGACGGGGGTGAGGGGCTGCTGGCCGCTCGTCATCGGTGCGGCTCGGCCAGCGGGCCGAGCAGTTCCCGGATCTCGGCGACCGCCTCGACCAGGGTGTGCAGCGGAGTGCGGTAGGTGAGGGCACTGACGCTCACGGCGCCGGAGGGCGTGGTCGGAGAGGTCGCGTACACGGCCACGGCGAGGCAGTTGACGCCCGGCTCGTTCTCCTGGTCGTCCACCGCGTAACCCCGCTCGCGGACGATCCGGAGATCGCGGTGCAGGCCGTCGGCCGTGCACAGGGTCCGGGGTGTGCGGGGAGCCAGGGGCGCGTCGCCGATCCACGTCTCGACCTCGGCAGTGGTGGCCAACTCATGGGCGAGCAGGGCCTTTCCGACACCGGTGGCGTGGGCGGGGTTCCGGCCGCCCACCGTCGACGTCAGGCGGACGGCGCCGCTCGGCGGGTCGACCTTGGCGCGGTAGACGACCTCGCGGCCGTCGAGGACCGCGTAGTGCGCCGTCTCGCCGAACCGGTCGGCCAGCGCCTCCAGTACGGGACGCACCCGGACATGCTCGGGGCGTTCCTCGTGGTGGGCGAAGGCCATCCGCAGGAACTCGTCGCCGAGGACATAGCGACCCCGGACGCCCTGGTCGGCCAGCCCGGCCCGGCGCAGCGAGACCAGCGCCCGGTGCACGGTCGGCTTGGGGCTGCCGATCACCCGGGTGAGCTCTTCGAGGCCCACGCCGTCCGGATAGCGGGCCAACTCCTTGAGGACGGCGAGCACCCGGTCCGACCCCACGAGACGCGCCCCGTCACCGTCGCCTCCGGCGGCTTCCTCGCTCACAGGGGCTGACGTGCCGTCGTCCATCTGTCTATGCTCCATGAGGTTCCGAAGAATAGACCACCGTACCGATTGTTGGAAAGGCTTACCGGTGACACTTCGCAGCGCGCAGTGGTACGAGGGCCAGGGGCGCAACGCCTACATCCACCGGGCGTGGATGCGCCGGGGCGCACCGGACGACGCCTTCACCGGCCGGCCCCAGATCGCCATCGCCAACACGGCCTCGGACCTGACCCCCTGCAACGCCCATCTGAACGAGGTCGCGGCCTCGGTCCGCAACGGCGTGTACGAGGCCGGGGGCATCCCCCTGGACCTGCCCGTGGTGTCGCTCGGCGAGACCCAGGTACGGCCCACCGCCATGCTCTGGCGGAACATGGCGGCCATGGCCACGGAGGAGATGCTGCGGGCCAACCCGATCGACGGAGTCGTGCTCCTCGGCGGCTGCGACAAGACCATCCCGTCGCTCCTCATGGCCGCCGCCTCGGTGGACCTGCCCGCGGTGGTCGTGCCCGGCGGACCGATGCTGACCGGGACCTTCCGGGGGACGCCACTGGGCTGCGGGACCGACGTGTGGCGGCTGTCGGAGGAGGTGCGGGCCGGCACGCTCTCCTCGGAACAGTTCACCCGCTCCGAGTCGGCGATGATCCGCAGCCGCGGGCACTGCAACACCATGGGCACCGCCTCGACGATGGCCCTGGTCGCCGAGGCGCTCGGCACGATCGTGCCGGGGGTGGCCGGTACTCCGGCGCCCGACAGCCGGCTCCTGGAGGCCGCCCACGGCACCGGCAGACTGGCGGTGGACATGGTCGCCGCCGACCGCCGCCCCGCCACCTTCCTGACCGAGGCGTCCTTCCACAACGCGATCGTCGCCCTGGCCGCCATCGGCGGCTCGACCAACGCCGTCGTGCATCTGCTGGCGATCGCCGGACGCCTGGGCGTCCCCCTCACGCTCGACGACTTCGACCGGATCGGCTCCCGGGTCCCCGTCCTGGTGGACCTCCAGCCCGCCGGCCGCTTCCTGATGGAGGACTTCCACCGCGCCGGAGGCCTGTCCGCCGTGCTGCGGGAGGTGCGCGACCTGCTCGATCCCGACGCGCTCACCGTCACCGGCGAGCCGCTGGTGGACCATCTCGACGACGCGCCGATCTGGGACCCGGAGGTCATCCGCACGCGCGCGAAGCCGCTGGTCGCCGAGGGCGGTATCGCGGTGCTGCGCGGCAACCTCGCCCCCGACGGAGCGCTCGTCAAGCCGGCGGCGGCCTCCCCGCAGCTGCTGCGCCACCGAGGACGGGCCGTCGTCTTCGACTCGATCGAGGACTTCCACGCCCGCATCGACGACCCCGACCTCGACGTGGACGCCGACTCCGTGCTCGTCCTGCGCGGCTGCGGCCCCAAGGGCTACCCGGGCATGCCCGAGGTGTCCAACATGCCGTTGCCGAAGAAGCTGCTGGAACAGGGCGTCCGTGACATGGTCCGCGTCTGCGACGGCCGGATGAGCGGCACCGCCTACGGCACCGTCGTCCTGCACGTGGCCCCGGAGGCGGCGGCAGGCGGCCCCCTCGCTCTCGTCCGCACCGGCGACTTCATCGACCTGGACGTGGCGGCCCGACGCCTCGACGTCGACGTACCCGCCGAGGAACTCGCCCGCAGGACCCCGAACGAGGCCACCGTCACCGGCTTCGCCAACCCCAGGCGCGGCTGGGAACGCCTGTACGTCGACCACGTCCAGCAGGCCGACACGGGCGCCGACCTGGACTTCCTCATCGGCTCCAGCGGCTCGGAGGTGAGCCGGGAATCCCACTGACGGGTGGGTCCCGGCCCTGAGCCCGCGTCGAAAAGACAAGGGTTGTGCGGGCGGGGAAAAGTCGTCACACTGGTTCCCGAACGAATGGTCGGTTGGGGAGTGGGTAATCGATGACGACGACACACACCGCCGCCTCGGACACGGACGGTGCCGGGTCGGACGGCGACGCACTGCTCGAGAAGCACTTCGAGGCGACGATCGCGCGGGATCACCGGATCGAGCCGCGCGACTGGATGCCCGAGGGCTACCGGAAGACGCTGGTCCGGCAGATCGCCCAGCACGCGCACTCGGAGATCATCGGCATGCAGCCGGAGGGCGAGTGGATCACGCGCGCGCCCTCGCTGCGCCGCAAGGCGATCCTCTTCGCGAAGGTCCAGGACGAGGCCGGACACGGCCTGTACCTCTACTCGGCCGCCGAGACACTCGGCGCCGACCGCGCGGACCTCACCGAGCGGCTCATCGAGGGCCGCCAGAAGTACTCGTCGATCTTCAACTACCCGACGCTCAGCTTCGCCGACGTCGGCGTGATCGGCTGGTTCGTGGACGGCGCGGCGATCTGCAACCAGGTGCCCCTGTGCCGCAGCTCGTACGGTCCGTACGCGCGTGCGATGGTCCGCGTCTGTAAGGAGGAGTCCTTCCACCAGCGGCAGGGCTACGAGCTGCTGATGACGATGATGCGCGGTACGGAGGAACAGCGCGCCATGGTCCAGGACGCCGTCGACCGCTGGTGGTGGCCCTCGCTGATGATGTTCGGCCCGCCCGACGACTCCTCACCCAACTCCGCGCAGTCCATGGCCTGGAAGATCAAGCGGCACACCAACGACGAACTGCGCACGCGCTTCGTCGACATGACCGTCCCCCAGGCGGAAAAGCTCGGCGTGACCCTGCCCGACCCGGAGCTGCGCTGGAACGAGGAGCGCGGACACCACGACTTCGGCACCCCCGACTGGGACGAACTGATGCGCGTCATCAAGGGCGACGGCCCCCGCAACACCGAACGGATCGCACGACGTCGCACCGCCCACGAGGAAGGTGCCTGGGTGCGCGAGGCAGCCACCGCCCACGCCGCCAAGCAGCGCGCGCGGGCCGCGAAGGAGACAGCGGCATGAGCAGCAGCGACAACCTGTCGGCCGAGTGGCCCCTCTACGAGGTGTTCGTGCGCGGCAAGCGCGGGCTGAACCACGTACACGTCGGCTCGCTGCACGCGGCCGACGACCGGATGGCACTCACCCACGCGCGCGACCTGTACACACGGCGCAATGAAGGCGTGAGCATCTGGGTGGTGCGCTCCGAGCACATAGCGGCCTCCTCGCGCGACGAGAAGGATCCCTTCTTCGCCCCCAGCGCCGACAAGGTCTACCGCCACCCGACCTTCTACGACATCCCCGCCGACGTCCCGCACATCTAGCCGAGGGGAGGAGCACGGAAATGAGCGACACCGAGCACGCCATGGAAGACGACAGCCATCACGACGACCACGTCTATCTCTCCCTCGCCGAGGGCCACGACGACGGCAGTGACGCCCGCTGGGCCTTCGGCACCGGGTTCGAGGACCCCCTGTACGGCGTCGACACCACCCTGCCGGACGGCGTCGACGCCGGCGAGCTGGCCGCGACCTGCGTCGAACTCGCCGACGACGCACTGGTGTCGGCCCAACGGCTGGCCCAGTGGTGCACCCGCGCCCCCGAGCTGGAGGAGGAGGTCGCCCTCGCCAACATCGGCCTCGACCTCCTCGGCCAGGCCCGGCTGCTGTACGCGCGCGCCGGCCAGGTCGACGGCACCGGGCGCGACGAGGACGCGTACGCCTACTTCCGGGACCCTGCGGACTTCCGCAACGTACGCCTGGCCGAACTGCCCATCGGGGACTTCGCGTTCTCGATCACGCGGCTGCTGGTGCTGTCCAGCTGGCGGCTCGCCCATCTCGAACGGCTCGCCGCGCACCGCGACCCGGTGCTCGCCGCGATCGCCGCGAAGGCGGTCAAGGAGCTGACGTACCACCGGCAGTACGCGGCCGAATGGGCCGTCCGCCTCGGCGACGGCACCGAAGAGTCCCACCGGCGGATGCGCACCGCCCTGGACGAAGTCGCCCCGCATCTGAGCGAGTTGTTCACGGCGTACGACGTCCGGGGCGAGGTCCTCGAGGTGCTGCGGCAGGTCACCGCGGTCGCCGGGCTGCCCATGCCGGCCGTCCCACCGGCGCGCGGCGCCGGCCGCGAGGGACAGCACACCGAGCATCTTGCCCCGCTGCTCGCCGAGTTGCAGAGCGTGGCCCGCGCCCACCCGGAGGCGACATGGTGACCATGAACGCAACCGGAACCGGAACCGGATCCGGGACGACTGTGACCGGGATCGATGAGGTCCGGCGCGCCCGCAACATCGCCGAGCGGGTACCGGACCCCGAGCTGCCCATGCTGACCCTGGCCGACCTCGGCGTCCTGCGGGACGTGGAGGTGACCGGGGACGGGACAGTGGTGGCGAGTCTGACCCCCACCTACTCGGGCTGCCCGGCGATGGCGGAGATGCGCGCCGCCGTCGCCGCTCGGCTGCGGGCCGCGGGGTACGCGCGCGTGCGCGTCCGTACGGTTCTCGACCCCCCGTGGACCAGCGACTGGATCACCTCGGCGGGCCGCCGCAAGCTCGCCGAGCACGGCATCGCCCCTCCCGGCCCCGCCCCGCGCGGCCCGGTCTCCCTCTCCCTGCTGCCCACCCGGCGCACCGTGCCCTGCCCCCGATGCGGCTCGGCGGACACCGAGGAGACCTCCCGTTTCGCCGCCACGTCCTGCAAGGCCCTGTGGCGCTGTCGCGCGTGCCGCGAGCCGTTCGAGTACGTCAAGGAGATCTGATGGCCGCGCCCATCACCCCGACCGTCCCGCCGACCACCGCCCCGCCCGCTGTGCGGCGCCGCCCTGTCTTCCACGCCCTGAAGGTCGCCGACGTACGCCGGCTGTGCGCGGACGCCGTCACGGTCGCCTTCGAGGTGCCGTCGGACCTGGCCGCCGAGTACGCCTTCACGCCGGGGCAGTCGCTCACCCTGCGCCGGGAGTTCGAGGGGCGCGAGGAGCGGCGGTCGTACTCGATCTGCGCCCCCGTCGGCGAACAGCCCCGCATCGGCGTACGGGTGGTGCCCGGAGGACTGTTCTCGTCCTGGCTGGTCGACGGTGTGCGCCCGGGTGACGTGCTCGACGTGATGACACCGACGGGCGCCTTCACCCCCGACCTGACGGCACCCGGCCGCCATGTCCTGATCGCCGCCGGTTCCGGGATCACCCCGATGATGTCGATCGCCGAGTCCGTCCTGGCCGCCGACGACCGTTCACAGGTCACCCTCCTGTACGGCAACCGGCGTACGGACACCGTGATGTTCGCCGACGAACTGGCGGACCTGAAGGATCTGTACCGTACGCGCTTCCAGCTGGGGCACGTACTGTCGCGCGAGCCGCGCGAGGCCGACCTGCTGTCCGGGCGCCTGGACGCCGAACGGCTCGCCGCGCTGCTCGCCGGTCTCGTCGACGTCCCGGGCACCGACCACTGGTGGCTGTGCGGACCGCACGGCATGGTCCGCGACGCCCAGGAGCTGCTGACGGAGCTGGGCGTCCCCGTGGACCGTGTCCACCAGGAGCTCTTCTACGCCGACGACCAGCCGCTCCGCCAGGTTGAGCACACGGACGAGGTGGTGAAGGGCCCGGTGAGCCGCGTCACGATCACCCTCGACGGCCGTTCCACCACGACCGCCCTGTCTCGGGAGGCGACCGTCCTGGACGGCGCCGCGCGGACCCGCCCGGACCTGCCGTTCGCCTGCAAGGGCGGCGTCTGCGGCACCTGCCGGGCGCTGGTCACCTCGGGAGAGGCGGACATGCGCCGCAACTACGCCCTCGAACCCGCAGAGGTCGCCGCCGGCTACGTCCTGACCTGCCAGACGTTCCCCGTCTCGGAGACGCTCACGGTCGACTACGACAGCTGAGGCGGAGGTTTGGCGGGCCGAGCCGAGGCAACCCGACCGATGTGACCCCTACTACTTCGCAACAGGAGCTCTTCCGCTTCCTTGAGGACCGCTTCGTCTGCGCCCAGGCGTGCACCGAGTGTGCGCGGGCGTGCGCCCTGCGCGCGAGCCTCGCGTCCCCGGACGGGCCCGCCCCCGAGGCCCTCGCGCGCCGCAAGGGCATCCTCTGCGCGGAGGTGTGCGACGCGACGTGCCGACTGCTCTCGGAACAGGCGGACCTGGACGAGGCTTCCCTCCGCGTCCAGCTGGAGTGGTGCGGCACGGTCTGCCTGGAAACCGCGCAGGTCTTCGACGACTACCCCGGCGGCGAGGACGCGGCGAAGGCGTGCCGGGAGTGCGCACAGGCATGCGCGGACTTCGCCTGGACGCTCAAGACGCCGGACTCCGGGCCAGAGGGCGAGTAGCTCTTCACTCCTGGGGACTGTCGCCCCCTACTCCTCGTCCGGCGCCCCGAGTCGCCACCCCACCCGCACGTTCCAGCGTCCCGCCCGGCCGCTCAACTCCGTTGCCGTCAGCGGCGGAACGTCGATCCGCCAGAACGCCGACTCGGGCGCCCCCAACGCCCGTACCGTCGCGGCCCGTACGACCTCCGGCTCGACGACCGCGACCGACCGGCCGGCGACCTGGGCCGCCGAGTCGTCGAGCCAGCGCAGGACCCGGTCGCACAGCGCGTGCACCGACTCGCCGCCGTGCGGGGCCGACTGGGGGTCCGTCAGCCACTGGGCCAGCGCCTCCGGTTCCTTCTCCGTCACCTCGGTGAGACTCGCGCCGCGCCAGCGACCCACGTCCAGGCCGCCGGGCCCCTCTGGTGACCCGCTGTCGAGGCCCAGCGCCAGAGCCGTCTCACGGCAGCGTGCGGTGGGGGAGACCCAGACCCGGGAGACCGGCGGGAGCGTCCCCGCCGCCGCCCGGGCCAGCCGCAGACCCGACGCGTCCAGCGGGCAGTCGTCGTCGAAACGGGCCTCCCGCAGGGCCGCGCTGATCGCCGGTGAGATCAACATCACTCGGCTCGTCATCCGGTCGCTCCCGCGCTCATTCTGCCCCAATGTCGTTGTCATGTACGGAACTTGAGGTGCCGTACGGGGCATCGCGCACCGTACGCGATCCCACGCGCCCTTGGCCGCGCCCCCGCTTCGCGGTACGTTCTCGTCGATATTGACGACGGTTCGACGGAAGCCGGTGGGAATCCGGCACGGTCGCGCCACTGTAAGCCCCGTACGCACCCGCCTGGTGCGGCCCGGGGGAAGTCAGACCCGTGACTGTCGTCCTCTGCACCACCGATACGGGACGCGAGTTCCCACAGGAGGTCCTGTCATGGCACAGTCCGCAGTTCAGCCGACCGCTGCACCCACCGCCGTACCCGAGAAGCTGCCGATCGGCGCGATCGCCCCCTGGGCGGTCTTCTTCGGCGTGCTGATGCTGGTGCTGCTCTACTTCGTCGGCGCCGAACAGGGCGCCACCTCCCTGATCTCCGGCGAGGGCGTGCACGAATGGGTGCACGACGCCCGTCACCTGCTCGGCTTCCCCTGCCACTGACGAGGACAGGGAAACGTACGAGCTCATGAACTCCACAACCGTCAGAAACCTCCTGGTCCGCGGCATGCTCGCGGGCCTGGTGGCCGGTGTGCTCGTCTGGGTCGTCGCGTACTTCCTCGCCGAGCCGCTCGTCGATGACGCGATCGCGTTCGAGGAGATGCACGAGGCCCACCACGGGCACGCCGAACAGGCCCTCGTCTCCCGTGCGTTGCAGTCCACCGTGGGCCTGGGGACCGGAGTCCTCGTGTACGGCGTCGCGTTCGGCGGTATCGCGGCCCTCGCGTACTGCTTCGCGCTCGGCCGGATCGGCCGCTTCGGGCCGCGCGCGACCGCGCTGCTCCTGGCGGGGGCCGGCCTGCTCGCCGTGTACGTCGTGCCGTTCCTCAAGTACCCGGCCAACCCGCCCGCCGTCGGCGACCCCGACACCCTCAACCAGCGGACCGCGCTGTTCTTCCTGATGGTCGCGCTGAGCGTGCTGCTGGCCGTCGGTGCGGTCATCCTGGGCAAACGCCTCGCGCCGCGCCTGGGCAACTGGAACGCGACCCTTGCCGCGAGCGCGTTCTTCGTCCTGGCCGTCGGACTCGCCTACGCGTTCCTGCCGTCGTTCACCAACGAGGTACCGGAAGGGTTCTCCGCCAGCCTGCTCTGGCGGTACCGGGTGGCCACCCTCGGCATCCAGGCGACGATGTGGACCGCGTTCGGCCTGGTCTTCGGGCTGATGGCGGAGCGGCTGCTCACTCCGAGGGCCGCGGCGGCCGTCGGCGCGAGCGGCACCGAACCGAAGGCGACACCGGTGGCCCACTGACCGGTTCGCCACTCCGCCTCAAGGGGGTCCCGGACATCTGGGGCCCCCTTCGGCGCGTCCGCACCCGTAGCGGTACCCGCACCCGTAGCGGTACCCGTACGCGCACCGCCATTCCCAATTTCTGGAACACGTTCTACCGTGTGCGCCGACAGGTCCGGCCTTGGGGAGCCAGCAGGAGGCGCCGTGCATCTCGAATACACGCCCGAGCAGCAGCGACTGCGTACCGAACTGCGCGCCTACTTCGCCGAGTTGGTGCCGGACCGCGCCTACTCGCGGTTCAGCGACCCGGCCGCCCAGAAGCGCTTCTACCGCGAGACCATCCGCCGCCTCGGCGCAGACCGCTGGCTCGGCGTCGGCTGGCCGCAGGAGTACGGGGGGCGCGGGCTGACCCCGATGGAACAGTTCATCTTCTTCGACGAGGCCGCCCAGGCGGGCGTACCGCTGCCGCTCATGGCGCTCAACACCGTCGGCCCGACGATCATGCGGTACGGCAGCGACGAACAGAAGGCGTACTTCCTGCCCAAGATCCTCTCCGGCGAGATCGACTTCGCGATCGGCTACAGCGAGCCCGAGGCGGGCACCGACCTGGCCGCCCTGAAGACGCGGGCGGTACGGGACGGCGACTCGTACGTCGTCAACGGGCAGAAGATCTGGACGACGAACGGCGACACCGCCGACTGGGTGTGGCTCGCCGTGCGCACGGATCCGGACGCCCCACCGCACAAGGGCATCACCATGCTGCTCATGCCGACCACCGACCCCGGCTACTCCTGCACCCTCATCCGCACCCTCGCCTCGCACGACACCACCGCCAGCTACTACGAGAACGTCCGGGTCCCCGTCGCCCACCGCGTCGGCGAGGAGAACCAGGGCTGGCGGCTGATCACCAACCAGCTCAACCACGAGCGCGTCACCCTCGCCGCACACGGCACGATGGCCATCCGCTCCCTGCACGACGTGCAGCGCTGGGCGATGGAGACCAAACTCGCCGACGGCCGCCGCGTCGTCGACCTGCCGTGGGTCCGCAGGCGCCTGGCCCAGATCCACACCAGGCTCGACGCGATGAAACTCCTCAACTGGCAGATGGTGAACGCCGTCCAGGAGGGCACCCTGACCCCGCAGGACGCCTCCGCGGTCAAGGTGTACGGCTCCGAGGCCCGCCGCGAGGCCTACGCCTGGCTCCTGGAGATCGTCGCCGCCCCGGGCACCCTGAAGGAGGGCTCGGCCGGCGAGATACTCCACGGCGAACTGGAACGCGGGTACCGCTCCGCGGTGATCTTCACCTTCGGGGGCGGCAACAACGAGATCCAGCGGGAGATCATCTCGTGGATCGGGCTGGGGATGCCGAGGGTACGGCGCTGAGGGGCACTGCCGCGCGGAGTGACAGCCGCCCGTGCGCCCGCGGCGAACGGGGCAGTCCGGAAGCCCGGATGCAGCCGGTGCAGCCGGTGCGGCGTCAGTAGAACTACGTAACCCGCCACGGAAAAGTGCGGTAGCCGAGCTGTGAGAGGTGGGCCGGCGTTCGCGGCTGTCTACCATTCCGGTCATGTCTGTACGTGGTCATGGCTGGTCGGAGGGGGCCGGAGGAGTCGTGGGCGAAGCCGACGTTTGGCCTGCCCGGGACTCGGAAGGGGGCCTGCGGTGATCAAGGAGTCGCTCCGGGACCTCATGTCGATCACGTTCGGTGCCTGGACCCCGAACTGCGGATGCGATGACGACGAGATCACGGCTGCCGAGAACCGCTTGGGGATCAGCCTGCCGGAGGCCTTGCGTGACTACTACGCCGCGGCGGGCAGGCACCCGGAGCTGATGGGTACGGGCGGTCACGAGCACACGTTCCGGCTGAGTGCCCCCAGGCACCTGAGCATTGAGGACGGACACCTGGTCTTCTGCGGAGAGAACCAGTGGCCCACGCGGTGGAGCGTGCGCCCGGACGACGTCGGCCGGCCCGACCCCAGGGTCCACGGGCGGGCCGAGCCGGGCAAGAAGTGGTACAGCGAAGCCCGGCGGCTGTCGGCCTTCCTGCTCCATGTCGCCGGCAGGCAGGCGGTCAGAGCGCTTCCTTACCAAGCCACGTGTCGGCTACGCGAGGATCAATTGGAGGCTGTCGAGCCACTGCTGGACTACCTCGGGTCTCGCGCGATGCACCAAGGTGGTCACTGGCTGGGCTTTGTCGACAGCTCGAGCCGCACAGTGGCTCACTATTCCTTCAACAGCTCGACACTGCGCATCGGGGCAGTGGCCCCTGACGCACTCGAATCTCTGCGCGAGCGTTCAGGGCTTCCGCTCAGAGGCGCATGAAGCAGGCAAAGGTTGCCGTGATGGATGGGGAGGGTGAGTCGATGACTACTTCGCGGTCCTTGACGAAGGCACGGACGAGCCGGTCATCCGGCTGTATCCCCTGGCGCGGGGATCTGTCGTGCACCACCATGCGGGACCGTTCGAAGGCCTGCGACTGCACTACGACCCTGAACCGGACAGCTCGGGCCTGGTCGCCCACTTCGTCGACGTCGTCGAATGCCTTACGAACCTTCTGCCCGCACAAGCTCTGGGGGGACAGCAACGCGAACCCATCGGTCCGCCCATCGCCACCGATGCCCTTGCTGCTCGCATCCAGCGGTTCGTCGACACCGGCGGGTAGCGGCACCAGGTGTCGTAGCGGCAGTGGGGCCATGCGCCCGCCGGTCTGACATCCGTATCTTGCGGCGTCCGGGGAGCGGCTGAATCAACTCGACCACGCCAAGAAGTCCTCAATCAATTCGTCAGGGTTGGCGGCCTTGGTGGCCTCTTCCTCCCAGCCCGGGCAGTCCATGTCGAACACGACCACGGGCAGTGGACGTCCGAAGATCCTCTCGACGGTGTCGCTCGCGTGGAGGTGACGGGCGAGGTTGACAACGGCGTCGTGGAAGTGGAGTTCGAGGAGGCCGGACTTGGCGCGAAGCCCGTCGTCCTCCAGCATCCGAGCGAGATCGAACTCGCCGTCGTACCAGATGCCGAGCTTCCTGGCCTCCTCCTCGTAGAGCGGGCCGCCGGCCGGGTCCTCAGGGACGTTGCCGAGCTTGTCAAAGCCCGCGAGAATCCAGAAGGCCGGGTTCCAGCGCGCCTCCCAGGGGTCGCAGTAGTCCCGGCGCATCTCCTCCTCGTACTGGCTCTCCGTGTTGTAGCCGATGTCCACGTACGGGTGGCGGTTGTCGGCGTCGACCCGCCAGATGTTGAAGGCCAGGACATATATCTCAGGTTTCAGCTGCTCGGGGACGCGCTCCAAGATGTCGGTGGCGGCCTGCCGCAGATGCGTCTGAAAGGTCTTCCGTTCCGTCACGGCGACAGCGTCTCACTCACCTGCAGGCCGGCGGTTCAACGGCGGTACCCCGGGCCCGGTGTAGCGTCCTGCCGTCGTGCTCTGGGCGGGCTGCCATCCCTCGGTGTTGCTGAAGCTTTCCCAGGACACGCTCGTGAGCTGGTCGTGCGGCGCTCCGGTCCGGGCCTCGTAAGCATTGCCGGCGAGGTACAGGAGAGACTCGAATTCCATCCCGGTCGGGAAATGTGAGGGATCCGCGAGTACCCCCTCGTAGAACTCCCTGCCGTTCGCTACCACCACGCAACGCCGGTACAAAAAGTCGTCAGCGGAGATGTAGTCATCTCCATTGTCCGGATCTGCCTCTCCCTGATAGCACCAACGAGCGTGCTCTCGCGTGTCCAGTGCGTAGAGCTTGGCGGCAAGCAGGTCCTCGAACGCGAGGATCTCCTCTGGTGACAGTCCTCGAAGCACCCGTGAGGCAGGAGCGAGCACCGCCTCGTCATCACCGGTTCGTTCCCAGTCGAAGGATGCGATGAGGGCCCAGAAACGCATTTCATTCATGGCTCGAGATCCTTGCACAGGGCTCAGGCCACTCACCTGCGGAAGTTGCCGTACTCCGACTGCCGGTCACGTGTTCCTCGCGACCGGCCGCAGGCCCAGGCGCATTCTCGGGCGCGCGCCATCTCTGTCGGCAGGCGGTGGCCCCGCAGCGCCGGCCGGGGGTGGGGCGTCGTCGGGGTGAGGCAGCTTCGGCTGCGAGAAATGGCACTCCTACCATCTTGTCCATGTCCGATGGCTCGCGTGCTCACACGACATCCCGACTCCGGTCCACCCTCACCGGTCACGAACACGGCGTCTGGTCGGTGGCGACCGCCGTGGTGAACGGTCGGCCCGTCGCTGTCAGCCGCAGCCACGACGAGACGGTCCGCATCTGGGACCTCAGCGACGGCCGTCCGGTGGGCGGCCCCCTGGTCGGTCACAACGGCTTGATCTGCAACGGCGAAGTGTGGTCTGTGGCCACAGCCGCAGTTGAGGGTCGGCCCGTCGCCATATCCGGTGGCGGCAGCGACCTCATACAGATGTGGGACCTGGCCACGGGCCGACATCTGGGTGAACCGTTGGACCAAGGCATCGGCCGCATGTGCGCCGTGGCCACAACTGTGGTGGGCAGGCGCCCCGTTGCCGTCACCGGTCATGCCGATGGCCTGGTACGGGTATGGGACCTGGCCGGCCGGGAACAGCTCGGTGAGCCCCTGGCAGGCCACACCGACTGGGTCGAGGCAGTGGCGACAGTCGTGGTGGACGGTCGGCCCGTCGCCGTCACCGGCAGCAACGACGGGACCGTACGAGTATGGGACCTGTCGGACCGGCCGCAGAGCGGTGAGCCTTTCACCGGCCACGCCAACGAGGTACGCGCCGCGGCGGCAGCCGTGGTCGACGGTCGTGCCATCGCCGTCACCGGTGACCTCGACGGGACGGTACGAGTATGGGACCTGGCCACCGGTCAGCCCGCGGGCGAGCCCCTGGACGCGCGCTCCCCGGTGACAGCGTTGACGACAGCGGTGGAGGGAAGCCGTCTCGTTGTCCTGGCCGGCAGCGCGGACGGGACGGTACGGATCTGGGACCCGGTCACCGGCCGGCCCATCGGCGACCTGGAAGGTCACAAGGGCATGGTCGGGGGAGCGGCGACGGCCGTAGTGGACGGTCGGCCCGTCGCCGTCACCGGCAGTAACGACAGGACTGTACGAGTATGGGATCTGACCGGGCTCGCGGCGCCTGTCGGAGTTGAACACCGCCCTGTCACCGGACCGGCAACAGGGCGGTGAACCACGCCTGCAACGCCCTGACATCCATATCCATACGCACCCTCATGCTCGGAGGGCACACCTGCTGCAGCCGTGACTGCCTCTAAGGACTCGATCAACTCACATTCATCCTGGGTAAGTGGGACCCGGACCCGGCACCCGAATTTCTGCACGTCCACGCCTCACCGCCGCACAGCAACCTCTTCGATCCCGCCCTCACGCTCGTGACGGTTGCCAGGCGTGGTTGGGTGACGATCATGTTCAGTATCACCGTGTCACGGCCACTCACCGTTGCCGAGGTGGTTGCCGCGTTCGTGGCATTGACCCCGCCCGGCCTGCAGTTGGTCGTGCAGCCCCCCGGAGCCGACGTCCCGGACGACATGGGAAGCCTGTGGGCAGGTCTGGAGCCCACCGAGGATCCGGCCTGGCCGCTCGGTCTTGTGGTGCATGCGTATGAGTGTGACCTCGGGCCCTACCCTGACCTGCGCCTCGCGGAACACATCGGAGAACGGTTCGGCGCGGACGTCTTGTGCGGAGTCGATCCATCCCTCGTCGATGTCGATCCCTGGGATCCGTACCAGGCCCTGGCACTGGTCGGCGGCCGGTGGTACCTGGCCAGCACTGCCGGTACACGGCTCATGGGGCCGTACACCTCGTGTGGTGCCGACGGATTCCGGAACGAGCCGGGCGACGAGCCCGTCAAGTTGATCCGGCCGGTAGCGGTTGACACACGTTGAGCCGTGATCGACGGCGTCCACGGGCATGCCCCGTCCCGTGCCGCAACCGTGAGAAACAGAAACAGAGACAGAAAGGTGTGTGATTGTCGGCTGGTTATGATCACTGCCATGGACATAGAGGAGTGGTGGGGTTTTGTCGGCAGTGCTCGGGCCGCGGTCGGTGACCGCGCCGACGATCGCGAACTGCCAGATGATCCACTGCCTGAGGCGCTGGTCGGTGTCCTTGCCGCACTGGAGCCGGCCGAGATCATTGACTTTTACGTCAAGTACGTCGAGGTGAAGGATTCGGCCTATCGACATTCGTTGTGTATGGCCGCCTATTTGATTGAGGGCAGCTGTACGAATGACGGCTTCATGGACTTCCGTGGCGGGCTGGCCCTTCTCGGTCGGGACACATTCAGCCGTGCGGTGAAAAATCCCGACTCTCTTGCCGAGTTGCCTACGGTAACCCGCATGAGCCGTGGGGAAGGCGGCTGGATCGGCTACGAGTCTGTGAGCTATTTGATCTCGGATGCATACCTGAGGGTCCAGGGGGAGACCGACTCGCTCGATACAGCAGTCGAGACTGCGCTGAGCGGCATGGCGCGTCCGGAGCAGTTGCTGGGTGAGGAATGGAACCGGGACCCCGAAGACGAAGAGGAGATGAGGCGCCGCCTCCCACGGCTTGCGGCACTCTTCCTCAACTGAGATGAAGTAGGCCGACGGAACCGTCAGGACGGCTGTTCGGCCGGGCGACGCCTTCTTGTCACAAGTAGTCGAAGAATCGGGTCCACCACCTCGGGGGGTACTTGGAGCATTGCGGTCCGAGCTCGCTGACGCCGTCGTACGGGGTCCAGAGCAGGTGCTCGGAAACGGAGATGTAGCCGAGTGCTTCGAGTTCGTCGTCGATGCGTTGCTGGTCGGCCTTCTCGAAGAGGATGTTGTCCTCTCCCTCGTCGTAACTTCCAGGGGTGCCGAGTGTGACAGCGGCCAGGTTCCCGAAGTTGCTGACGGTCACCGTGATGTGCTCCCCGCTGACGGTCGAGCCGTGTGGGATCACGATCGTTCCGTGGTGGCTTGCGTCCTCGACGCCCCGATCGACGGAGCACGCGCACTGGAACCGCCGGCCCAGACGGGACGCGAGCTGCTCAAACAGTGCTCGTGTGGCCGCGTGGTCGTAACCGCGCGGAAACTCCAGGTGCTCCGGGTCGTCGAGTTGCCTCAGCAGTGCCCAAGTGCGCCTTTCCTCAAGGGGCATGTACGTCTTCTCCTTGCTGGTGGCGGGTGCCTCGTTGACTGATCTCGGCAGCGTGGGCGCCGCAGTCTCGAGGATCGAGCCCGGCCATCCGCTGTGCCGATCAAGCAGTCGCCCAGGGCAGGACGAGCGCGCGCGACAGCGTAACCACGGGCAAACCGCCGACATCCAGTCGCTGCCGCCGCAGCACCGTCCTGTCCGAGGTCCGCAGTGTCACCAGCTCACCGGAGTTGAAGGCGACCTGGTGGAGGGGGTGGGTGGCGGCCAGGGCCACCTCCGGCCGGTCGGCGGGACACCTGCCGACGCCGGGATCCTCGACGGATCGGGCCCTTTGCCGTACCCGGCCTGGCGCGCGCCCATACGCACGACCCAGTTCCCCGCCTTCGCCGCCACAGGCATCTGTGGGTGCCCGGTGGGCCGATCCACGCGATGTCGCCGTCCTGGACCAGGATGTCCTGGTCGTCCCGCACCCGCAGGGCTCCTGCTCGGAGCAGTGCTTCACATGGGCCTGTCGGACCGCGTGTCAGTGGGCTCCTTTACAGTGCGACCATGTCTGACGGTCCGACTCCTGATGTCTCCGAGGCTGATTCTGTCGTTACGGAGGTGGGGTCGGTCGATCACGGGTTCCTGGTGCACGCCGATCCAGCGCGGGTGCAGGCGTTGCTGGATGTGGCTCCGGGACGGACCGGCCGGTTGACGGCGGCGGTGTACCGGGAGTCGTCACATCTGCACCGTGACGCCGACGCTCGGGTACGCCGCGATCTGCTGGCCCTCGACGCCGCCCGCTACGGGGCGCCCGAGTTGGCGGCTCGCATCGCCTCCGTACCGCTGCCGGGCGACGGTGGCCACGACTGGAAAGTGGCGTGGGCGACCGGTTCGGAGACGTCACCCCGTTTCCTCGCCACGTTGACCGGCCACCAGGAAGGGCTGTCGGCCGTGGCGACCGCGACGACGCGGGACGGCCGTGCCCTCGCGGTGACCGGCGGCTACGGGGAGTCCTCCGTGCGGGCCTGGGATCTCACGACCGGTGAGCAGATCCACCTGTGGTCGCCCCTCGCGGAGGACGTGTGGGTGCTCACCACGACCGAACTGGACGGCCGGCCCGTTGTGGTCACCGGTACCTACGGGAACACCATCCAGGTATGGGACTTGGCGGACGGTCAACCGATCGGCCGGGTCGACACCGTGTCCTGCCCCGGGATCCTCTCCGGACCGGATTCGCTCCCCGAAGGGATGTGGTATCCGGGAGGGATCTACCTCAACTCCCTGGCCTGCGCGGTGCTCGATGGTTGCCCGGTCGTGGTGTCCACCGTCCAGACCGACGACAGCGACACAGACGTCTGCCAGGACTTCCCTGTCGCGGCGGTTCACGACCTGAAGACGGGTCGTCACGTCAATTCGATCCCCACAGGTCACACGGGGGCCGTGCATCTGGCAACGGCGATGCTGGAGGGCCGCCCGGTCCTGATCACCGGGAGCAGCGGCGACAGGGAGGCGCGGCTGTGGGACCTCGCTACGGGGCACCCTGTCGGCGAGCCGCTCATCGGTCACACCGAGGGCCTGACCGTGATGGAGACCACGACCCTCGACGGCCGTCCGGTCGCCGTCACCGGCAGCTATGACGGCACCGTGCGGCGCTGGGATCTCGGCACCCAGCAACCCATCGGGGAGGTACTGGCAGGACGTACCCGGCATTGGGTCGAGGACCTCGACGTGACGATGCTGGACGGCCGTCCGACCGTGGTCGCCATCCTCGACGGCGGCACGGTGTGCGTGTGGGACCTGGCCACCGGGCACCCCGTGGTGGAATCGTTCACCGCCCGTGACGCGGGCGCGCTCGCCGCGACCGTCGTGGAAGGTCGCCCTGTCGCGGTCACCGCTATGGAGGACGGGACGGTGCGCCTGTGGGATCTGTCGCCCCAGCCGCTCGCGGGGGCCCCGGTCAGCGGACACTTCGGCACGGTCAGGAGCACGGTGATCACGGAGGTCGACGGCCCCCGGTCGCCCTCACAGGGTGCGACAACGGGGAGGTGCACCGTTGGGACCTGAACACGGGCCGGCCGAACGGAACCCCGCTCGTCACGGACGCCGAAAGTGCGGAGGCTGTCCACGCCGTCGCCACGGCAACGGTGAACGGACACCCGACAGCGGTCACTATCGGCCGGCGATCAGTTCCGTGGGGGGCGCCGAGCGGGACCGTACGCCGCTGGGACCTGAACACCGGCGAACCGGTGGGTGCGCCGCTGGTCGGCATCCCGCAGGCGCATACGCTGGCCACCGCGGTCCTCGACGGCCGCCCGCTCGCCGTCACCGGCGGCTTCGACGACGGTCACTCGGGTGAGCTGCGGCGCTGGGACCTGGCGACGGGTCACCAGATTGGTGATCCCCTCGCCGGACACGACGGGTTCGTGCAGGCGGTGGCCATCCCGATGCTCGACGGCGGGCTTGTCGCCGTCTCCGGCGGCCAGGACAGAACCGTACGGGTATGGGATTTGAGGACCGGCCGGCAGATCGGAGCGCCTCTGACCGGTCACACGGGCCGGGTCGATGCGGTGGCAGTCGCCGCTGTGGCCGGCCGGACTGTCGCCGTAAGCAGCGGCGAGGACGGCACGGTGCGGCTGTGGGATCTCTCCGACGGCGGGGAACTCCTCCCCGCGCTGACCGGACACACCGGCACTGTGACCGTGCTCGCCACCGCCCTGGTCCATGGCCGGCCTGTCGCGGTCAGTGGCGGCGACGACCGCACGGTGCGGCTGTGGGACCTCATCACCCGCGAGGAGATCGGTATCCCGCTCACGTTTCCGGAAACCATCGGCGCTCTGGCGGTGGCACCAGGAGGATTGATGGTCTGCTTCGGATTCGAGGCCGCGTTCTTCACCGGGCCGATCTCCCCGCACCGAAGCTGAAGCGCCGCTTCAGCGATTGCTCGACTGCGAGAAGGCGGGCGACTTCGAGGATTCTCCGTCGAGGGTCGGTCCGCACCGCCCGCCGTGGTCGCCGTCTCTGGTGGTGACCGTCGAGGACAAATCAGGAGGTGGCCCTTCGGGAGTGCCTTCCGGTCCATCACGGCAACGCGGGCTCCCCGAACCCGAAAATGCCTCTCGTGTCAACAAAAGGGGTCGGAACAAAGCGATTCGATCCAGGACGTGAAGTCCACGGACTCTACGTCGAATTCCTCAGGACCCAGGTCGCCCAGATCTGAGGCGAACACGGCGGAGCCCGGATCGTCGGCACGCAGGAGGAAACCGCGGCCACCACTGTCGTCGCCGATGAGAATGAAACCCGGTGCGTACTGCGCGACTTCGTAAGTGGTGTTGCGTTCGCCGATGCACCTGGCTGAGTACACGGATACGCCAGCATCAGTCATCAAACCGTCCGTCACCTTCCACAACGCCACCAGCGAAGCCGGCAGGCTCAGCCCAATCTCCGCCCGAGCTTGCGCGACATCAGCGGATGTGGCCACTGTCGACCCGGGAACCGACTCTGTCATGTCGACGTCACTCCTTCACCCTGGCAGGTTCACAGCTCCCAAACCTGAAGCGTCGACTGCCACAACAAGCACGGGAGCGGACGATGCCCCCAGGGCAAGTGGACATGTGCGGCCGGCGTCTCGGGTGCGCGGCTACTCTACGCAGATGTCGTACCGACTCGACGCTGTCGTAGGTGATTTCGACCGCTTGCGAAGCTGGGCCGAAGGAGTGCCGGGTGCGGTGGTCGCCCCGCTCAGGCAACGTATGGGGTTGCTGCCCATTTCCACGGCGCTCTGCGGTGACCTGCCGGGAATGCTTTGTGATCTCTCACTGAGTGGACCGGTGGCTCATGTGCGTGCGGACTTCTGGGGCGGCGAGGGGGATCAGACCGCCGCCCTGTGGCGGGCCGGTGTACTGGAATGGGGGCCGGTGCACACCTCGGAATTCAGCGGTCCGCGTGAGGACTGGCCGATCAACGCTGCGCTCGCCCGGCTCGGTGTGGCGTTGGTCAGCTCCGGCGCGCCGGACTACCGCGACCTGTTCGTGGAAGTGGGCCTCGGCCAGGGGCGGGACGAGGAGGACTGGTGCCGGGCCGCTCTGCAGGCCTGCGACGTGGCCGACTACGACGAGTGGCACGCGAGAGAGCAGACCAAGCGCGAGTCCGAGGAGCGTGGCGCAGCCGAGCGTGCCTTCTCTGAGCGGCTCCCCGGCGTCCCGGTGCCCCTCAACGGCAAGGAGATCATGACTCTGCTCGGCCTGCCGCGAGGCCGGACGATAGGGGCGGCCATCCGCCACCTCCAGCAACTCCACGTCGACCGCGGCCCCCAGTCCCGCGAGGAAGCCGAAGCGGCACTGCGCGCTTGGGCAGCAGCGCAGGGCTTGACCCCCGCCACCACGGGACGGGTGGATGCGACGTCGCCGCGCGTTCGCCGCCCGGCGTCTGCCGACCGCCACCGCGGCCAGTAGTCATCAGGACGGCCTCCTTGAAGCAGGGCCCTGAGTTCAGACTCTGGTAGCAGCTGAGGGTCAGGCGTTGCCGTGAAGGCCAGGGGGCGGTCGGCGCGTGCTGCCGACAGCGCGTGGTTGACGGTTTGCTGGGTTGGTGTGAGGTCGCGGTCTGCTGTAGCCAGTCGACAAAGACGCAGGTCAGCGCGATGCGCTGGAGACACCTGGCGGCTGTGGTCACAGGGCGCTGCGTTCGGTGCGGTCACGGGCTTCTGCCTGCGATCGCAGACAAGCGCAGGCGACCGCGGGAGCGCCCCGTTCACGCTCGCGCGGTCGCTCGGCTGCTGCCGGTGTCAGCAGGTCGAGTTGGTCTGGGTGAGGAGACCCAGGCGCCACGGCAGACTGTTGTAGTCACCGCCCGCGTTGGGGTCCTTGCCCTGGTACAGGTACTGCAGCCTGCAGGCCGGGATGGTGAGCGTCTGGTCGTAGCCCGCGCGGATCATCTCGCCGTGACTGATGTCCCGGGTCCAAGTGCCGCCGGGGAACGTCACGTTGCCCGACTTGGCGAACGGGTTGCTCTCCGAGGCGGCCAGCGGTGTCCAGGAACCGGCGAGACTGCTCGCGGTCCAGGAGCGGAAGTAGCGCCGGCCGTCCGAGGCGATGGCCTCGACGAGGAGGAGGTACTGGTTGCTGCCCTGCACCTTGTACACGTTGCTCGCTTCGAACAGGGCGTACTTGGAGTCCTGCGCGGCGATGACGGTGTTGGTGAAGCCGTTCGGGAACTGGCCGACGGTCGTCTGGGAGCGGTACAGATGCCCGTTGTCGTCGGAGGAGAACAGGTAGCAGTTGGCGCTGTCGCAGATCACCCACATGTCGACCCAGTAACCGTTGCCGATGTTCTGCCGGATGATCTCGGGCATCGACGAGTAGAAGTTGCGCGGGGCGCTCCACCCGTTGGGGTTGCTGATGTCGGAGTTGGTGGAGTACGAGGCGTTGCCCGTCTGGTAGACGAGGTACCACAGGCGCTGCGGCGCGTTGTAGAACACCTGCGGCGCGGCCCGGTACCCGGCGCCGATGGCGGTGCGGTCCAGGTAGTGGTGCGTGGCCGAACCGGCCTGGGACCAGTCGGTGAAGTTCAGATAGACCAGGTTGTACCCGGAGGCGTTCGCGGTGCTGGCGAACACGTGGTATTTGCCGTTGTAGTAGACGACCGACGGGTCCTTGATCCCGGCGATCTGGTGGGTAGCATCCGACTTCGGCCCGATCAGCGATCCGCTCGAGTTCCAGCGGAAGGTGGAGGGGAGCGCGGCGGCGGACCCGGCCGAACGGGTGTCCGCCCGCTGTGCCGCCGCGCTGCCGCCCAGCGCGGTCAGGGTCGACTGGAAGGCCGCTTTCTTGTTGCCGTTGCGGTCGAACAGCAGGGGGTTCTCACCGCTGCGCCAGGAGTCGCTGTCCCGGATGCCCCAGACGGTGATGCCGGTGCAGCGTGCCACGTTCATACAGGCCCGCACCGTGTTCGCGTAGGCCGTCGCCGGTGCCTGCGCGATGTCGAGTTCGGTGATCTGTACGTCGACGCCGAGCGCCGCGAAACTCGACAGCGTCGTCTGGAAGTTCGACGGCGGGCCGCCGGCCCCGAAGTGGGACTGCAGGCCGACGCAGTCGATGGGCACGCCCCGCGCCTTGAAGTCGCGCACCATGCGGTAGACGCCCTGCGTCTTGGCGTCGTTCCAGTTCTCGATGTTGTAGTCGTTGTAGCAGAGCTTGGCGGCGGGGTCGGCCGTCCGCGCGGTGCGGAAGGCCTGCTCGATGAAGCCGTCGCCCAGCAGGTTCTGGAACACCGAGGAGCGGTGCTGGCCACTGCCGCCGTCGGCGAAGGCCTCGTTGACCACGTCCCAGGAGTGGACGCGGCCCTTGTAGTGGTTCATCACCGTGGTGATGTGGTTGTTCATGACACCGCGCAGCGTGTTCGCGTCCCCGATGGAGCTGACCCAGCCGGGCAGTTGCTGGTGCCACACCAGGGTGTGGCCGCGCAGGCGCTGCCCTCGGGCCGCCGCGCGGTTGGCGATCTGATCGCCGGGGCCGAAGTTGAACGAGCCGCGTGCGCGCTCGGTGGTGTCCCACTTCATCTCGTTCTCGGCTGTGACCGAGTTGAACTCGCGGTCCAGGATGGTCGAGTACGTGCCGTCACCGAGTCTGCCGGCGGCCACGGCGGTCCCGAAGTACCGCCCCGACTGGGCGGCCTGGGCGCCCAGCGTGGAGGCACGGACGTCGTCGGGAGCGGCGGTCGCGGCCCCTGGCGTCACCAGGGCGGCCACGGCCAGCAGGGGTAACACCGAGGCTCGGCGGCGGCCGAGACGTTTCAGCGGGTTCATGGTTCTCCTCGTACGGTCGGGTGGGGGGTTGCGCCGTGCCGTCGATCGAACTCGTTGGGCAGGATGATAGGAGCCCGACACATCCCGTCAATACCTCTCGCAAAATGCGCTCTCGGCGTCGAAATATTTCGTTACGCGTGGCTCAAACCTGAACGATGTCCCACATCGACGCAGTCCACGTTCCGAAATTTGATCGAAAGTTCGAACCGGCGCCTCTAATTCGGGGACTGCGTGAGTCACGACTGCACAGGGTGTCATCCACTGTCTTCGACCAGAGGCATCACTGCAGTCGTCGCGGGCATGACCCAGGGACGCCCCGGGAAAGACCGAGGTGACGTCGCGACCGAAGGAGGCGGCGAATGGGCGGGACACCCACAGGCGATCCGGGACTGTTCGGCCCCCGGTCCGTCACCTGGCAGCTGCACGCCGACCCCATGATGTGGGTCGCCGGAATCCGCGCCCTCTACTTCCAGGCGCTGCATCCGCGCGCGGTGCGCGGGGTCCTGCAGAACTCGGACTTCCGGCAGGAAGCCTGGGGCCGGCTGATGAGCATCGCGAACTTCGTCGCCACGACCACCTACGGAACCACGGACGCGGCCGAGAAGGCGGGCGCCCGGGTGCGGAAGATCCACCGCATGCTCTCTGCCGTCGACCCGGACACGGGGGAGCGGTACGGCGTCGACGAACCCGGACTGCTGCTGTGGGTGCACTGCGCCGAGATCGACTCCTACCTGCACATCCTGCGCCGCTCCGGATACCCGATCACCGACACCCATGCCGACCGGTACATCCGAGAACACCTGGTCAGCGCCCGCCTGGTGGGCCTCGACCCCGACGACGTACCGTCGAACCAGGACGAGATGCGCGCGTACTTCGAGAAGGTCCGCCCCGAACTGGCCGTGGGAGCCGAGGCACGCGAGGTGGACGACTTCCTGTTGCGTCCTCCGACACATCCACTGCTCGTCCCGGCGCGTGAGGTGCTGTGGCGGCGCGTGGCACAGCTGGCGTACGCCTCTCTGCCGCCGTACGCCCACGAGCTGTACGGCCGAGCCGCGGCCGAACCGGCCACCGTCTCCCGGCAGTTGCGTGCCACGGGTACCGTGTTGCGCTGCGTTCCCGCACGTCTTCGCTGGCAACTCCCGCCCAAACACATTCTGCGGGCCATGTCACGGCTCGGCCCCGGCTCGCGCCCCGCGCCGTACAAACTCGGACGATAGCTCGCCATACTGGACGGGCCAGGGGAGGGCGAACAGGACCGGGGGCGGCAGCGGGACATGGCGGACACCAGACTGATCCAGAGTCGGTACCGGCTGATCGATCTGATCGGGCGCGGCGGCATGGGAGAGGTGTGGCGTGCTCGCGACGAGTCGCTGGGGCGCCAGGTGGCCGTGAAGTGCCTGAAGCCGCTCGGCCCCCACCACGACCACTCCTTCACCCGTGTCCTGCGGGAACGGTTCCGGCGCGAGGCACGGGTGGCCGCCGCACTGCAGCACCGCGGAGTGACCGTCGTGCACGACTTCGGCGAGTCCGACGGGGTGCTGTACCTCGTCATGGAGTTGCTGGAGGGGCGCAATCTGAGCCAGCTCCTGGAAGACAACAAGCACCATCCGCTGCCCGTCCCGGACGTCGTCGACATCGCCGACCAGGTGGCCGCCGCCCTCGCCTACACCCACCAACAGGGCATCGTCCACCGTGACTTGAAGCCCGCGAACATCATGCGGTTGACCGACGGTACGGTGAAGATCTGCGACTTCGGCATAGCGCGGCTCGGTCACGACATCGGCTTCACCTCCCGGCTCACCGGCACCGGAATCGCCATGGGCACCCCGCACTACATGTCGCCGGAGCAGATCAGCGGCGGCGAGGTCGACCAGCGCAGCGACCTGTACTCCTTCGGCTGTGTGTTGTACGAACTGGCCACCGGGGTACCGCCGTTCGACCTCGACGACGCCTGGGCGGTGCTCGTCGGACACCGTGACACCCCGCCCGAGCCGCCGCGCAGCCACCGTTCGGAGGTGCCCGAGTTCCTGGAGCGGGTCATCCTGGCCCTTCTCGCCAAGCGTCCGGAGGAACGCCCCAGTGACGCACGGGAGTTGGCCCGCAGGATCAGCGCCGGCCGGGCCACCCCGCTGTACGTGCCGACCGTCGTCACCCCGCAGCCCCAGTTCCGGCCCGCCGAGCCCGCCACCCGCGAACCCCGGCTGCCGTCCTGGACCCGGGGCATGACCAGCGGCCACAAGGCGACCGGCGCCCGCAGAAGCACCCCACCGCCGGACCCGTCGGCGGGGCTCACCGGCGACTGGATCGCCCGCCCGGTCGGGGGCCGCCCCGAGGAACCCGTACCGCAGTCGCCGCCCGCTCCGTCGCCCCAGACGCTCAACGCGCTGGCCGGACGGCACAACGCCGGCCTGAGTCTGGGGCGCCTCGGCCGCTGGGCCGAGGCCGGCGAGGTGCACCGCGCGGTCGCCGCCGAGCGCGAACACGTCCTCGGACCCGCCCACCCCGACACCCTCGCCAGCCGCTACGAGGTCGGCTTCACCCTCAGCCGCACCGGTCGCGCCGCCGACGCCCTGCGCGAGTACACCCAAGTGGCCCGTGAACGGGAACGGGTACTCGGCGCCGACCACCCCGACACATTGGCCACCCGGCAGGAAATGGCCTACGTCCTGGGGCAGTTGGGTCGCCATTTCGAGGCCCACCAGACCTATACGAACGTCCTGTCCGCCCGCGAGCGCACCATGGGCCCCGACCATCCGGACACCCTGCGCTGCCGCCACAACCTCGCGTTCAACCTGAGCCGTCTGGGACGCCTGGAGGACTCGTACCGCATGGCCTGCGAGGTGGCGACGGCCCGCGCCGGGGTGCTCGGCGCCGCCCATCCCGACACCCTGGTCACGCGGTACGAAGTCGCCTACGCGCTCGGCCAGTTGGGACGCTGGCCCGAGGCCCTGCGGACGTACCAGGAAGTCGCGGCAGCCCGCGCGGAGGCGCTCGGGCCCGATCACCCCGACACGCTCGCCGCTCGCTACGAGGTCGGCATCAGCCTCGGCCGGCTCGGCCGCAGCGCGGAGGCCCTCAAGCTGTACCGCGACCTGGTCGACGACCGCACCCGCGTCAACGGCCCCGCGCACCCCGAGACCCTGCGCGCCCGGCACGGTCTGGGCGTCAACCTCGGCCGCCTCGACCGCTGGGAGGAGGCGCTCGCGGAGTCACGCGACGTGTGCGCGATCCGCGAACGGATCCTGGGCGCCGACCACCCGGACACCCTGGTCAGCCGCCGAGAGGTGGCTGTCGGCCTGGGCTGGCTCGGCCGCTGGCCCGACGCCCTGACCGAGTACCGGCGGGTCGCCGCCGCCCGCGAACAGGTACTCGGCGCCGACCACCCCGACACGCTCGCCAGCCGCAACGACGAGGCCCACTGCCTGGAACAACTGGGCCGGGGCCCCGAGGCCGTCGAGCTGTACAGGAGGGTGGCGGCACTACGACAGCAACGGGCGTCGGGCCACTGAGCCTGCCGAGCCGGCGCCGGGAGCGCGTCCACGCGTCGCGCGCAGGCGGGATCTGACGCCAGACCGACTCTGGGGAAAAGGCATCGTCGGCGCGAGTGACGCCTCCGCCGCCGGACCCGACCCACGGCGGCCGTGCCCTGCCGCACGGGTCGGCGAGGCGGGCGGCGAATCCGACGAGCCCGGCACCAGCGAGTACCGGTCGCGGCGTCCCGGACGCGGGGGAGTTGTTCGGTGCGGCCTTGCTCCGTTTCCCCGGCCGTTTCCCCGGCCGGTTCGTCGCCGTGCCCAAGAGCGGGGACGCGGCCCCGCTGACCGTGGCCGGCCCGACGGCTCCTGCGCCCCTCGGACCTACAGGTCTGGCCGGGGTGGATCATCACGTGTTACCAAGAGCCATGCCCGCACCCGAGCACCCCGACCCGACCGAGCACCCCCACCGAGCCGACCGAGCCGACCGGACCGGCAGATCCGACCGCCGCGACCGATGCGACGCGGTGATCGTCGGCGGCGGGCACAACGGTCTCGTCGCCGCCGCCTACCTGGCCCGCGCCGGGAAGTCCGTGCTGGTCCTGGAACGGCTGGCCGGTACCGGCGGCGCCGCCGTGTCGACCCGGCCGTTCGCCGGGGTCGACGCCCGGCTGTCGCGCTACTCGTACCTGGTCAGCCTGCTGCCCCGGAAGATCGTGCGCGATCTCGGCCTGGACTTCCGGGTGCGCGGGCGCACCGTCTCCTCGTACACCCCCGTGGAACGGGACGGCCGGCCCACCGGACTGCTCGTCGGCGGCGGCGAACGCCGCACCCGCGAGGCCTTCGCACGGCTCACCGGAGGGGAACGGGAGTACGAGTCCTGGCAGCGCTTCTACGGCATGACCGGCCGTGTCGCCGAAAAGGTGTTCCCCACCCTCACCGAGCCGCTGCCCACCCGCGACGAACTCCGCCGCCGCGTCGACGACGAGGACGCCTGGCGCACCCTCTTCGAGGAGCCGATCGGAGCGGCCGTCGAGGCGAACTTCGCCGACGACCTCGTACGCGGTGTCGTCCTGACGGACGCCCTGATCGGCACCTTCGCCGACGCGCACGATCCTTCCCTGCGACAGAACCGCTGCTTCCTCTACCACGTCATCGGCGGCGGCACCGGAGCCTGGGACGTTCCCGTGGGCGGCATGGGCGCCCTGACCGACGCCCTCGCCGGCGCCGCCCGCAGCGCGGGCGCCGTGCTCGCCACCGGCCACGAGGTCGTACGGGTGGACACGGACGGCCGTACCGCCGAGGTGACCTACCGGACGGCCGACGGCGAGAGCACGGTCGGCGCCCGGCACGTACTGGTGAACGCCTCGCCGCGGGAACTGGCCGCACTGACGGGTGACGCCCCGCCGAGCCCCGCCGAAGGCGCCCAGCTCAAGGTGAACATGCTGCTCACCCGGCTGCCGAGGCTCAAGGACACGTCCGTCGACCCGCGCGAGGCGTTCGCCGGGACCTTCCACATCGCCGAGGGGTACGAGCAACTGGCCGCCGCCCACGCCCAGGCGACCGCCGGTGAACTGCCCGCCGCGCCACCGTCCGAGATCTACTGCCACTCGCTCACCGACCCGACGATCCTCGGCCCGGACCTCGTCGAGCGGGGCTACCAGACGCTGACCCTGTTCGGCCTGCACACCCCCGCACGGCTGTTCGCCCGTGACAACGACGCCGTACGGGACGAGCTGCTGAAATCGACCCTCGCCCAGCTCGACGCCCACCTCGCCGAGCCTCTCGCGGACTGTCTGGCCACGGACGCGGAGGGGCGCCCCTGCATCGAGGCGAAAACCCCCCTCGACCTGGAACGCGACCTGCGCCTGCCCGGCGGCAACATCTTCCACCGCGACCTGACCTGGCCGTACGCCCAGGAGGACAGCGGACGCTGGGGCGTGGAGACCCGGCACGCGAACGTCCTGCTGTGCGGGGCGGGCGCGGTGCGCGGGGGCGGGGTGAGCGGGGTGCCGGGGCACAACGCGGCCATGGCCGTACTGGAGACGGACGAGAACTGACGGGACGGGGAGGGCGGACGGGACTGGGAGGGCAGACGGGACTGCAGGCGATTGACGGGACTGCGCGCGACTGGCGGGACTGCGGCCGACCGGCGGGGCTGAGGGTGCCGGCGAGGCTCACCCGGCTGGCAGGGCCGCCGGGGGCTGAGCACCGGCGAGGCGTTCGCCTGCCCCAGCCTCGCCCTTGCCCGATGGCCAAGAATCTGACGGTGTATCAGAAAACCTCTTCCCTCGTCCGGAGGACTGCGGCATCCTGCGGCCATGCAGACGGAGCTGAGCAAGAAACTGGGAATCGAGCACGCCGTCTTCGGCTTCACGCCGTTCCCCGCCGTCGCCGCGGCCATCAGCCGGGCCGGGGGTTTCGGGGTGCTCGGAGCGGTCCGCTACACGGCGCCGGACGACCTCAAGCGCGACCTGGACTGGATCGAGGCGCATGTCGAGGGCCGGCCGTACGGGCTGGACGTCGTCATGCCGGCCCGCAAGGTCGAAGGGGTCACCGAGGCCGAGGTCGAGGCGATGATCCCCGAGGGGCACCGCCAGTTCGTCCGGGACACCCTGGCCAAGTACGGGGTGCCGGAACTGGCCGAGGGTGAGGCCTCCGGGTGGCGTATCACCGGGTGGATGGAGCAGGTCGCCCGCAACCAGCTCGACGTGGCCTTCGACTACCCCATCAGACTGCTGGCGAACGCCCTGGGCTCGCCGCCCGCCGATGTCGTGGCCCGCGCGCACGACCAGGGTGTGCTCGTGGCGGCCCTCGCGGGCAGCGCCCGGCACGCCCAGAAGCATGCCGAGGGCGGTATCGACATCGTCGTCGCGCAGGGCTACGAGGCGGGCGGTCACACCGGTGAGATCGCCTCCATGGTGCTGACGCCGGAGGTGGTCGACGCGGTCGACCCGTTGCCGGTGCTCGCCGCCGGCGGTATCGGCAGCGGACGGCAGGTGGCTGCCGCGCTCGCCCTCGGCGCCCAGGGGGTCTGGCTGGGCTCTCTCTGGCTGACCACCACCGAGGCGGACATGCACTCGACCGCGCTGACACAGAAGCTGCTCGCGGCGGGCTCCGGCGACACCGTCCGTTCCCGCTCCCTGACCGGGAAGCCGGCGCGTCAGCTGCGCACCGACTGGACCGACGCCTGGGACTCCACCGACGGACCCGGCACCCTGCCCATGCCCCTCCAGGGTCTGCTCGTGGCCGAGGCCGTCTCCCGCATCCAGAAGTACGAGATCGCGCCCCTCCTCGGCACGCCGGTCGGCCAGATCGTCGGCCGGATGAACAGCGAGCGAAGCGTCCAGGCCGTCTTCGACGACCTGACCAGCGGCTTCGAGCAGGCTGTGAACCGAGTCAACCGGATCGCGGGCCGAAACGCCGACGGAAGGAGCAACCAGTCGTGAGCGTGACAGCGAGCGGGACAGCCAGTGGGCAAGTGAGCGAGACCCCCAACGGATTCTGGGCGCAGGCCACCGTCGACCCGGAGCGCACGGTCCTCATCGCGCCCGACGGTGAGCAGTGGACCGCCGGACGGCTGCACGCCGCCACCAACCAACTGGTCCACGGGCTGCGCGCCGCCGGACTCGAACGCGGTGACGCCTTCGCCGTGGTCCTGCCCAACGGTGTCGAGTTCCTCGTGGCGTATCTGGCCGCCTCCCAGGCCGGGTTCTACCTCGTCCCCGTCAACCACCACCTCGTCGGGCCCGAGATCGCCTGGATCGTCGCCGACTCCGGCGCCAAGGTGCTCATCGCACACGAGCGGTTCGCCGACGCGGCACGCGCCGCCGCCGACGAGGCACAGCTCCCGGCGGAACAGCGGTACGCGGTCGGCGAGGTCGACGGCTTCCGGCCGTACGGCCAACTCCTGGACGGACAGCCCGAGTCGGCGCCCGAGGACCGCACCCTCGGCTGGGTCATGAACTACACCTCCGGCACCACCGGCCGCCCGCGCGGGATCCGGCGCCCGCTACAGGGCAAGCCCCCCGAGGAGGCGTACCTCGGCGGATTCCTCGGCATCTTCGGCATCAAGCCGTTCGGCGGGAACGTGCACCTGGTCTGCTCCCCGCTCTACCACACGGCCGTACTCCAGTTCGCCGGCGCGTCCCTGCACATCGGGCACCGTCTGGTACTGATGGACAAGTGGACACCGGAGGAGATGCTCCGCGTCATCGACGCCCACAAGTGCACGCACACCCATATGGTCCCGACCCAGTTCCACCGGCTCCTCGCGCTGCCCGAGCGGGTGCGGCGGGCGTACGACGTGTCGTCCATGCGGCACGCCATCCACGGCGCCGCACCCTGCCCCGACCATGTGAAACGGGCCATGATCGACTGGTGGGGCGAGTGCGTGGAGGAGTACTACGCGGCCAGCGAGGGCGGCGGGGCGTTCGCGACCGCCGAGGACTGGCTGAAGAAACCCGGCACGGTCGGCAAGGCCTGGCCGATCAGCGAACTCGCGATCTTCGACGACGACGGCAACCGGCTCCCGCCGGGCGAACTCGGCACCGTCTACATGAAGATGAGCACCGGCGGCTTCGCCTATCACAAGGACGAGGGCAAGACGCTCAAGAACCGTATCGGCGACTTCTTCACCGTCGGCGACCTGGGCCTCCTGGACGAGGACGGCTACCTCTTCCTCCGCGACCGCAAGATCGACATGATCATCTCGGGCGGGGTCAACATCTACCCCGCCGAGATCGAGTCCGCCCTGCTCGGCCATCCCGCCGTCGCCGACGCCGCCGCCTTCGGCATCCCGCACGACGACTGGGGCGAGGAGGTCAAGGCGGTCGTGGAGGCGGCACCCGGACATGTGCCGGGGCCCGACCTGGCCGCCGAGATCCTCGGCCACTGCGCCCGCCGGCTCGCCGGGTACAAGCGGCCCAAGAGCGTCGACTTCATCGAGCACATGCCACGCGACCCCAACGGCAAGCTGTACAAGCGGCGGTTGCGCGACCCGTACTGGGAGGGCCGCACAAGGCCCGTGTGAGCGGCCGCGAGCCGGCGTATGGACGGCGTTGTGCTCGCGGTGTGGTCGCGGTGTGGTCCCGTCCCGCCCGGAGACGGGACGGGACCACACCGGAGGACCGGCTCCTTACGTCCCTCAGCCGTGCACCCGGACCACCCGCAGCGCAGGCGACGACAGGATGTCCTTCTCGCAGAACCTGGCCCGGACCCACTTCTCGGCCGAGAACAGCCGCGTCTGGTCAGCGAAGTGGGGCGAGTTCGGATTCGACGACTGGGAGTACGTCAGCAGTGTCCGGGCCACCGGGCAGCGGCTGCCGTCCCAGCCCACGGCCTGGATATGGCTGGACCCGAACGCGTTGTCCCGGTAACCGCCGTTGGCCGTGTCCCACACGGGCTCGATCTTGTTCCACACGCCCAGCGACTCGGTGCCGCCCCCGACCGGCAGCCGCTGACCCTTCCGTACGACGTACTGGTGGTCCCCGAGGCGGGCGTTCAGCGGGATGCCCGCCGCGCGCAGCTCCGTCACCGCGTCCGCGAGAGCCCGGGTGAAGCCCGGCGCGTCCGTGTTGAGCGTGTTGGGCGTGCCGACCGGATCCGCCGCCGAGAACGGCACCTTCCAGAGCTGCGCGGACGGCACCGCGCCGCGAAGCTTGCGCCAGAACCGGTCGAAGAGCAGCGCGCCCCGGCTGTCACTGTTCATGGTGCGGTCCCAGGACGCCAGCACCCCGCACGCCTGACTGACGTCAACCGCCGTACCGGCACTGCCCGTTGCCGTACCACCCGGCAGCGCGGCACAGGCCCGGGCCGCGTCGGCCGCGGCCAGGGCGCCAGACGTCGAACGGTTCGAGAACTGCTGCCGCTGGAGGTCGGCGACCGTCAGCCCGCCCTTCGCGGCCAGCGCCGCCACATCGGCGACGGCACCCCGGGTACGCGGCGAGACGGCCGTGCGCACCGGGCCGAAGATCCGCTCGTACCCGGTGATCGGCTTGTCCAGGTTGGTCAGCCACGCGCTGTCGTTGGAGTTCTCGACGTACGGCGTGTCCTTCAGGGTCGGCATCCGCGCGGGACCGAATATCCCGGGCGCCACGGCGTCCGGATCGTCGCCGATGGCACAGTCGGCGCGTGAGCCGTCGAGGACCGCGACGCCCGCCGCCGGATAGAGCACCCTGCCGAGCGGCGTCGAACAGGCCGCCGCCAGCTCGTTGGTGATCCGGGGGAGCACTTGCGACTGGGAGAACAAGGAGTGCCCCGAGGAGTCGGCGGCGACCGTGTTCACCCAGGGAATGCCCTGGTGCCTGTCGAGGGAGCTGAGGACATCGGCGGTACCGCGCGCCTTGCTGAAGCCGAGCGAGGTGTCGTAGAAGCGCAGGTTCGCCGAGTTCGGGTCGTTCAGCGCGTACGCCGTCGTCGTGGTCCAGGGCAGGGGGAGGTCACCGCCGGGGGAGAGGACGACGGGGCCGTAGCGGGTCCACCACTGGGTGCGGGTCACCGGGGAGCCGTCTTTCACCGGGACGGTCACCGACCGGCGGGTCATCCGCTCCGCCCTGCCGTCGACCAGGTATGTCGTCGGGTCGGCGGGGTCGAGCTTCAGCTGGTGCAGGCTGAGTGGCACACCGGTGGACACGGTGTGACTCCACGCCACGTTCGCGTTGTACCCGATGGAGATCGTCGGCGAGCCGAGCAACGACCCACCGGCAACGTTCAGTTCACCCGGGATCGTCTGCTGGGACTGCCAGAACCGGCGTCCGCCCTGCCACGGGTAGTGCGGGTTGCCCAGCAGCAGGCCACGGCCGTTCGCCGTCGTACTGCCGTTGAACGCCACGGCGTTGGAGCCCATGTCGGATATGTGAAACAGCTCGCGCGCGCCCCGGGCGGCGGCAGAGGCGTCCGGAAGAGCCGACTTCGTGGACGCGCTCGCCGCGCCCGACACGGCCGACGCGCCGGACGCGGTGGAGGCCGTCGGCGGCTGTGCGGCGGTGATCGCGTCCACGAAGCCGCCCTGTCCGCCAAGCACCGCGAGGGCGTACGCACGCGTGGCCACGTCGAGACCGGTGACCGGCCGGACCCAGCCGGCGCCCGCACAGGCCGGGTCCTTGACCCGGTTCTGCTTCAGCCAGGCGTTGTAACCCGCCGCCCAGCCGTTCATCAGGTCCTTGACGGACCGGCTCGGGCCCTGCGGCGCCGGCTGGGCGAGCAGCCCCTCGACTGTCCGGTTGTCCCGCACTCCACGGAAGTAGAGATCGCTGGAGAGGTTGTCGGAGGCGTCGGAGAGCGAGAAGTCCGTCGAGGCTTCGGGCCCGAACCAGCGCGAGCGGTCGCCGCGCAGGGTCACGAAACCGTCAGCGAGCACGCACACCTGGTCGGCGGCCTGTGCCCAGCCGCTGCCGAAGCCGAGGTTCTCGTAGTCCTTCGCGACGATGTGCGGGATGCCGTACTCGGTGTAGCGGATTACGGCGGACAGCCTGCCGTGGGAAGGATGTCGCTGGGACACCTGTGATGCCGATGTCTTCGATGCCTCCGCGGGACCACTCTGGGCCATGGCGGCGGGCAGTGCCGAAGTGGCGGTGAGTAATGCGACGGCCGTGACGACGAACCGTCTCGTTCGGGTGCGCATCGTGCCTCCCAACGTCATTGAGGGAAGGAGCGGTTGAGCGTACCAACGGGTATGTCGCCCGGCCCCCTCCGGTGCTTGACCTCGTTCGGTGACCGAACCAGGATCATGGACTATGACGCAGCAATACGGGAGCACGGTTGACGGGGTGCTGCGGCGCAGCGCCCAGCGCGTTCCGGCGCGGGTGGCGGTCGAGTACCGCGATCGGACCTGGACGTACGGGGAACTCGACGAGGCCGTCTCCCGGGCCGCCGGCGTACTGCGCGCCGAGGGACTCGCCCCCGGCGACCGGGTCGGCGCCTACGGGCACAACTCCGACGCCTACCTCATCGCCTTCCTCGCCTGCGCCCGCGCCGGACTCGTGCACGTCCCCGTCAACCAGAACCTGACCGGCGACGACCTCGCCTACCTGCTGGACCAGTCCGGCAGCACCCTCGTCCTGACCGACCCGGACCTGGCCGCCCGGCTCCCCGGCGGCGTACGGGTCCTGCCGCTCCGCGACGCCGACGGCTCGCTGCTCGCACAGCTGGCCGACACCGAGCCCCACGAGGGCCCCGAGTCACGCACCGAGGACCTGGTGCAGTTGCTGTACACGTCCGGGACCACCGCGCTGCCCAAGGGCGCGATGATGACCCACCGCTCGCTGGTGCACGAGTACCTGAGCGCGATCGCCGCCCTCGACCTCAGCCCAGGCGACCGGCCCGTGCACTCGCTGCCCCTCTACCACTCGGCGCAGATGCACGTGTTCCTGCTGCCGTATCTCGCGGTCGGCGCCCCGAACATCATTCTCGACGCCCCGGACGGCGACACGATTCTCGACCTCGTCGAGTCCGGCCGCGCGGACAGCCTGTTCGCGCCGCCGACCGTGTGGATCGGTCTCGCGGGCCGCCCCGACTTCGCGACCCGCGACCTGAGCGGACTGCGCAAGGCGTACTACGGCGCCTCGATCATGCCGGTCCCGGTGCTGGAACGGCTGCGCGAGCGACTCCCGAAACTCGCCTTCTACAACTGCTTCGGCCAGAGCGAGATCGGCCCCCTCTCCATGGTTCTCGGGCCCTTCGAACACAAGGGCAGGCTGGACTCCTGCGGACGCCCGGTGCTGTTCGTGGACGCCCGCGTGGTGGACGAGGACGGTGCGGAGGTCCCCGACGGGACACCCGGCGAAGTCGTCTACCGTTCCCCGCAGTTGTGCGAGGGCTACTGGGACAAGCCCGAGGAGACGGCAGCCGCCTTCAAGGACGGCTGGTTCCACTCGGGCGACCTGGTCGTCCGGGACGCCGACGGCTACTACACCGTTGTCGACCGGGTGAAGGACGTCATCAACTCCGGTGGCGTACTGATCGCCTCACGCCAGGTCGAGGACGCCCTCTACACCCACCCGGGGGTCGCCGAGGCGGCCGTCGTCGGCCTTCCCGACGAGCGCTGGATCGAGGCGGTCACCGCGATCGTCGTCCCCCGGGGCGAGGTCACCGAAGCGGAACTTCTCGCCCACGCCCGCGAGAAGCTCGACCACTTCAAGGCACCGAAGCGGGTGCTGTTCGTGGACGAACTGCCGCGCAACGCGAGCGGGAAGATCCTCAAGCGGGAGCTGAGGGACCGGTTCGCGGATTCCTGACGGTCCCCCTCGCCCTGACCGTCAGCCCTCGTCCTGAGTGGCGAAGGTCGTCTCCACCGTGCTGACGGTCTCACCGCTGCGCCCCGGAGCGTCCTGGAACTGCCAGTAGAGGTTGGTGTGCGCGATCACCTCGGCCGGCGTCGGAGCTCCGTACTTCGTGAGGTCCTCCGTGGTGTGGGCGTCGCCGACGAGCGTCACGTCGTATCCGCGCACGAAGCCGCCGTGCAGCGTGGAGCGGATGCACGCGTCGGTCTGGGCGCCCGTGACGACCAGCCGGCCGACCCCGCGCTCCGCGAGGACGTCCTCCAGTTCCGTGGCTTCGAACGAGTCGCCGTATTTCTTGTGGACGAGGGGCTCGGTGTCACGGCGGACCAGTTCCGGCACGTACTGCCAGCTTTCGCTGCCCGTCCTCAGCTCGTCGCTGGAGTGCTGCACCCAGACCACGGGCACACCCTCCGTGCGGGCCTTGTCGACGAGGGTGTTGATGTTCGCGATCACCTTGTCGCGGTTGTGAGCGCCGTCCACCACGCCGTTCTGGACATCGATGACGAGCAGCGCGCTGTTCGGGCGGTCAGTCAGGGTCGTCATGGGAACCTCTTTGTCTCCTCGGCGCGGATTCTCGATCTCGCCCCACAGTAGAACCGACCACTGACAACGGCATCCGACCTGCGGTTTTCCCAGTCAGCGGGGTCGCGCCGACGTCAGCGCGACCTGAGATCCACCACCCGCCGGATCTTCCCCACCGACCGCTCCAGTGTCTCCGGCTCGACGATCTCCACCGCCGCCGAGACCCCTATACCGTCCTTCACCGCCGTCGCGATGGCCCGGGCCGCCGCGTCCCGGGTCTCCGGGGTTGCTCCAGGGCGGGCCTCGGCCCGGACGGTGAGGTGATCGAGGCGGGACTCGCGGGTCAGCCGGAGCTGGAAATGGGGTGCGACGCCCGGTGTGCGCAGGACGATCTCCTCGATCTGGGTGGGGAAGAGATTCACTCCGCGCACGATCAGCATGTCGTCGCTGCGCCCGGTGACCTTCTCCATCCGCCGGAACACGCGAGCCGTACCGGGCAGCAGCCGCGTCAGATCCCTGGTCCGGTAGCGGATCACCGGCATCGCCTCCTTGGTGAGCGAGGTGAACACCAGTTCCCCCTTCGCTCCCTCGGGCAGCACCTCGCCCGTGATCGGGTCGACGACCTCGGGGAAGAAGTGGTCCTCCCACACGTGCAGCCCGTCCTTGGTCTCCACGCACTCCTGGGCGACTCCCGGGCCGATCACCTCGGACAGCCCGTATATGTCGACCGCGTCGATCGCGAACCGCTCCTCGATCTCCTCACGCATCCGCTCGGTCCACGGTTCGGCCCCGAAGATGCCGACCCGCAGGGAGGTGCCCCGGGGATCGACGCCCTGCTTCTCGAACTCGTCGAGGATCGTCAGGAGATAGGAGGGCGTCACCATGATGATCCCGGGCCGCAGATCCTGGATCAGCTGGACCTGGCGTGCCGTCATTCCGCCGGACGCCGGGATCACCGTACAGCCGAGCCGTTCCGCGCCGTAGTGGGCGCCGAGACCGCCGGTGAACAGGCCGTACCCGTACGCCACATGAACCGTGTCGCCGGGTCGGCCGCCCGCCGCCCTGATCGAACGGGCGACCAGGTCGGCCCACAGGGACAGGTCGTTCGCCGTGTAACCGACGACCGTGGGGCGCCCGGTGGTGCCGCTCGACGCGTGGATACGGCGGACCTGGTCGCGGGGGACGGCGAACATCCCGTACGGGTAGGTGTCGCGCAGGTCCGCCTTGGTGGTGAAGGGGAACCGGGACAGATCGGCGAGGGAACGGCAGTCGTCCGGGTGGACGCCGGCCTTGTCGAAGGAGGCGCGGTAGAAGGGCACGTTGTCGTAGGAGTAGCGCAGCGAGGCCCGCAGCCGCTCGAGCTGAAGTGCGCGCAGGGCCTCGAGGCCGAGGCGCTCGCCCGCGTCCAGCCACTCCGTCGCATCCGCCATCGGACGTCTCCCTCACATCGCGGTCGCCGGCACCCGACCCGGGCGACCGATCATTCGGTCGAGGTGTTCTGGATCAGTAATCCAGGGCGGCGAGACGCGTGCAAGGGGTCCTGCTCCGAAAACGGGTAGGTGTCGGCCCGCGCGGAGCGCGGGCCGCTCACGCTTCTACTTCTGCCCGTACGCCGTCATGAAGCGGTCGCGGAACTTGTCCATGCCCCACTCCGGGGCGTTGGGTGCGGGCTTGAGGCCGTCCGTCCAGCCCCAGTCGGCGACGCGGTCCAGTACCTTCGGGTCGTGGGCGATGATCGTGACCGGCACGTCCTTGCTGGTGCTGCCCCCGGTGACCAGGGGGACGGGCTGGTGGTCGCCGAGCAGGACGAGAACGGTGTTGTCGTCGCCGTAGCGCTGGACCCACTGGATCATGCTGTCCATGGAGTACTGGATGGCCTTGTGGTACTCGGTCCGCACGCGCTTGGCGCTCTTCCAGACCTCCGTGGGGTTCGTGCCCTCTTTCTTGATCTTGTTGAAGATCGTGCCGTCCCCGAGGTCGTTCCAGTCGATCATGTGGGCGATCGGGGACCAGGGATTGTGGCTGGAGGCCAGGATGATCTCCGCCATGATCGGGTCCCGGTTCTTCTTCCCGTGTTCGAGCTTCTGGAAGGCCTCCAGGCTGAACTGGTCCGGCACCGGTGTCCAGCTGAAGTACGGCCCCTGGTAACCGAGGTGCGTCGAGTCGTAGATGTGGTCGAGGCCGAAGTACTTGCCCTCGGGCCAGGCCTTACGGACGCCGGGGACGATGCCGACCGTGCGCCAGGCGCCGGTCTTCTGGAAGTAGCTGGTCAGGGTGGCGCGGTCGCTGGTGGTCACGGTCCGGTACCGCTGCTGGTTCTTGATCCACAGACCGGACAGGAACGTCGAGTGGGCCAGCCAGCTGCCGGCGCCCGCCACGGGTGAGGTGAGCCAGCCGCTGCGGGCCGCGAAACCGGCCGACTTGAGCCTGGCGTCGGACTCCTTGAGTGTCGCGTCGATCTCCGGTGCCATCGCCGGATCGTCGATCGCCACCCTGCCGTAGCTCTCGATGAAGGTGAACAGCACGTCCTTGCCGCGCAGTCCGGTCAGCAACTGGTCGGTCGGGGTGTTCGCGAAGGCGTCGACGCGGAGTTGCTTGTCGAAGACCTCGGCGTCCCCGAGGCCTTCACGGACGTACTCCACCTTGTTGGTGAGGTACTGGGAGTAGCCCTTGGTGGCTATCGTCACCCCGCCTGCCTGCACGCCCATGGTGAAGCAGACGATCCACGCGGTGCCGAGGGCCAGCGTGCCGCGCACGGCGACGGGGCGGTGCCTGGCCATCAGGTCGGCCAGCCGCACCACGGCGAGCGAGCTCAGCGCGAGAACGGCGATCAGCAGGACGATCACGCCGATCACCGCGAGCACCTCACCCGAGCGACCGAGCGAGTCCTTCAGGAAGTCCGCCGCGTCGGAGAACAGAACCCAGTCGAAGACCAGGTCGAACGGCCGGGCCAGGGTCTGGTAGAAGCCCATGTCGAGACACTTCAGGACGGTGGACAGCCCGAGAAACGCCCCCAGGGCGACGGCCGTGATCCGCCGTGCCTTCGACGGCAGGACGAGCAGGACGGCCGCGAGGAAGATCGCCTCGACCGGGAGCCGGAAAAACGACGCGACGGTCATCCGGTCGAGGCGGTTGGGCATGAGGAGCACACCGATCACCAGCACACCGGCCAGGACACTCGTCCCCACCCGTACGGCACGTGCGGCGCGGGGGAAACGACGGCGCCAGCCGAACCAGCCGGGGCGGACGCCGGAGGAGGCGGCCCCGGCTGGTTCGGGTTCGTCGGTGGAGGCGGTGGACGTGGTGGACGTGGAGTCGGGGGCCGCCGCGTCGGCGGACTCGGCGTCGGCGGAAGCCACACGGGTGACGGCGGCCTCGTCGGACGCCTCCGTGTCCCCGGCGCCGTCGGCCGTCTCGCCCGCCACGGGGCGTGCGCCCGGCTCGTCCGCCGCGACGATCGTCGTCGTGCCGGCCGACTTCTCGTCCGCCGGTTGGACGCCCCCCGGTTCAACGCCCTCCGCTTCCACGTCTGCGGGTTCTACGTCCGCCGGATCCCCGTCCGTCGTAGCGCCGGACTCGGTGTCGTTCACCGTGGGAGCGGGCGACGCTTCCTCGGCCGTTGTCCCGTGCGCGTCGTCCGTGTCGTCCGTGTCCGTCTTCGGGTGTTGACGAGGGGGCGTGTGGTGCGACACCCGTGGGTCCTTCCGTGCGAAGCGCTGATGGCACGGCGGACCGGGCTCGCAGGACAGGGCCGCCGACCTCGCGTACGGCCCTGCGTCACCCTCCGTTCAAAAAACCCGGATCGACCGCGCGCACAGCGTACGCCCGTCGTCCCGGCCGGCCCACGGCGAGTCGCGGGCTCCGTCTAGCGGTCCGCGCCGACCGCCACCTCCTGGGCCCAGCGGTAGTCCGCCTTGCCGCTGGGTGAGCGCCGTATCGTCTCGGTGATCACCAGCTGGCGAGGGATCTTGTAACCGGCCAGATGTGTACGGCAGTAGGACTGGACCTCCTCCAGCGAAGGCTGCGGAGCCCCCTTCCGCAACTGCACCACCGCCGCCACATGGTTGCCCCACTTCGTGTCCGGAACACCGGCCACCAGCGCGTCGTACACGTCCGGATGGGACTTGAGCGCCTGCTCGACCTCCTCCGGATACACCTTCTCCCCGCCGGTGTTGATGCACTGCGAGCCCCGCCCGAGGACGGTGACGACGCCCTCCTCGTCGACGGTCGCCATGTCGCCGAGCAGCACCCACCGTTCGCCGTCCTTCTCGAAGAAGGTCTCCGCCGTCTTGCGCGGGTCGTTGTAGTAGCCGAGCGGTACGTGGCCGCACTGTGCGATCCGGCCCACCTCACCCGGCGGCACCGCCTCGTAGGTCGCCGGATCCACCACCTGCGTGCGGGAGTGGACGCGGATACGGAAGCCGCGCGCGGGGCCCGAGTCCTCGGTGGCCGTGCCGTTGAAGCCGGACTCCGACGACCCGAAGTTGTTCAGCAGCATCACGTTGGGCACCAGGGCCTGGAACTCGGCACGCACCGTCTCCGACAGGATCGCGCCCGACGACGAGATGTTGAACAGGGACGAGCAGTCCGTGCCCTTCATCGGCCCGCTCAACGCGTCGATCAGTGGACGCAGCATCGCGTCGCCCACCAGGGACACACTGGTGACCTTCTCCTTCTCGATCGTGCGCAGCACGTCCTCGGGGGTGAACTTGCGGTGGATCACCACACGTTGGCCGAAGTTGAAGCCGATGAAGGCGGTCAGGGTCGACGTGCCGTGCATCAGCGGGGGAGTGGGGAAGAACGTGATCCCCTCTCCGCCGGCCGCCACCCGCTCGGCCAGCTCCTGCGGCGACTTGACCGGCTCGCCGGTCGGGGCGCCACCGCCCAGCCCGGAGAAGAACAGGTCCTCCTGCCGCCACATCACCCCCTTGGGCATGCCCGTGGTACCGCCGGTGTAGATGATGAACTGGTCGTCGCCCGAGCGGGCCTCGAAGCCCCGCTCCGGGGACCCGGCGGCCTCCGCCCCGGCGAAGGGCACCGCCTCCAACTCGGATGCTCCCGAGGGAGGTTCACCCACGCGGATCAGATGCCGCAGCGTCGGTGCCGAGGGCCCTGCCGTCGCCACCCGCTCGGTGAACTCCGCGTCGAACACCAGGGCGGCGAGGTCGGCGTCCCGGTAGAGGTACACCAACTCCTCTTCCACGTAGCGGTAGTTGACGTTGACCGGCACGATCCGCGCCTTCAGGCACCCCAGTACCGTCTGGAGGTACTCGACCCCGTTGTAGAGGTGCAGCCCCAGATGCTCGCCGGGGCGGATCCCGCTGTCGATCAGATGATGGGCGATCCGGTTGGCGGCGGCGTCCAACTCCGCGTAGCTCAGGCGGCGTTCCGCGCCCGTACCTGGATGGTCGAGGTACACGAGCGCCGCACGATCCGGCACCACGTCCACGACCGACTCGAACAGGTCGGCAAGGTTGTACTCCACCGCTCCTCCTGACCCCGGGCATCCCTGGCGGTTGTCGGCTCGCCGGTCATCAGAGCAAAGGGCGCGGCAACTGTGAAGGGGAAGCGTCGAAGAAATCTGACTACCTGTCAGAAAACCCTTGAAGTGCTTCCTCCGCTCCTGCAACCTGTTCTCGTTCTTTCACCTGTTCTCGTTCTTTCAGAGGGGAGATGGGCGATGGGTGGCACGGAACACCTGACCGTCCGGCGTGAGAACGCCACGCTGGTGCTCACGCTCAACCGGCCGGAAGCCAAGAACGCGCTCTCGCTGCCGATGCTCGTCGGGCTGTACGACGGCTGGCTCGAGGCGGACGAGGACGACGCCGTCCGCTCGATCGTGCTCACCGGAGCCGGGGGCGCCTTCTGCGCCGGCATGGACCTGAAGGCCCTGGCCGGAAGCGGTCTGGAGGGCGAGAAGTACCGCCCCCGGCTCAAGGCCGACCCGGACCTGCACTGGAAGGCGATGCTGCGCCACCACCGCCCCCGCAAACCGGTGATCTCGGCGATCGAGGGGTACTGCGTCGCCGGCGGCACCGAGATCATCCAGGGCACCGACATCCGCGTCGCGGGCGAGTCGGCGACCTTCGGACTCTTCGAGGTCAAGCGGGGTCTCTTCCCGATCGGCGGCTCCACGGTGCGCCTTCAACGGCAGATCCCGCGCACCCACGCCCTGGAAATGCTGCTGACCGGACGCCCCTACAGCGCCCAGGAGGCCGCCGCGATCGGCCTGATCGGACACGTCGTCCCCGACGGAACCGCCCTGGACAAGGCTCTCGAGATCGCCGAACGCGTCAACGCCTGCGGCCCGCTCGCCGTCGAGGCCGTCAAGGCCTCCGTGTACGAGACGGCCGAACTGACCGAGACCGAGGGCCTCGCCGCCGAACTCAAGCGCGGCTGGCCCATCTTCGACACCGCCGACGCCAAGGAAGGCACCCGTGCCTTCGCCGAGAAGCGCCCACCCGTCTACCGGCGCGCCTGACAGCGAAGGAGCCCCAGGATGACCACCGAAGTCCTCAAAGCCCCCCTGATCGTCGAATTCCCCTTCACCCGCTCCCTGGGCCCCGTCCAGAGCGCCTTCCTGACCGGCCTGCGTGAACAGGTCGTCCTCGGCGTCCGCACCGCCGACGGCCGCACCCTCGTCCCGCCCGTCGAGTACGACCCGGTGACCGCCGACGAACTGCGCGACCTCGTGGAAGTCGCCCCCACCGGCACCGTCACCACCTGGGCCTGGAACCCCGCCCCGCGCCGCGGCCAGCCCCTCGACACGCCCTTCGCCTGGGTCCTGGTCCGGCTCGACGGCGCCGACACGGCCCTCCTGCACGCCCTCGACGCGTCCGGCCCCGACGCCGTCCGCACCGGAATGCGCGTCCGCGTCCGCTGGGCGGCGGAACGCTCCGGCGCGATCACGGACATCGCCTGCTTCGAGCCGTACGACGGCGACGCCGAAGCACAACCGGCCGACCACGACGGGCAGTTCGAGGACATGGTGACCGGCATCGTCGCCGAGGCACGCCTCGACTACACCTACTCGCCCGGCCGCGCCCAGACCGCCTACATCGGCGCCCTCGCCGAGCGCCGCATCGTCGGCGAGCGCTGCCCGTCCTGCCGGAAGGTGTACGTCCCGCCCAGGGGGGCCTGTCCCACCTGCGGTGTCGGCACGGCCGAGCAGGTCGAGGTGGGCCCCGGGGGCACCGTGACCACGTTCTGCATCGTCAACATCAAGGCCCGCAACCTCGACATCGAAGTGCCCTACGTGTACGCGCACATCGCCCTCGACGGCGCCGACCTCGCCCTGCACGGCCGGATCGGCGGCATCCCGTACGACCAGGTCCGGATGGGGCTGCGGGTGGAGCCGGTGTGGACGGAAGGGGGCCGCTATCCCGACCACTACCGGCCCACCGGCGAGCCCGACGCGGACTACGAGACGTACAAGGAGCTGCTGTGACACGCGAGATCGCCGTCGTCGCCTTCGCCCAGACCGATCACCGGCGCACCAGCGAGGAGCTCTCCGAGGTCGAGATGCTCATGCCGGTCCTGCACGAGGTGCTCGACCGGACCGGCCTGAAGACCAGCGACATCGGCTTCACCTGCTCCGGCTCCTCCGACTACCTCGCGGGCCGCGCCTTCTCCTTCACCCTCGCCCTCGACGGCGTCGGCGCCTGGCCGCCCATCTCCGAGTCGCACGTGGAGATGGACGGGGCGTGGGCGCTGTACGAGGCATGGACCAAGCTGCTCACGGGCGACACCGACACGGCCCTCGTGTACTCGTACGGCAAGTCGTCGCCGGGCTCGGTGCGGGACGTCCTGACCCGGCAGCTCGACCCGTACTACGTGGCGCCCCTGTGGCCGGACTCCGTGGCACTCGCCGCGCTCCAGGCGCAGGCGCTCATCGACGCGGGCGAGACCGACGAGCCCGCGCTCGCCGCCGTAGCCGCCCGGAGCAGGACGGACGCGGAGGCCAACTCCCACGCCCAGCTGCGGGGTTCGGTGCCACAAGGGGACTACCTCGTACGGCCGCTGCGCACCGGTGACTGCCCGCCGATCGGCGACGGGGCCGCCGCCGTGATCCTCGCGGCCGGTGACCGCGCCCGGGACCTGTGCGAACGGCCCGCCTGGATCCGGGGCATCGACCACCGCATCGAGGCCCACTCGCTCGGCGTGCGCGAGCTGACCGACTCACCCTCGACACGGCTCGCCGCCGAGAAGGCCGGCGCCTTCGAACGGCCCGTGGACACCGCCGAGTTGCACGCGCCGTTCACCTCCCAGGAGGTGGTCCTCAGAAAGGCGCTCCGGCTGGGCGACGACGTCCGGGTGAACCCCTCCGGGGGTGCCCTGGCCGCCAACCCGATCATGGCCGCCGGGCTCATCCGCATCGGCGAGGCCGCCGCTCGCATCCACCGGGGCGAGTCCGACCGGGCCCTCGCCCACGCCACCTCCGGGCCCTGCCTCCAGCAGAACCTCGTCGCCGTACTCGAAGGGGAGTCCCGTCATGCCCAGTGAGCCCGTGGCGGTCGTCGGGATCGGCCAGACCAGGCATGTCGCCGCCCGCCGGGACGTCTCCATGGCCGGACTGGTCCGGGAAGCAGCCCAACGTGCCCTGACCGACGCCGAGTTGACGTGGGCCGACATCGACGCCGTCGTCATCGGCAAGGCGCCCGACTTCTTCGAGGGCGTCATGATGCCCGAGCTGTATCTCGCCGACGCGCTAGGCGCGGTCGGCAAACCGATGTTGCGCGTCCACACGGCGGGCTCGGTCGGCGGGTCCACGGCCCTCGTCGCCACCAACCTCGTCCGCTCCCGCGTCCACTCCACCGTCCTCACCCTGGCCTACGAGAAGCAGTCCGAGTCGAACGCCATGTGGGGACTGTCCCTGCCGATTCCCTTCCAGCAGCCCCTGCTGGCCGGCGCCGGCGGCTTCTTCGCCCCGCACGTCCGCGCGTACATGCGCCGCAGCGGCGCCCCCGACACGGTCGGCTCGCTGGTCGCGTACAAGGACCGGCGCAACGCGCTGCTGAACCCGTACGCGCATCTGCACGAGCACGACATCACGCTGGAGAAGGTCCAGGCCTCACCCATGCTGTGGGACCCGATCCGCTACTCGGAGACCTGCCCCTCCTCGGACGGCGCCGTCGCGATGGTCCTCACCGACCGCGCCGGAGCCGCCCGTTCACCGCGCCGGCCCGCCTGGCTGCACGGCGGCGCGATGCGCAGCGAACCCACGCTCTTCGCGGGCAAGGACGCCGTGTCCCCGAAGGCGGGCCGGGACTGCGCGGCCGACGTGTACCGGCAGGCCGGGATCGCCGACCCGCGCCGGGACATCGACGCCGTCGAGATGTACGTACCGTTCTCCTGGTACGAACCCATGTGGCTGGAGAACCTGGGCTTCGCCGCCGAGGGCGAGGGCTGGAAACTCACCGAGGCCGGGGTCACCGAACTCGACGGGGACCTGCCGGTCAACATGTCGGGCGGCGTCCTGTCGACGAACCCGATCGGCGCCTCCGGCATGATCCGCTTCGCGGAAGCGGCCCTTCAGGTGCGCGGGCTCGCCGGGGAACACCAGGTGGACGGGGCCCGCAGAGTCCTCGGGCACGCCTACGGCGGCGGCTCCCAGTTCTTTTCCATGTGGCTCGTCGGCAGCGAACCGCCCACCTCCTGAAGCGTCCCCCTCACGTGGCCTGTCGGCGGCAGGAACCGATGGCTAGGCTGGCCGCGGACGACGGTAACCGGGAGGAGCACGGACGTGGCCGAGAGCACGATCCAGGAGCACCCGCTCGCGGGCTGGGACAAGCCGGAGCTGGACCTCAGCAACGCCGACTGGCAGTCGAGCAGCAGTGGGCGAGGGGATGTCCAGATCGCCTTTGTCGAGGGTTTCATCGCGATGCGCAACAGTGGCCGCCCGCACAGCCCTTCCCTGATTTTCACGCCCGCGGAATGGGGCGCGTTCGTTTCGGGGGCCCGGGAAGGGGAGTTCGACCTGACCTGAGAGCGCGTTGACCACGAGATAAAGCCGCGGCAGGGGCGGCCCCGCGGCGACGGGGCCGCCCCTGCGGTGCTAATGGATGCCTCTGGGATTAGCATTAGCGTCATGCGGGACCTGATCAGTAGCGACATCAGTAGCGACGGCGACAGCGACAGCAGCAGCGACATCAGCGGTGACACGCGGCTCGCCCTCGACCTCGCCCTCACCGTCCGCCACGACGGCGACGGCGGCATCGCCGACGACCTCGGCGACACCGCGGGCCTCACCACCTGGGTGCGCGCCCACCGCGACATGGTGCCCGGCGCCGCCGACTTCGCCGCCGACGAGGCCACGCTGAGCGCCGTACGGGAATTGCGCGCCGCCGTGCGGACCCTCTTCGCCCGCGCGGTACGGCCCGGGGAACCGAGCCCGGCGGACGCGGCACGGCTGCTGCCCCTGGCCGAGGCGCTGCGGCTGCTCAACGCGGCTGCCGCCCGTACCCCCACCGTCCCCGTGCTCGACTGGGCCGACGACGCCGAACCCGTCGTACGCCACCAGGGGGTGCGCGGCGAGGTGGAGATCGTGGCCGTGCTCGCGCAGGCCGCCGTCGCGTTTCTGGCCGGTGCGGACCGGGAGCGGCTGCGGGCCTGCCACGCGCCGCGCTGCGTGCGGTACTTCCTCAAGGAGCATCCGCGCCAGGAGTGGTGCAAACCGGCCTGCGGGAACCGGGCCCGCGTCGCCCGCCACCACGAGCGGCACAAGCAGACGGGCAGGCCGGCCGCCCAGCCGGTTTGACGCGCCCGTGGGACACGAGGTTCGGCCGGACACGTACCATGGCCGTATGTCGTTCCTCCGCCGCCGCAGCGCCACTCCCGCCGGCCCCGACTTCGATGTTCTGGCCATGGATCCGGGCGACTGGCCCGGCAACCTCGGCGCGGGCCTGCTGCCCGCGCCCGACGGCAGTTGCCAGGGCGTCTTCCTGCGCTACGACCTGTTCGGCGGCCGTGGCCCCGCGATGGTCATCGGCAACCTGCCGGAGGGCTCCCCGGCACGTGACGTCGCCGAGGACGAGATCCCCTTCGAGGTCGCCCAGCTGCTGCTGGCCCTGGAGAACGAGGAGGAGGTCACCGTCGTCGGCACCGAGGACGTCCCGGTGATGCAGGGCGACAACCTCCTGATCGTGCGCCGCCTCAAGCTCTCCGAGAGCCGTATCGCCTGCGTGCAGTTCGACCGCAGCGACAACGTGCTGGTGACCATCGCGGCCTGGGACCGCCCGATCACCGACGACCTGTACGCCCTGCTCAAGCCGCTGCCCGCGGAGCTCTTCCAGACGGCCTGAAGCGCTGTTCACAGAGGTGAGGGCCGATTCCGCCACGCGGCGGAACCGGCCCTCACCTCTGTCGTCGACGGCTCAGGAAGATCGGTCGCTCAGGAAAGCGTGAGCCGTACGTCCGCCGCCCTGACGAACGCCACCCGGTGGCCGAACTGGATCTCGTAGTACTGATCCTTGCCGACCACGACCCGGTGTGAGGACGTGTCGAAGGTGACCGCGTAGTCGTACTCGCCCGGCACCTTGTCCCCGGCCACGTACTTCTGCCCGGCGGGCAGCTTGTAGGACAGCGGCGAGACCGCCTGGGCCGGCACACCCGCCGGATAGGCCGAGGCCTCCGGGTACGCCCTCCCGTACACCGGGATCTCCGTCAGACCGTCCTTCGGTGTCACGAGCGCGCCGACGGCGGCCACCGCCGTCGGGTTCGCCGCCGGGTTCTGGAACCAGGCCTTCTGGCCCAGGTACCAGATCGCCGTCCAGTCGCCCCTGCGTTCGGCGACGGCGTACTGCTGGCCGGTGGAGGCGCGTGCGCCGACGTCGTTGACGTCGATCGACGAGACACCGCTGCCCGAGGGGTGCGTACCGATGTCCTTGACGAGGGGCGACGTCGTGTCCGGCTGCGAGTACAGCCGCACCTCGCTCGACCCGTGGGCAGGGCACGCCTGGCCCGAGGTGACACAGCCCGTGTACTTCGGCCGGTTCGACGCGTAGTCCGGCCGGATCGTCACCACCGCGCTGTCGCCCCGCACATGAGCCGTGCGCTCGAAGGGGCGGCCCAGCAGCGTGAAGTAGTGCTGCCAGTCCCAGTAGGGGCCCGGGTCGGTGTGCATACCGGAGACCGTTGAGGTGGTCGGTCCCGGCACGTTGTCATGGCCGATGATGTGCTGCCGGTCCAGCGGGATGTCGTACTTGGCCGCCAGATAGTTCACCAGCCGGGCCGACGCACGGTACATCGCCTCCGTGTACCAGGCGTCCGGATTCGCCAGGAAACCCTCGTGCTCCAGTCCGATCGACTTGGCGTTGACGTACCAGTTGCCCGCGTGCCAGGCCACGTCCTTCGCCTTCACATGCTGCGCGATGTGCCCGTCCGTCGAGCGCAGCGTGTAGTTCCAGGACACATAGGTCGGGTCCTGGACCATGTTCAGCACGCCCTCCCAGGCGCCCTCGGTGTCATGGACGACGATGTACCGGATGCGCTGGGAGGCCGGCCGGTTGCCCAGGTCGTGGTTGCCGTAGTCGTTGTCGCCGAACTCCTCGTACGGTGCCGGAATCCACTCACAGGACACCGTCGTCGGGCACTCGGTGCCCTCGGCGGACACCCTGCGCAGCCCGGTCCGCTTCAACTGGGCTGTGTCGGGGGCCAGTTCGGGGCGCGCCGCGAGGGCGACCCGCTGGCCCTCGTCGGTCGTGCGCTGCTCGCCGCCGCGCAGTACGGCGTACACGTCGTCGGCGTACGCGGCGGCCGTGGCGGTGTCGTCGGCGCCGGAGAAGCGGGCCACCGCTCCGTACCAGTCCGCCGGGTCTGCGCTCAGCGGCTCGGCCAGGTCCCGCTGGGCGGCGGCCAGCAGTGCGGCGCCCCCGGCCACATTGGCGGCGGGGTCGGTGCGGAGCTGCTCGGCGGGCAGGCCGGTCAGCTCGGCCGCCTTCGTCAACGTGCTCAGTCGGGGCGGGAGTTCGGCCTGAGTGGGTACCTCGGTGGTGGGGTGCAGGGGCGGCCGGGCACTGTCACCGCGCGGGTCCTCCGTGCCCTCGCTGTGGTGCGGGGCGTTCGCGAGAGCCGTCCGGGCGTCGGTGAGGTGCATCGGGCCGTAGCCGCCGGTGACGCTGGGCGCCCCGGCGTGCGTGTCCCAGCGGGACTGGAGATAGGAGACGGCGAGCAGGACGCTCTGCGGCACGTGGTACTGGTCCGCCGCCGCGGCGAAGGCGCGCTGCAGCCGGGTGGCCGGGGCGCCGCTGTCGGCCGGGGCGCCGCTGTCGGCCGGGGCCGCGCCGAGCAGTGGCAGCAGCAGGGCCGCGGACGCGAGTGTCCCGGCGGTTCTGCGCAGACGTCTGCGTCCTGGATCGGTGGGGGGAGTGGGGTCGGTGGCGGATCCTCGCAAAACGGCCTCCGGGGTCGGGCGGGTGTGGGGGAGTGGCGGACGTGCGGGGCCGGTACGCACCTTAGTGGCTCGGCTGCCCGACGGTCCGTCAATCATGCCCAAAGAACGGAGACTTCCCATGTCAAGAGGGGTGCGGGAACTTTCGTGGCGGCCCGGCCGCACGTCCTGCCCGCCGGACACGGCGAAGGCCCGCGACGCGCCGCTGTCCAGGCGCGTCACGGGCCCACTTGCCCCTCAGCGAGTGCCGACCGCCGCACGCACGGCCCGGCGGGCCAGCTGGCAGTCGTCGTGCAGCCGCCTCAGCAGCAGCCGCTGTTCCTCACCGGACGGCACGGCACCCGGTCCGGCCGGACCCGGGGCCACCGGGGTCGGCTCGTGCATCGAACGCTGCACCGCCAGCTCGTACGTACGGATCTCGCGCGTCAGTACCAGCATCAGGTTCACCAGGAAGGCGTCCCGTGCCGCCGGTCCCGCCGACTGCGCGAGCTGGCTGATCTGCCGCCTGGCCACCGGCGCGTCGCCGAGGACCGCCCACAGCGTCGCCAGGTCGTACCCCGGCAGATACCAGCCCGCGTGCTCCCAGTCCACCAGCACTGGACCGGCCGGTGAGAGGAGGATGTTGGACAGGAGTGCGTCGCCGTGGCAGAACTGGCCCATGCCCTGGCGGCCCGCCGAGTGCGCGATGCCGTGCACCAGCTTCTGCAGATCGCCCATGTCCCGGTCGGTGAGCAGCCCCAGCTCGTGATACCGGGAGATCCGTGCCGCGTAGTCCAGCGGGGCGTCGAAGGTGCCCGCCGGTGGACGCCAGCTGTTGAGCCGGCAGATCGCGCTGAGCGCCGCCCTGATGTCCGCACGCGGCGGCGCCTCCGTCGGGTGCCGCTGCAGGGCCGCGACCCGGCCGGGCATCCGCTCGATGACCAGCGTGCAGTTGTCCGGGTCCGCCGCGATCAGCCGGGGCACCCGCACCGGCGGGCGGTGCCGGACGAACGAGCGGTATGCGGCTATCTCGTGCCGGATGCGTTCGGCCCAGGCCGGTGAATGGTCCAGTAAACACTTCGCGACGGCCGTGCTGCGCCCTGTCGTCCCGACCAGGAGTACGGAGCGTCCGCTGCGGCGCAGCACCTGCACCGGCGCGAACTCCGGGCAGATCCGGTGCACCGAGGCGATCGCCGCGCGCAGCTGGGCGCCCTGGGGCCCGGAGAGGTCGAGTCTCCCGCTGAGCGGCTGCGCGGCGATCCCCGGCAGCCGCCGCCCCCGGCCGGCACCGGCACCGAGGGCCGGGGCAGCCGGACGCGAGGGGTCGAGATAGGGGCCGCTGCCACCCGGGCGGGGGTGCAGCAGCCGGGGAGGGGCGGACACGGAGGACGATGCTGCGTACATGGGAGAAACAGATCCCTTCGTGTGCCTGCGACGGTCATGCGCCACCCGGCCCGGACTCCCGGACGCACCCTGGGGAGTGCGTCTGCTGTAACCGGACGGAGACCGGGCCGGGGTGGCGCTTTCCTACCTGACACCCCTTGACCGGTGGCACACCATCTGGCGAACCCTGGCGAACCCTGGCGAATAGTCGCCCAGCAACTGACAGACGGTTACTGTCAACTCAGCCGAGAACCTGGGGGCTTGACGTGAGCGGACAACCCAACACTCGTCTGACCGACCTGTTCGGCCTGGCCGGCTGGTCGAAAGGCGAACTCGCGCGGCTGGTCAACCGGCAGGCGGCGGCCATGGGCCACCCCCAGCTGGCGACCGACACCTCGCGGGTGCGGCGGTGGATCGACACGGGAGAGATCCCGCGCGATCCGGTGCCGCGTGTACTGGCTGCCCTGTTCACCGAGCGTCTCGGCCGTGTCGTGACCATCGAGGACTTAGGTCTGGTCCGGCACGGGCGTGTGGGGAAACGGCCGGGCGGCGGGAGTGCGGAAACTCCCGACGGCGTGCCGTGGGCGCCCGAACGGACTGCCGCGGTCCTCACCGAATTCACGGGAATGGACCTCATGCTCAACCGACGCGGCTTGGTGGGCGCGGGCGTCGCGCTCACCGCAGGCTCCGCACTCAGCAGTGCCATGCACGACTGGCTGCACACCGACCCGACTCTGTCCGCCGACGCACCCGTCCTGGACGACCCCCTGCATGTCGATCCCGCCGGTTTCGACCGGTACGAGGCCGCTCCCATCGGGTGGCAGGAGATCGAGGAACTGGAACGCGCGGTCGAGGTGTTCCGGGCCTGGGACGCGGCCCGAGGCGGCGGACTCCAGCGCAAGGCGGTGGTGGGCCAGCTCAACGAGGTGGGCGGCATGCTCGCCTACCGACACCCCGAACCCCTCCAGCGGCGCCTGTGGGGCGTCGCCGCCAACCTCGCCGTCCTGGCGGGCTGGATGTCGCACGACGTCGGCCTGGAACCCACGGCCCAGAAGTACTTCGTCATCGCCGCCCACGCGGCCCGGGAGGGCGGCGACCGGCCGCGCGCCGGGGAGGCGCTCTCCCGGGCGGCCCGCCAGATGGTGCACCTGGGCCGGCCCGACGACGCACTCGACCTCATGAAGCTCGCCAACTCCGGCTCGGGCGACGAGACCCTGCCCCGTACGCAGGCCATGCTGTACACGGTCGAGGCCTGGGCGCAGGCGTCGATGGGGCGCGGCCAGGCGATGCGCCGCACCCTCGGGCAGGCGGAGGACCTCTTCGTCTCCGACAAGGGGGACGTGCCGCCGCCGAGCTGGATGCAGATGTTCAAGGCGGAGGACCTGTACGGCATGCAGGCCCTGGCCTACCGCACGCTGGCCGAGCACGAACCCGCCGCGGCGGTGCACGCCCAGTACTACGCGCAGAAGGCCCTGGAACTGAGGGTCGACGGCCGGGAGCGGTCGAAGATCTTCGACTTCCTGTCCATGGCCTCCGCCTGCTTCATCGCGGACGACCCCGAACAGGCCGCCGGGTACGCGCGGTTGGCCCTGGTGTCGATGGGCTCGAACTCGTCCCGCCGTACCTGGGACCGGCTGCGCGAGATGTACCGGCTCACCGCCGAGTACTCCAGCTACCCGAAGATCAACGAGCTCCGCGAGGAGATCAAACTGTCCCTGCCCAAGCAGGCGAAGGGGAGGGGCGGGAACAACGCGCGGGTCTAGGCCCCTACGGGGTCACCCCTGGCGACTACGGGGTCACCCTGGCGACGAGTACACAGGCGTCGTCCTCGCGCTCGGTCTCGCCGAACTCCTCCACCACCGCCCGTACGCATTCCTGCGCCGTGCGTGCCTCGCCGAAGCGGGGGGCCAGTTCGAGCAGGCGGTGCGTGGCGGCGGTGCCTTCGTGGAGCCCGGGCACCAGCCCGTCGGTGTGCAGGAGAAGGATGTCACCGGGTTCGAGGGTCTCCTCAGCCTGTCCGTAGGCGGCGCCGGAGGTCGCGCCGAGCAGCACGCCGTCCGGTGGGTCCAGCACGCGTCCCGTCCCGTCGCGGAACAGCAGCGGGGCGGGGTGTCCTGCCTGGGCCCAGGTGAGGGTGCGGGTCTCGGGCCGGTAGCGGCAGCAGACCGCGCCGGCCAGGGCCGGCTGGACGGAGGCGTCGAGTAACTGGTTGAGCCAGGTCATGAGTTGACCGGGCTGGGTGCCCGCCACGGCCATGCCGCGCAGCGCGCCCAGCAGCATCGCCATGCTCGAGGTGACCGTCACCCCGTGCCCGGTGAGGTCGCCGACGCTCAACAGGGTGTCGCCGTCGGACAGTTCGAGAGCGTCGAACCAGTCGCCGCCGATCAGCGCGCTCGTCGAGGAGGGGAGGTAGTGCGCGGCCAGGTCCAGGGTCTCGGTTTTCTGGTGCGGGAGCCGCAGGGAACCGCGCCACGGCGGCAGCACGGCCTCCTGCAGCTCGACCGCGAGCCGACGCTCGGACTGCGCGTGGTGCCGGTGGCGCTGCAGGGAGTCCCGGCTCTCGTCCACCGTCCGCCGGCTGCGCCGCAGCTCGCTGACATCGCGCACTACGGCCCACATGGAGGCGGTGCTGCCGTCGGCGTCGAGGACGGGCTCGCCCATCATGTGCACGGTGCGTACGTCGCCGTCGGGCCGCAGGATGCGGAACTCGCCGTCGATGGGCTTGGCGTCGATCAGGCAGGCCGTGACCATCACGGTGAGCGTCGGCCGGTCCTCGTCGAGGACCAGGGAGGGCAGCTCGTCGAGCGTGAGGGGGTCGGCGGCGGGGTCCCGGCCGAGGATCTCGTACAGCTCGCCGGACCAACTGGCTTCGTCCGTAAGGAGATTCCACTCCGCGCTGCCCACGCGGCTGAGCAGTGAGTCGCCCCGGGGAGCGGTCGGTACGGCTCGGGCGGCGGGCGCCTCGGGCAGGGGTTCCGGTCCGTCCCGCAACTGGGCCAAGTGGTCGTCGAGTTCGCTGAGTTGCTGGAGTGCCAGGTCGTACAGGGCGCGTTGCCAGCGTTCCCGCGGGTCCGATCCGTCGGCCGGTGCGTCCCGGCGTACGGCGTCCACGTCACCTTTGAGCTGTCGCGTCTGTGTGATGAGCGCGTCGACCGAGCCGCGGGCGGGCGGCTGGGCGGCTGGATGGTCCGCGGAGAGATGGGGCGGCATGACGCACTCCGATGAAGGGACGGTACGACCAAGGCTGACGGAAGGACCGGTTACGACTGTTGCACAGCCCGCGACGCCCTGTAAGGGATTTGGCAACACACGAGACGGTGGTGCTTCTGGCATATGCCACAGTCTTCTCGGCCGGTTTTCCTGGTGCGGAAACGGTACGCGTGTGGTGTGCCAAGTCGTAGGTGGGGTACGCGACTTGGCGGATCGATGGAGATGAGTGGCAACTCATTCAGGCGTCAGTTCGACGGTCGTTTGTGCGATGTGTGGTGGTGTGCTGCCGGGGCGCACCGTCAGGTTGCCCCCGAATCGCCCAGCGGTCCGTGATCCCCGCGGAAAACCGTACGCGCCAGTGATGCAGCTCACATTAAAAGCTGAGGATTCCGCGTAATCGGAGAGGCCATTTCGGGGTCGTAACACCACGTCGGCACAACGCGTCGGCATCACCATCGTCGGCCCGAACGGGAGCGGAGACTGCCATGGATGTCACCCTCGAACAGCCCGCGCGCGCACGTCTGATCACCTCGGAGGAGCAGGAGCTCCCCGTCCGTGCCACGCTCCGCTACGCCTCGACCGATCCACTGGCCGTGCAGATCGACTTCCCGGCGGAGGTCGCCCTCGACGGCGAGGGGGTGAGCTGGACCTTCGCCAGGAGCCTGCTGGAGGAGGGCGTACGGCGGCCCGCCGGAGGCGGCGATGTGCACATCTGGCCGTGCGGGCCCGCGCGAACGGTCCTGGAACTCCACTCCCCGCACGGCCTGGCCCTGCTCCAGTTCGACACGCCCGCCCTGAGCCGCTTCCTGCTCCGCACCTTCGCCGTCGTGGCGGCGGGGAAGGAGGATCTCGGCGACGCGGTGGACCGCGGACTGTCCGACCTCCTCGGCGCCCCCTCGGCGGGAGGCGAGGGTCAGTAGCGCAGCACCCCGGCGATCCCCGCCGCCTCGGTGAGCGTCCCGTCCGGTACGAAGCGGACCTCCGCCCCGGTGCTCAGGCACCGCTCCACGATCTCCTCCACGATGTCCTCGCGGGCGTCGAGGTCTCCGCTCGCGGCGGGCACGAGATGGTCGCCGTCGTCGTCCCGGACCGTCACACGGTAGTTCTCCTCGACGGCGAGCAGCCGGACGCGTCCCTCGGCGGCGCTGTGCCACACCTCGTCCACGCCGGCGGCGAACTCCCGCCGGCCACGCGCCGTTTCGAGCTCCCGCCGGACCGCGTCGGCGTCCGCCCGCTGCCGGTCGAGGACCACCGCACGCACGGCCTGCCACACCGTCTCGGCGCGGGCGTGCCCGAGGCCGCCGTGCGGGACGTGTGCCGCGTCCCTGGTGGTGGTTCCGGTCTCGGCGAGGGCGGCCAGGGCGGCCGGTTCCCCGGTCACGTACAGCGGACGCGGGTGCGCCCGCAGGACGCGGCCCAGCGCGCTGTCCGCGTCACGCAGGAAGCGGCGGGTGTGCTCGTCCCGGAAGACGCTCGGCAGATCGCCGACGCGCTCCTGCCGCTCGGCGTCCGGGTCCTCCAGACTTCGGCTCAGCGGAAATCCCGCGGTGTTCTCCTCGACGACACGGTCCGCGCCCCCGCTCCACAGCGAGACACGGTCGGCGGCGACCGCCAGCACCCAGAACGGCCGTTCGGCGGCCTGCGCGGCCACCAGGTTCCGGGTCAGGAAGGTGTCCGAGAGGACCACCCGCTCGGGCACCGGCCGGGCCAGCGACCACACCGTGTGCTCCCCGGGCGCCGCGAAGATCACCAGGCCGTCCTCGGCGTGCGTGAGATCCACCTCGGTCAGGGCCCTGTCCAACTGCTCGACGACATCGACGCGCCGCTCGCGGGTGACGGCCGGATCGGCCTCCAGGCGTCTCTTGGCCTCGGCGACGGCGTTGCGCAACCGGACCGGATCCTGTGCGTTGTCGGGTTCACGGCGGTGCGTCGGCGTCAGTACGGAGACCGCGGGGTAGGGGCGCGGGCGCCGCAGTTCGGTGAGCGTCGCGGAACTCAGAGCGTGCTCCATATGTGCACCTTAGGGCCGATTCGGGGGTCAGGCATTCGGAGTAGCAACGGCGAGCGCGCCTCAGTCGGCGTCGTCCGCGCCGCAGGAGCTGCCGTCGGCCGGGAGGGACCCGTACAGCAGGAACGCGTCGACCTTGCGCTGCACGCACGTCGAGGAGGCGTACCCGGTGTGGCCCTCGCCCTTGTTGTCCAGGACGACGGCCGACGAGCCCAGCCGCTCGGCCGTCTCCGTGGTCCAGCGGTACGGCGTGGCGGGGTCGCCGCGCGTGCCCACCAGGAGCATCTTCGGCGTGTCCAGGTCCCGGACCCGGGTGCGGATGAAGTCCGTGCCCCTGGGGCGGCCGTAGCAGGTCAGTACCTCGGTGAGCCGGTAGCGGCCGAACACCGGGGAAACCCGCTCGTACCTGGCGCGCAGGGCTGGGAGATCCCTGGTGATCCGTGCCGCGGTGGGCCGGTCGGGGTTGTCCGCGCAGTTGATCGCCATCAGGGCGGAGGGGAGGTTGTCGAGGGGTATCTCGACCTCGTCGACGAGCCCGCCGTCGGCGTCCGGGGAGGGACTCCTGCGGACGGGGTTCAGTCTCGGCAGGACGGGGACAGTAGCATCCGCGCTCCCGAACCCCCCTCCGCCGCCGAACCCCATGACCCCTCGTGCGTCCCCGTCCTCGACCAGCGCGGAGAGGGCACGCTCCAGAGGCGGCCACATCCGTTCGCTGTAAAGGCCCTGACCGATGGCGCCCACGAGGTCCTGCCCCGAGAAACGGTCACCGTAGCCGGTCGGCACCGGGTCCTTGTCGAGGGAGCGGACCAGAGCGACGACCCGCTCACGGGCGGTGCGCGCGTCCTGCCCGAACGGACAGGCGATGTCCGTCACGCACCAGTTGAGGAAGGCCTCCAGGGCGGTCTGCTGCCCTGCGGCGCCCGCGAGCCCCTGCTCGGCGAGGGACTCGGTGAGGGTGTCGACACCGTCGAGGACGAACCGGCCCACCTTCTCGGGGAATTGGGCCGCGTACACCGCGCCGAGCCGGGTGCCGTAGGAGAATCCGAGATAGTTGAGCTTCTTGTCGCCCAGGGCCTGACGCATCACGTCGAGGTCGCGGGAGGCGTTCACGGTGCCGATGTGCCGCAGGACCGGTCCGGAGTGCCGTGCACAGGCCTGGGCCGCCCTGCGCAGCTGTTCGAGGGCGGCACGCGGATCGTCCTCGATCTCGCCGCCGGTCACCTCGCTGTCGGTGGCGGTGTCCTCGCCGCAGCTGACAGGGGAGGACCTGCCGACACCGCGCGGGTCGAAGGAGACGACGTCGTAGCCGTTCGTCAGACCCATGAAGTCCTTGCCGTCGTAGGCGAGTTGGCTGACGCCCGGGCCGCCGGGGCCGCCGAAGTTCAGCAGCACGGAACCCCGGGACTTCCCGGTCGCCCGGTAGCGTGCCAACGCCAGTTCGAGTGTGCCGCCGCCCGGCTTCGCGTAGTCGAGCGGGACGGTCACCTTGCCGCACTGGAGGCCCTTCATCGGCACCTCGTACGCGGCCCCCGCGGGGCAGGTCGACCACTTGATCTTCTGGTGGTAGAAGCGGGACAGGTCGGGCTCGTCGTCCGCCGTGGTCGCCGTCGGCGCACCCGTCCCGAGCAGGGCGAGGGTCGCGGCCGAGGCGAGCGCCCGGCGTGGGTACGCGGACCGCATGATGCCTCCAGGGGTGTGCCCGGCTGTGGACCGGGACGGCGCCCTCGAACACGATAGGCGGGCTCGCTTGACCTCGCCTCCCGGCAGTCGAACGGACGTGCGGGCCACATCGCGTGGTCGCGGCCCCTTCCGGATCCATGGTCGGATGGGCCCGCGTCCCGCCCCGGCCCCCCACTGAACGGAACGGAGAACATCCATGACCGCCTCCGCCGGCCCCCTCTCGCCGACCCCCGAAGACCTCGTCGTCACCCGGGCCACGCCCGAGGACTGGCCGGTGGTCACGGGCTGGGCGGCCGACGAGGGCTGGAATCCGGGGCTGTCGGACAGCGCCGGGTTCTTCGCCCAGGATCCCGAGGGCTTCTTCATCGGCAGGGTGGGCGGGGAACCGGTCTCGGCGATCTCGGTCGTCAACTACGGAGACGCGTACGCCTTTTTGGGTTTCTATCTCGTCCGCCCCGATCTGCGCGGGCGCGGTTACGGGATCACCACCTGGAAGACCGCGCTGGCCCACGCGGGCACCCGTACCGTCGGCCTTGACGGGGTCGTGGCCCAGCAGGACAACTACCGCCGCTCCGGCTTCGAACCGGCCCACCGCACCCTCCGGTTCACCGGAACCGCCCCCGCCGCCGCGACACCGGCGCGCGTACGTCCCGTACGGCCGGAGGATCTGGCGGCCATCGCGGTGTACGACGCCGGCTGCACCCCCGCCGACCGGCCCCGCTTCCTGCAGTACTGGCTGACGGCCCCGGGACACCGGGCCTTCGTCCGTGAGGCCGACGCGGACGGCAGCGCCGACGGCTCCGCGAACCGGGCCCTCACCGGCTACGGGGTCGTCCGCCCCGGCCGGGACGCCCACCGCATCGGCCCCCTGTTCGCGGACACCGCCGACGACGCCCGGGCGCTGTTCGCCGCGCTGACCGGCGAGGCGGCGGGGGCGGACGTGGCGATCGACGTGCCCGAGACGAACGCGGCTGCCGTCGCGATGGTGGAGGAAGCCGGCTTCACTCCGTCCTTCGAGACGGCACGCATGTACACGGGACCGGTGCGGGAGTTCGCGCGGGAGAGGGTCTTCGGGGTGACCACGCTCGAACTCGGGTAGGGCGAACGCCCGTAGAGGTCGGCATGACTGACCGGGTCTTCTCGAGGTGGGGCACCGCTTCACATGTGCGAATGGCTCGAAACATGACGTATTGCGGCCGCCCATACCGTTGCGCTCGCCCGATGGGGGTGCTGGAGTAACGCCATGGATCATGTAGGCGTGCTCGCCCTTTACGACCGTGACATGCGCGAAGGGGCGCAGCCCGACGGGCCGGGCGCCCGGATCGAACGGGTGGGGGGCGTGGTGCGCCAGGTCGCCGACGCCCACGGGTGGAACGGCGTCGTCTGGTCCGACCTCGACGAAGCGCGCGCCGACGAGGCGATCGCCGAGCAGATCCGCCACTACAGCGCCCTCGGGCGCGAGTTCGAGTGGAAGCTCTACGGCCATGACCTCCCCGTCGACCTGGGGCAGCGGCTGCGCACGGCGGGGTTCACGCCCGAACCCGAGGAGACGCTGATGATCGGCGAGGTCGCCGGGCTGACCTTCGACACCGAGCCGCCCGAGGGCATCCGTCTCGTCCCGGTGACCGACCGGGCCGGCGTCGACCTCGTGGCGGACGTGCACGAGAAGGCCTTCGGCACCGACAGCTCCCGGCTGCGGCACCAACTGCTCGCCCGGCTCACCGACGACCCCGACACGGTCGTGGCCGTCGTGGCGCTGGCCGGCGACGAACCGGTGAGCGCGGCCCGCATGGAACTCGTACCGCACACCCGGTTCGCCGGACTGTGGGGCGGCGGCACGGTCGAGGCCTGGCGCGGCAAGGGCATCTACCGCGCCCTGGTCGCCCACCGCGCCCGCGCCGCCGTGGAACGCGGCTACCGCTACCTCCAGGTCGACGCCTCACACCAGAGCAGGCCCGTCCTGGAACGCCTCGGCTTCGAACCCCTCACGACGACGACGCCGTACGTGTACCGGCCCTGACCGCACGCACAGCCCCGACAGTTCGTGCCCGCCCGGTCACCGACGCCTGCTGTGCGCGCGCTTCGGTGCCTTCGCCCGGTCCAGCATGGCCACCCCGAGGGCGGCGAGCCCGATCTGGATGAGCCACTCGACCCAGTCGACGCCGTCCGTGTCGGACACGTCGAGTCCGGCGGCGATCGCCGAACCGATGAGCGCGGCCACGATTCCCACGGCGATCGTCCAGAGGACGCCGATGTGCTGGCGTCCCGGGACGACGAGCCGGCCCAGTATGCCGATGACGGTACCGATGATGATGGCGCCGATGATGCTCGAGATCGTCATTTCCGCCCCTCCTGCCGGTATGTGCCCATGACCTCCTGGTGCCCGCTGTCGCCCGGCTCAGTCCGTTCACGCGAGGAGCGGGTCCGGTCCCGCCGTGGACCGGACCCGCTTCCGGCTATGCCCTGGGGGCACTTCTCGCTGTCGCGCCCGCACTCAACAGCCCGAGGCACAGGGCCAGGGCGCCGATGATGATGTTGTTCAGCACCACACCCGCGTCAGGGCTGTCGCCGACGATCCACGGCGAGATGATCATCCAGATGCCCATCGCGCACAGGGCCCCGCTGAGGCCGTACATGCGTTCCGGAGTGTTGGTGAACCCGAGGGCCAGCAGGCCGATCGCGATGCCCATGATCAGGTTGTGGGTCACGAGGGAGGGCTGGCTTGTCGTGTAGTGGAGGATCCAGGGGGACGCGGCGCAGTACAGACCGACCAGGAACACCGGTCCGTCCACGAGCGCCACATCGCGACCGCCGAGCATACGGGCGTACCGTGCCCGCATTTCGGATACATCAGGGTGACTGTGGATGTCACCTCTGGTGTGCGAGACATTGGCCATGACTCGTCTCCTTCGGCTGTGCAGGCCTGACCGCGGTGATGCGGTCTGCGGTTTACGCCGCGCACTTATATTGTGCTCTTATTTATCCCTTATGTGCAGTCCTGTGATCCTGGGTGATGTGCCCCGCACACTGAGTGTCGCGCGTGAAGGGTCCGGGATGCGAGATCGGTCGGGTTTTCCTTGACTGTCGTCTTCGGCGACTGTCACGATCGTCGACATGAACATGCGACTGGACCTCACGCGGCGACGGCACGTCGACCTCGCGCGCGTCTCCAGTGCCTCCTGTTGCTCCGCGGCCTGATTCCCGTCCCGATCCGCCGCGTCCTTTCCGTTTTCCCAACTGCCTGAGCCCTCGCCGGAGTTCACTCCGGACGGGAATCGGCGTGCCCGAAAACGGCCCGCGGCGGTCAACGCCCGATGTTCGTACCGCCCGCGCACCCCCGGCACCCCGCCGAGCAGCGGCGCCCGGGCTCCGCAAAGCCTTCAGAAGGAAGTCCCATGGCCACCGTCCTGTCCGTCTCCGGCAGTCCTTCCGTCTCCTCCCGCACCGGAAAACTCCTGCGCCACCTGGACACCCGGCTGACCGCCCAAGGGCACGAGGTGATCCCGCTCGACGTACGCACCATCCCCGCAGAGGCCCTGCTCGGGGCCGACTTCAGGCACCCGGCGATCGTCGAGGCCACCGAACTCTTCGCGCGCGCCGACGGCGTCGTGGTCGGCACCCCGGTCTACAAGGCCTCCTACTCCGGTGTCCTCAAGGCGCTCCTCGACCTGCTCCCGCAGTACGCCCTCACCGGCAAGACCGTGCTGCCACTCGCCACCGGCGGCAGCACCGCACACGTCCTGGCCATCGACTACGCGCTGCGCCCGGTCCTCAACTCCATGGGCGCCGCCCACATCGTCCAGGGCTGGTTCACCCTCGACAAGGACATCACCGCGCACGAGGACGGCTCCATCTCCGTCGCCCCGGCCACCGCCGAGGCGCTCACCCAGATCCTCGGCCAGTTCTCGGCAGCCCTCGGAAGCTCCCCGCTCCTCGCCACGGCGGTCTGAACCGGGGGGCGCGAAAGTCCCTCAACTCCCGCTGTAGGCACCGGCATCGGCGCGAACGATCTACCTCCGCCCGTCCCTCCGCTCTGCGCCACGGCAAGCCGCAACACCACGTTCCCGATCGGAGATCTTCGGTGTCCCTCACCTTCCACTGGTTCCTCCCCACCAACGGCGACAGCCGGCATGTCGTCGGTGGCGGCCACGGCACCCCGGCGACCGCCTTCGGGCGGAACCGGCCGCCGACGGTCGCCTATCTGAGCCAGATCGCCCGCGCCGCCGAGGACCTGGGTTTCGTCGGCGCGCTCACCCCCACGGGCGCCTGGTGCGAGGACGCCTGGCTGACCACCGCCATGGTCAGCCAGCACACCGAGCGCCTGAAGTTCCTGGTGGCCTTCCGCCCCGGCTCCGTATCCCCGACGCTCGCCGCGCAGATGGCGTCCACCTTCCAGCGCCAGAGCGGCGGACGGCTCCTCCTGAATGTCGTCACGGGCGGCGAGAGCCACGAGCAGAAGGCCTACGGCGACTTCCTCGACAAGGATGCCCGGTACCGTCGTACGGGCGAATTCCTCGAGATCGTACGGGAGTTGTGGGAGGGCAAGACGGTCAACCTGACCGGTGAGCACCTCCGGGTCGAGGACGCCCAGTTGGCCCGGGTGCCCGACCCGGTCCCGGAGGTGTACTTCGGGGGCTCCTCGCCCATCGCCGGGGAGGTCGCCGCCCGACACGTCGACGTCTACCTCACCTGGGGCGAACCGCCGGCCCAGGTCGCCGAGAAGATCGCCTGGGTCAGGGGACTGGCCGCCAAGCACGGGCGCACCCTGCGGTTCGGCATCCGGCTGCATGTCATCACCCGCGACACCGCCGAGGCGGCCTGGGCGGAGGCGGACCGGATCCTCGAGGGCTTCGATCCGGGGACCGTACGGGAGATCCAGGCCGGGCTGGCCCGCAGCGAGTCGGAGGGACAGCAGCGGATGCTCGCCCTGCACGGCGGCGGCAACCGGGACGGGCTGGAGATCCACCCCAACCTGTGGGCCGGTATCGGCCTGGTGCGCGGCGGCGCGGGCACCGCGCTCGTGGGCAGCCACGACGAGGTCGCCGACCGTATCGCCGAGTACCACGCCCTGGGCATCGACGAGTTCGTCCTCTCCGGGTATCCGCACCTGGAGGAGGCGTACTGGTTCGGCGAGGGCGTCCTGCCCCGGCTGGCAGCCCGCGGCCTGTGGCAACACCCGTTCGCGCCGGCCGCCGCCCCGGAGAGCCAGGTGCCGTTCGCGAGCTGAGCGTTCCGCGGCGGCAGCGGCAGCGGCAGCGGCGGCGGCAGCGGCGGCGGCAGCGGTACGGGCCGGCGCCCTCGCGGGGCGCCGGCCCGTACGTGACAGGCCCGAACCTGTTCAGTGCCGCAGACCGGGCCGGCGCCGGTCGTACCGCGGCGAAGGCGGCTGCCGCGTCAGCGCTGGCCCACCGGACGGACGACGATCTCGTTCACGTCGACGTCCGCCGGCTGGTCGAGGGCGTAGGAGATGGCCCGGGCGATCGCGTCCGCGGGCATGGCGTTGCGCCGGTAGACGCGCATCGCGTCCTTCGCGTGCGGATCGGAGATGTGGTCGGCGAGTTCGCTCTCGACCACACCCGGCGAGATCGTGGTGACCCGGATGCCCGGCTCCGACTCCAGCCGCAGGCCCTCCGTGATCGCCCAGGCCGCGAACTTCGTCGCCGAGTAGACCGCCGAGGTCGGCACCACCTCGTGTGCGCCGACGGAGGCGACGGTGACGACGTGGCCGCTCCCCTGGTTCCGGAAGTGGGGAAGGACCGCGGCGATCCCGTGGAGCAGTCCCCGCACATTGACGTCGATCATGCGGTCCCATTCGTCGACTAGCAGCGCGTCGAGCCTCGACAGCGGCATCACGCCGGCGTTGTTCACGATCGCGTCGATACGTCCGTACTCGGCGACGGTGTCCTTGACAGCGGCACGCACGTCCTCGGCATCGGTCACGTCGAGCCGCCGATGGCCCGCCAGGCCGCCTTCCGCACGGATGCGCGAGGTCAGTGCCTCCAAGCGGTCGGTTCGGCGTGCGCCGAGGACGACCCGGTGGCCCTCGGAGGCGAGCCGGAGGGCGGTGGCCTCGCCGATGCCGCTGCTGGCACCGGTCACGAGGACGACCCGGGAAGAGGAAGCGGTGGATTCGGAAAGTGTTGAGGTGTTGGTGGTCATGGCCCCACACTCGGCCGGTCGGCGGCGGCCAGGAAGGACGCCGTTCACCTGGGTGCGGCACACCCTGGATACGCGGATTCGGCGCCCCTAGCCTGGAACGCATGGCTCCCTCGTCCCTCGGTGACTTTCTGCGCAACAGACGGGCTCAGCTCACTCCGCAGGCACTCGGCCTGCCCGTCTACGGACGGCGCCGGGTAGTGGGACTTCGGCGCGAGGAGGTGGCCATGCTCACCGGCGTCAGCGTGGACTACTACGTGCGCCTCGAACAGGGACGGGAGGTCAACCCGTCGCCGCAGGTGCTCGATTCGCTCGGCGAAGTCCTGCGCCTGGACCACGACGGCCGCCAGCACCTGTACCGGCTGGCCGGGCTCAGCCCGCGACCCGAGGTGGCCGCGCCCGCGGAGGAGGCCGACGTCTCGTTGCTCGAACTCCTTCAGTCGTGGCCCGACACTCCGGCACTCGTGCTCGGCCGGGCGTACGACGTCCTGGCGAGCAATCGCCTGGGGGACGCGCTCTTCCTCGGGTTCCCGTTCTCCAGGAACCTGACGCGCTCGCTCTTTCTCGACCCGGCGGCGCGCACGTTCTACGCGGACTGGCACACCGTGGCGGAGAACACCGTCGCCGGCGTCCGTCTCGCCGACGGGCTCACCCCAGGCGACCCCCGCATCCGCGCGATCGTCGACGAACTCCGTGTGAAGAGCCCCGAGTTCGTGTCCATGTGGGAGCAGCACAGGGCACGCGGCAAACGCCTTCAGTCGAAGCGGTTCACGCACCCCGAAGTCGGCCTTCTCGACCTGCGGGTCCACGTGTTCGACGTGAAGGGGAGCCCGGGGCAGGAACTGGTGGTTTACCACGCGGTCCCGGGCTCCACGAATGCGCAGTCCCTGTCACTTCTCGGCACCCTCGCGGCGACACGCCAATCGGGGCAGACACCGAGAGGCTAGGCCTGTTGCCATCCCCTAGGGGGAGGCCAGAGCCCCCAGGTGGGCGCCGCGTACGTCGGACGTCTGGCCCTGCACCAGCAGGAACAGGCCCTCGCGTGCCAGTCGTTGGGCCGGGCTGTTCAGGTCAAGCGACCGGCCGCCCCCGGCGACGACGGCCGCTGTCGTCGCCGTACGCATCAGGTCGTACGCCCGCGTCTTCAGCGCCAGCCGGTCCGCCATGTGCTCCTGCGGCCGACGGTGGTCCGTGAGGGCGTACGCGGTGCGGCGCACGGCGTCGAGGCGGGTGCGCAGTGAGCGTGCCGTCGCCGTGGCGTCCGGGTGGGCGGCGAGGAGATCGAGGGCCGCGTACGCCACCCCGAAGACGGCCGGGTTGGTGTTGGCGGCCCGTTCCAGGTCGGCCAGCGCGAACTTCTCACGCGGGACACGCAGCACGACCGCCTCCTCCGGCAGCCGCAGGCCCTTCAGCTCCAGCGACACCGTACGTGCGGCCGTCAGCGCCGCCAGCCGCATGGGCGGCGAGGCCCGCAGCCCCGACTGCTCGCGCGCGTCGGCGAAGGCGAACACCACCTCGTCCGTGTCGGACAGTCCCGCGAGCAGCATGACGTCGTTCAGCCCCCAGCCCGTGTACCAGGGCACCGTCCCGTCGAAGCGCCAGCCGCCCCGCTCGTACCCGGCTCGCACCGCGACGCGAGGAAAGTGGCGCAGGTGCGCGTACGCGATCCCGGACATCAGCTCGCCCCTCGACAGCGGGCCCAACAGGCGTTCCCGCACCGGGAACCGGGACTCCGTCAGCAGTTTCACCGGAGTGTGGTGCTGGGTCTGTACGAACCAGGTCGAGCAGCAGGCGCCGGCGAGGATCTCGGCGACCTCCCGGGCCACGGCGGCGGGCGCGCCCGCACCCCCGTACTCCTTGGGCGCGCTCACCCCGAGGAGCCCCGACCGCTTGACGGCCTTGATGGTGCTCGCGGGCACGCCTTCCTGGTCGACCCGTTCGGCCTGCGGGGCCAGGACGTCGGCGGCGAGCCGGCGGGCGACGGTGACAAGCGGGTGCGGGATGGCGGTCATGAACAAGATTCTCCCGGTGTCGCGGTGCGTTGTGTCTCTACAGAAGTGCTCCCTTCGTGTAGGAGATGAGGCAGAGCCGCGATGCCCAGGAGGACGCGATGAAGTACTACCTGCTCAGCGCGATGAAGCCGGTCGGCGAACCGTCCGCGCCCGAGTCGATGGTGGAGATCAACCGCAGAGTGAGCGTCTTCCACGACGAGTTGCGCGAGGCCGGGGCCTGGGTCTTCGCCGGCGGACTCCATCGTCCCGACGCGGCGACCGTGGTACGGCCCCTCGGCGACGAGGTCGAAGTCATCGAGGGGCCCTACGCCGAGCACAAGGAGTTCCTCGGCGGGATCTGCCTCCTCATGGCACCCGACCTCGACGCCGCCCTGGAGTGGGGGCGCAAGGCGGCGCTGGCGACGACCCTGCCGGTCGAGGTCCGGCCCTTCCTGGGCGAGGTGGACGACTGAGGCGGCGGTGACCTGAGCGCGGGGTGGTCCCGGTGAACCCCCCGCCGTCTCATACGATGTACGTATTCCCGGGACCGAGGAGCAGCAGGATGCCCACACCGTCGCAGCGCCGGCCCCAGGACCTTCTGCGGCTCCTCACCCGGGCCGAACGGCTGGCGGCGCGCCGCCTCCAGCCCGTCCTGGACGAGCACGGCTGTTCCCTCGACGCCTGGCGCGTTCTCGCCCTGCTCTCCGACGGCGCCGGCCACCACATGACCGCGATAGCCGAGGCCGCCTTCCTGCCGGCGCCGACGCTGACCCGGCTGGTCGACCACCTCGTCGACCAGAACCTTGTGCACCGCCGGGTCGACGCCCGCGACCGTCGGCGCGTCCTGGTCCACCTCACCCCGCGCGGCCAGGAGTACTGGCGCCGCCTCGACCGCGAGGTCCGCGCCGACTGGCCGCTCATCAGTGACGGGGACGAGGAACTCCTGAGCGCGCTCCTGGACCGCCTGGCCACGACGCTCGACGGGACGACGGCTCAGGTCTGACGCTCGACGGTGTCGACACGCACAGTCATGCATGATCACACAAAGCTATATTCATGTATAGGGAATATATTTTGGGGCGTGAGAGGTTGGGCAGGTGAGTCGAGTACGTCGAGCCGGCCTTCCGCGCCCGAGACAACCGCATCAGACCACGTGAGCGAGGAACCGTGAACCACCCCACGTCCCCCGAGCAGCCCGCCGACATCGTGACGCGCCTGCGCGCCACCTTCCGTACGGGCCGCACCAAGCCCGTCGAGTGGCGCAAGGCCCAGCTCGGCCGCCTGCGCGAACTCCTCACCGAGCACGGCAAGGACGTGGCCGCCGCTCTCCACGCGGACCTCGGCAAGAGCTCGACCGAATCGTTCCGCACCGAGATCGACTTCACGATCCGGGAGATCGACCACACCCTCGAACACCTCGACGGCTGGCTGAGCCCCGAGCCCGCGCCTGTCCCCGAGCGCCTCGGCGCCGACGCCACCGCCTGGACGCAGTACGACCCGCTGGGCGTCGTCCTGGTCATCGCGCCCTGGAACTACCCGGTCCAGCTCCTGCTGACGCCGGTCGTCGGCGCGCTGGCCTCCGGCAACGCGGTCGTGGTCAAGCCGAGCGAACTGGCGCCCGCCACCTCCGAGATCGTGGCCCGGCTGCTGCCGCAGTACCTGGACACGGACGCGGTCGCCGTCGTCGAGGGCGGCGTCCCGGAGACCACGGCCCTGCTCGCCGAGCGGTTCGACCACATCTTCTACACCGGCAACGGTGCTGTCGGCCGTATCGTGATGCGCGCCGCCGCCGAGCACCTCACTCCGGTCGCCCTCGAACTCGGCGGCAAGTCCCCGGCGTTCGTGGACACCGGCGTCGACACGGATGTCGTCGCCGACCGGCTGGTCCGGGGCAAGTTCCTCAACGCCGGCCAGACCTGCGTCGCGCCCGACTACGTCCTGACCGACCCGGAGACCGCCGCCGCGCTGGAGCCGGCGCTCGCCAAGGCCGTCGAGAAGCTGTTCGGCGCGGACCCGGCCACCTCCACCGAGTACGGCCGGATCGTCAACGAACGCCACTTCGACCGCCTCGGCGGCCTGCTCGACTCGGGCCGGGTCGTCACCGGTGGCGTCAAGGACCGGGCGACGAAGTACATCGCGCCGACCGTCCTCGCCGACGTCGACCCCGCGTCGCCCGTCATGCGGGAGGAGATCTTCGGCCCGATCCTGCCGATCGTCACGGTCGCCGGCCTGGACGACGCGATCGGCTTCATCAACGACCGCGACAAGCCGCTCGCGCTGTACGTGTTCACCGAGTCCGGCACGACCCGCGAGCGGATCGCCGCCGAGACGTCCTCCGGCGCCGTCGGCTACGGGCTGCCGCTGGCCCATCTCACCGTCTCCGACCTGCCGTTCGGCGGAGTGGGGGAGAGCGGGATGGGCAACTACCACGGCCGCTACTCGATCGAGACGTTCAGCCACCGCAAGGCGGTACTGGCGAAGCCGCTCAGCTGAGGGCGACACCGGCTGGGGTCTGATTTTGGGCTGGGCCCTTGCATCGCAAGGAAGCAGGCCGGGACCGTCGGTCCCGGCCTGCTTCCTTGCGATCCCAACCAGGATCCTCGGCGGTGGTCCGGACGCTCCCGAACTCGTCATTGGCGTTGTTGAAGTCACCCGACCTGGATGTGGCCGGCGCCCCGCCGCGCGCCGACGTGTGGCCCGGCGGTGGTCGCGAGGCCGTGCCGCGAGCCGGGTGCGGCCGTCGCAGGCCGGCCGGAGGGCGAACAGGCGGGCGGGTAACACAACTTGCGCATGGGTTGACCTCTTTGGCCTGTCACCTCATGGTGCTGTCGTTCGTTGAGGAGCGCGTGCTCGTACGCGAGGAAGCGGCAGCGGTGGCGCAAGCCGCCGAACGGCAGCAGGGGAGGGCGAGTTGACGGACGCGGAAGCAGTCGCGGTACTGGCGGTCCGAGTGGTCCTGGGCGTCATCATGATCGCGCACGGGCTCAACCACTGGCGGGGCGGCGGAAAAATCGCGGGCACGGCACGCTGGTTCGGCGGGCTCGGTCTCCGGCACGGGACACTGCAGGCGTGGATGAGCGTGGTCACCGAGGTCGGCGCGGGCGCACTGCTCGTCCTCGGCCTGTTCACCCCGCTGGGCTGCGCGGCGATCGTCTCGGTCATGCTGGTCGCGGGGCTCCTCGCCCACCGGCCCAACGGGTTCTTCGTGTTCAAGGACGGCTACGAATACGTCCTGATGCTGGCCGCCATCTCCGTGGCACTCGGCGTCCTCGGGCCCGGCAGGCTCTCCGTGGACCACGCCGCCGACATCGAGGTCACCGGCTGGGCAGGCGGCGGCATCGCGCTCGGGGTGGCGGTGGTGGCCACGGCGGGGCTCCTGGCGACGTTCTGGCGGCCCGAGCGCCCTGAGAGTCCGGAGGGTCCTGAGAGGTCTGCTAAGACAGAGGACCCGGCTGTCACCCGGGTCGCCGGGCAGGAAACCGGCTGACGCGGGCGTACTTCGTCGGACTCGGCAGCGGCGTCATGAACCCTGCGCCCGCGGCCTCGGTGGCGACGAAACACCTCAACGGTCAGACCGAAATGGCAGAAGTGCGGCGCTTGTCGCCGAAGGTTCGTGCGCCGGTGTGCTGACTTCGTGCGGGGCTTCGTGATGTCATGCCCCTGCCGATCAAGTCGTCGAGCCGCCGAGTCGCTGAAGGGCCCCGTAGATGCCAACCCCCCGCACCGCTCTCCTGACCGCAACAGCCGCACTGGCAGCGGCAGTTGCCACCCCCGCGCCACCCGCCCTGGCCGCCCCCGTGCCGGCCGCCGGCGCCTACTACGTCCAGAGCGCCACCACCGGACTCAACGCCGCCGACGACGCCGGAGCCGTCGAACAGCACCGGCCCAAGGGCAACGAGGACCGCCAGCAGTGGACGCTGCGGGCGAGCGGCACCTCGTACCTCCTGGAGAGCACCGACACCGCCGGCTCCTGTCTCGGCCGCTCCGGCGACCAGGCGAGGACGGTCGCCTGCACGAGCGCCGACGCGCCCTGGGAGATCACCCCCTCCGGCACCGACCAGTACACGCTCAAGGCGCCGGGAACCAGCCGCTATCTGACGGTCGCCGCCAAGCCGTCCGGCGCCAACTACCCCGACCAACTGGCCATCGGCGGCTCGGGCGGACTGGCCGCCTGGTACCTCACCCCGGTCGCGCCCAGCGTCGCCCCGATGCCGCCCGCCGACCAACGTACCCTGGACCAGGTCACGTTCCTCACCGCCCACAACGCCTACGCCAACGGCGTCGACGGCGGCTTCGCCCCGCCCTTCGTCAACCTCGTCCCCAACCAGGCGCGCGGCATCAACCAGCAACTCGCCGACGGCGTACGCGGGTTCATGCTGGACATCCACCAGACCTCCGACGGCGCGATCCTCTGCCACAACAGCTGCACCCTCGTCGGCAGCCCCGTCGCCCTCTGGGTCGACCTCCAGCGCATGGTCGACTTCCTCAAGCAGAACCCCACCCAGGTCGTCACCGTCTTCCTGGAGGACTACGTCGACCCGGGCGTCCTGCGCGGCGAACTCGCCCGCGTCAACGGCCTGTCGGACGTCCTCTACCGGCCCGACCAGACCGGTGTACGACAGAACGGCTGGCCGAAGATCGCCGATCTGGTCGCCGCCAACGACCGGTTGCTGATCTTCACCGACCACAGCCGTTCCGCCGACCAGAGCGCCGGACTCACCCGGGACACCTTCGGCGTGATGTACCAGCGTGAATGGACCGTGGAGAACTACTGGTCCATGGGCGGCGGCCTCGGCACCTCCGACTGGTCCTGCTACAGCCGCTGGTACGGCGCGGATTCCAACACGCCGCTGACCCGAACCGAGGGCGCCTTCAAGCCCCTCTTCGTCATGAACCACTTCCGGGACGTGGCGATCGCCTCCACGGCGACGACCGACAACACCAAACTCACCGACCGGGCCCAGCGGTTCTGCCAGCCGGCCGCCCGCAAGAAGCCCAACTTCCTCGCGGTGGACCGCTACGACCTCGGCAACCCGGCCTCGGCGGTGGCCACGCTGAACACTTACGTCTATCCGTAAAACCGGTGTGGTGTTCGGGGTGCGTGCGAGACTCCGTCCATGACCTCGGAGACGATCACCGCGGACGCCGCGGGCACCTGGAAACTCGGCGATCTCACCGTCAACCGGCTCGGATTCGGAGCCATGCGGCTCACCGGCAGCGCCGCCTTCCACCTCGGTACGGCCAGCGACCGTGAACAGTCGCTGGCCGTGCTGCGCAAGGCCGTCGAACTCGGCGTCAACCACATCGACACCGCCGCCTTCTACTTCTCCGCGCTGCGCTCCGCCAACGAACTGATCAACAGCGCGCTGGCCCCATACGGCGACGACCTCGTCATCGTGACCAAGGTCGGCCCCTACCGCGACTACTCCGGGGATTGGGGCACTCCCGCCCGCCCCGACCAACTGCGCGGCCACGTCGAGGAGAACCTGCGCCAACTCGGCCGCGACCACCTCGACGTGGTCAATCTGCGCCGACTGGAACAGGACTCCATCGCCGAACACTTCGGCGCGCTCGCCGACCTGCGTGCGGCCGGCCTGATACGCCACCTCGGCATCTCCGGCGTCGGGCCCGAGCACCTCGCCGAGGCGCAGGAGATCGCCCCGGTGGTGTGCGTGCAGAACCGGTACGCGCTGGACCGGCCCGACCCCGAGGGCGACGAACTCCTGCGGCTGTGCGGGGAGTCGGGCATCGCCTTCGTCCCCTTCTTCGCCGTCGCGGGCAGCGGGGGAGCACGCGGCGCCACCGACGCCCACGACGACGCTGTGCTCGCCGTCGCCCGTGCGCACGGTGCGAGCCCCGCCCAGGTGCGGCTCGCCTGGAGCCTGCACCAGGGGGCGCATGTGCTCGCCATCCCGGGCACCGGAAACCCGGAGCACGTTGTGGACAACGTGGCTGCGGCCGGACTGCGGCTCACGGGCGAGGAGTTGGCCCGACTCGGCGCCGCACATCGCCCTTAATCGGCGCCAACTACCTATTTTCGGCCGGTGGTTACACGTGCGTAAGAGCTTTACGTGAAACCTCTGGCCGACCTCCCCGCGCCGTGGATCTTGTCGGTACGGTCCTGCCTTGTGTGGACCGGGAGGTCGTCAACGCCCGGTCTACGCGCGCAGATTCGTCACCCGCACCGCTTTCCCCCAGCTCTCCCCCCACCCATGGAGGAACGCCAGATGTACGCCAACACGAAGTCCCGGCACAGATTCGCCTCGGCCCTGGCCGTGCTCGGCCTGATCGCCACCGGCGTCGCCGTCCAGGTCACCGCCACCGCGAGCACCGCGACCGCCGCGACCGCGGCAACCCCCCACCGCATCCTCTTCGACAACGCCCACGCCGAGACGGCCGGCAATGCCGACTGGATCATCTCCAAGAACCAGCCCGACCCGCTCGCCGAGGACTCCACCCCCTCCGACGAGTCCGACTGGACCGGCGCGCTCTCCTCCTGGGGCGTCGCCCTCCAGCAGACCGGCGACTACAGCCTCAAGACACTGCCCTCGGGCTCCGCACTCGCCTACGGCGGCTCCACGGCGACGGACCTGTCGAAATTCGACACACTGGTGCTGCCCGAGCCCAACACGCTGTTCACCACCGCCGAGAAGACCGCCATCATGAAGTTCGTCCAGAACGGCGGCGGCCTCTTCATGATCTCCGACCACACCGGCGCCGACCGCAACAGCGACGGCGAGGACGCCGTCGCGATCCTCAACGACCTGATGACCAACAACAGCGTCGACTCGACCGACCCGTTCGGCTTCTCCATCGACTCCCTGAACATCAGCTCCGGCTACCCGGCCGCGATCAGTGACGCCTCCAACCCGGTGCTGCACGGTACCTTCGGCACAGTCACCAAGAGCCTCATCGCCAGCGGTACGACGGCCACCCTCAAGCCCGCCGACAACTCCGCCGTGAAGGGACTCCTCTACCGCTCCGGGTACTCGGGCAACACCGGCGCCTTCTTCCTGACCAGCACCTTCGGCAGCGGCCGGATCGCCTTCTGGGGCGACAGCTCCCCGATCGACGACGGCACCGGCCAGTCCGGCAACACCCTCTACGACGGCTGGAACGACACCGGCGCCACCAACGCGCCCCTCGCCCTCAACGCCACGGCCTGGCTCGCGGGCGCGAGCGGCTGAGGTAGCGGAGGGAAAAGTTTCGGGCGGGCCCGGGGACAACACCCCGGGCCCGCCCACTGTCACGTCAACGCCCGGCGTTCAGGCCGCCTACGTCAGCGTCCCGCGTACAGGCCCGGCGTCAGCGCCCGGCGTTCAGGCCGCCCGCGTCAGCGACTTGCGTACAGGCCCGGCGTCAGCGACCCGCATTGTGGCCGCCCACGTCAGCGTCCCGCCTACAGGCCCCGCGTCGGACCCGCGTTGGGGCCGCCCGCGTCAGCGCCCCGCGTTCGGGTCGCCCGAGTTTCCGGCCCATAGCCGGTCAACCCGAGGTCGGCCCACCCGTGTTCAGCGCACCTGCTCCTTCAGGAACGGCACCGTGCTCTCCCACGCCCGGGCCGCCGACTCGGGACCTGCGTTCAGGCCCCGCGTCAGCGCCCCGCGTTCGGGCCGCCCGAGCTCCGGCCCATGACCGGCCCATCCGCGTTCGGCCCATCCGCGTTCGGCCCATCCGCGTTGGGCCCATCCGCGTTCGGCCACCCGCGCTCAGCGACCCGCGTTCAGCGCACCCGCTCATTCAGGAACGGCACCGTGCTCTCCCACGCCCGGGCCGCCGACCCGGGACCTGCGTTCAGCCCCGAGGCAGCTACCCGAGTTCAAGCCGCCCGAGTTCAGGCCGCCCGCGTCCGGCCCGCCCGAGGCCGGGCAGCCCGCGTTCAGCGGACCCGCGTTCAGCGCACCCGCTCCTTCAGGAACGGCACCGTGCTCTCCCAGGCCCGGGTCGCCGACTCGGCGTCGTACACCTCGCGGTCGTTGTTGAAGAACGCGTGGTTGGCCGGGTACACGCGCAGGTCCGGGGTGATGCCGGACTGCCCCTTGATGGCCTCGCGCAGCGGGTCCAGGCTTTCCACGGGGATACTCGCGTCGAGCTCGCCGTAGTGGCCCAGCACCTCGGCCTTGAGGCCCGAGAAGTCGGGCAGCTCGCCCCGGATCACACCGTAGAACGGTACGGCGGCGCTGACGCGCGGGTCGGCTGCGGCCTGGTAGAGCACGAAGCCGCCGCCCATGCAGAAACCGACCGAGCCGACCGTCTCCGAGGTGACCTCCGGCCGCGCCAGCAGATAGTCGACCGCGCCGGAGAGAAGCTCGACGCCCTTCGCCACCGGCAGGGCCTGCATCATGCGCAGCGCCTCCTCGTTCTCGTGCGCCACATTGCCGCCGTAGAGGTCGGGGGCCAGGGCGACGAAGCCCTCCTGCGCGAGCCGGTCGGTGACGTCCGCTATGTGGTCGGTCAGGCCCCACCACTCCTGGATGACGATGACGCCGGGCCCGCTCCCCGACGGCGGCAGCGCCAGATATCCGTGCGCGGTGCTGTCAGCGCTGGGAAACGTCACGTTCTGGTGGGAGGGCGATCCGGTCGGCTTCGGCAGCTCGGACATGGCAGTCAACTCCAGGAAGGGCAGCGCTCGATGGTGGTGCGCCGCAGTCGGACTCCGGCGCGATCCCCACCTTGCCACGGAGGAATCCGGCCCTTGATCCCGGCCCCGGTATGCCGGGCGACGGCGCCTCGCGCGACGGATCCCGGTCGCCGCGCAGCACGTCCGCCCACGCGTCCGGCACGAAGCGGGCCACCCCGTACGCCACCAGCCCCAGCCACCCCACGGCGAACAGCCAGCCGCCGACGACGTCCGAGAACCAGTGGACGCCCAGATAGACCCGGGTGAGCCCGACCAGCACACCCCAGCAGCCGACAGCGGCGACAAGCAGATGCCGGCCGCGCGGGGCCCGTATCCAGACGGCCAGGACGAGCAGTCCGGCGGTGACGGCCGACGTGGTGGTGTGACCCGAGGGGAACGACCAGAAGCCGGCGTCCGTCGCCCAGTGCGCCGCGGCGGGCCGGGGCCGGGCCAGCAGCGCCATCACCGAGAACCGCACGGCCTGGGCGGCGACCAGGCAGGTCAGACAGGCGGCGGCCGCCAGAATGCGGTGCCGCGCACTCCGGCCGAGGAGGAAACCGGCGAGGGCGACCAGGGCGTACGGGACGAAGCCCGAACCGGTGTGGGTCACCGCGCGGGCGAGGATGACGACGACGTCCGGGCGGTGGGCGAGCGACCAGTCGAGCAACTCCCGGTCGCCGAAGAGGGTGCCGCCGCCCCGCGCGACGACCGTGACGGCCAGCAGCGCCAGCAACGCGAAAGCGACCAGGCTCCCCAGCGCGGGGGAGCCGGACCTGGCGACGGCTTGCTCACGGTTCACACCTGCTCGACGATCACGCTCCGGCGATCGTTCCCGCGACCTTCGGATGCGCAGGACATCACACCTGCGGGTACTGAGGTGACACGCCCTGGGTGTTACGTATAACCTCACCCGTCAACCGCATGTGATCCGCACATCGGCCGCACATCGGCCGCCCGTCCATCGCGCCATCAGTGCCCACCCCGCCCCCACCCGTCACCCCGCCCCCACCCGTCACCCCACCGGCCGAGGAAACCGCATGAAGCCCACGCGACGCATCGCCCTGGTCACCCTCGTCGTCGACGACTACGACAAGGCGATCCGCTTCTACACCGACGCGCTCGGCTTCCGGCTCGTGGAGGACTCCCCGCGCCCCGACGGCTCCCGCTGGGTCGTCGTCGAGCCGGGTTCGGCGGGAGCGGGCACCGATGCGGCGGGTACCGGCCTGGTGCTCGCCCGGGCCAAGGACGAGGACCAGCGTGCCCGGATCGGCGACCAGACCGGCGGACGCGTGGGCTTCTTCCTGCACACCGACGACTTCGCCCGCGACCACGCCCGGATGAGCGCCGCCGGCGTGACCTTCCTGGAGGAACCGCGCCATGAGCCCTATGGCTCGGTCGCCGTCTTCCAGGACCTGTACGGCAACCGCTGGGACCTTCTCCAGCCCGCCACCGACTGACCCATCCCACCGCACCACCACCTGCCGAGGAAGCACCGCACATGACCGCGTCCCCCGTCGACACCGCCACCATCCGCCGCCTCCCCAAGGCCGTGCTGCACGACCACCTCGACGGAGGCCTGCGCCCCGCCACCCTGGTCGAGCTCGCCGCCGAGGTCGGCCACACCCTGCCCACCACCGACCCGGACGAACTGGCCGCCTGGTACGTCGAAGCGGCCAACTCCGGTGACCTGGTGCGCTACATAGCCACCTTCGAGCACACCCTCGCCGTGCTGCAGACCCGCGAGGGCCTGCTGCGCGCGGCCGAGGAGTACGTCCTCGACCTCGCGGAGGACGGAGTCGTCTACGGCGAGGTGCGCTACGCCCCCGAACTGAACGTGAACGGCGGTCTGACCCTCCCCGAGGTCGTCGAGGCCGTCCAGGAGGGCCTGGCGGCCGGTATGGCGAAGGCCGCCGCCGCGGGCACCCCGGTACGGGTCGGGACCCTGCTGTGCGGCATGCGCATGTTCGACCGGGTCCGTGAGGCAGCCGACCTGGCCGTGGCCTTCCGGGACGCCGGTGTCGTCGGCTTCGACATCGCCGGCGCCGAGGACGGCTTCCCGCCCGCCGACCACCTCGCCGCCTTCGAACACCTGCGCAGCGAGAGCGTGCCGTTCACCATCCACGCCGGTGAGGCCCACGGTCTGCCCAGCATCCACCAGGCCCTCCAGGTCTGCGGCGCCCAGCGCATCGGCCACGGGGTCCGCATCACCGACGACATCCCCGACCTCGCGGCCGGGAAGCTCGGCCGTCTCGCGGGCTGGGTGCGCGACCGGCGTATTGCCCTGGAGATGTGCCCGACCTCCAACCTCCAGACGGGCGCGGCCACGTCGATCGCCGAGCACCCCATCACCGCCCTGCGCGACCTCGGCTTCCGCGTCACCCTCAACACCGACAACCGCCTGGTCTCCGGCACGACGATGACCCGTGAGATGTCCCTCCTGGTCGAGGAGGCCGGGTGGACGGTCGAGGACCTGCGCACGGTCACCGTGAACGCCGTCAAGAGCGCGTTCATCCCGTTCGACGAGCGCAAGGCCCTCATCGAGGACGTCGTCCTGCCGGGCTACGCCTCGGCGCTCTGAAGCAGTCCCCGCAGGTAGGCGGCCTGGCCGACGTGCTGAAGATCGTCGGCCAGGACACTGACCAGCCGGACGCCGAGTGTGACCGGCGGGTCCCAGTGCTCGTCGACGACGCGTTCCAGGTCCCCGGCGGTCAGATCGCGCAGGGCTTCGAGGCTCTGGGCGTGCACGGCATCGAAGTAGCCGAGCAGCGGTTCGGGTGAGTCGACCCGCACCTCGGCGACCTGCGCGGAGGTGTGGCCGTACCCGATGTCACGGGGCTTCAGACCGAGGCCGAAGCGTTTCTCCCAGTCCTGTGCCAGCCAGACCTGGTCGAGACCGAAGGCGCCGGCCACATGGTCGTCCTGGACCCGGGTGAGGTGCCACACGAGCCAGGCGATGGAGTTGGCGTCCGGGCCGGGGCGGTGGTTGAGCTCGTCGGGGCCCAGGCCCTCGACGGCGGCGTGAACCTCTTCCTGGATGCGGGTGTACCCGTCGATGAGGATGTCCTTTGCATGCATGGGGTCCACCCTTCCGCATCCGGGTCCGTCATGCCTCCTCTGTTTCCAGAAGAGCCATGAGCGCCCGCGCGGCGGGACTGGTCGCCGGCGAGGGCGGCAGCAGGGCGACCGTCTCGTACACGGTCTCGCCGGTGCCCTTGACCGGGAGCGCCGTCAGCGAGGCGCGCTTGTGCCGGAAGTGCCGGGGTACGACGGCCACCCCGAGGTTCTCGTCCACGAGGTCGAGGAGACTGTGCACGTCGCTGACCTCCAGGGCGACCGTCCGGCGTACGCCCGCCTCGGCGAAGGCGGCGTCGGTGGTGCGGCGCGGCCCCCAGTCCGGGTGGAAGTCGACGAACACCTCGCCGCCCAGGTCCTCCGGGGTCACGGCCGCGCCGGCCACCGCGAGCCGGTGACTCGGATGGCACAGCACGGTCATCGCCTCGCTGCTCAGCGGTACGGCCCGCAACTGGTCGCTCTCCTCCTGCGTCCCCCGGACGGCGAAGGCGAGGTCCAGGCGCCCGGCGGCCACCTCCTCCGCGAGCGCGCCCGAGCCCGCCTGCCGCAGCGAGATCTCCACGTCCGGGTGCTGCCGCCGGAACCTGGCGAGGAGTCCCGCGACATGGACCCCGGCGATGCACTGCTCGGACCCGAGCGCGAGCATCCCGCGCAGCACCCCCTGCACCGCGGCCACCGCCTCGTGGGCCGAGCGCACCTGGGCGAGGATCCGCTCGGCCTCGCCGAGCAGCGCACGACCCGCCGGGGTGAGGGTCACCCGGCGGGTGGTGCGCACGAACAGCGGGGTCTGCAGCTCCCGTTCGAGCGCGCGGATCGACGCCGACAGACCCGACTGCGACACCATCAGCCGTTCGGCGGCCCGGGTGAAGTGCTGGTCCTCCGCGACCGCGACGAAGTGCTGGAGGTGGCGTAGTTCCATGATTGAGAAGCCTATCCGCTGAATTCCATCGGATTCTCCTGTTGGACCACTGCCCGCCGCCGAGGAAGAGTGGTACCAGCAATGATCACGTCAGCTGTGCCAACCCCTCTGGAGTCGCGTTGTACACCGCACACCCCGACCGTTACGCGGACATGCCCTACCGGCGCACCGGACGCAGCGGTCTGAAGCTCCCCGCGCTGTCGCTCGGCCTGTGGCACAACTTCGGCCCGGGGGACCGCACGGTCGACACCCAGCGCGCCATCCTGCGCCGCGCGTTCGACCTCGGCGTCACCCACTTCGACCTGGCCAACAACTACGGCCCGCCGCCCGGCGCCGCCGAGTCCGCCTTCGGCGAGGCCCTCAAGGCCGACTTCGCCCCGTACCGCGACGAACTGGTGATCTCCACCAAGGCGGGCTACCTCATGTGGCCGGGCCCGTACGGCGAGTGGGGCTCGCGCAAGTACCTGCTCTCCTCCCTCGACCAGAGCCTGACCCGCATGGGCCTCGACTACGTCGACATCTTCTACTCGCACCGCCCTGACCCCGAGACCCCGCTCGAGGAGACGATGGGCGCTCTGCACACGGCGGTCCAGCAGGGCAAGGCGCTCTACGCCGGCGTCTCCAACTATTCGCCCGAGCAGACCCGCGAGGCCGCCCGCATCCTGGCCGACCTGGGCACCCCGCTCCTCATCCACCAGCCCCGCTACTCGATGCTGGACCGCCGTCCCGAGGAGTCGGGCCTGCTGGACACGCTGGACGAGCTGCAGGTCGGCTCCATCGTCTTCTCCCCGCTGGAGCAGGGCGTGCTCACCGGCCGCTACCTCGACGGCATCCCGGCGGACTCGCGGGCGGCGAGCGACAGCCCGTTCCTGAGCTCCGACCGGATCACCGAGGACCTCGTGCAGCAGCTGCGCGCCCTCGACGACATCGCCAAGTCCCGCGGCCAGAGCCTGGCCCAACTGGCCCTGGCGTGGGTCCTGCGCGGCGGCCGGGTGACCTCCGCCCTGGTCGGCGCGAGCAGCCCGCAGCAGCTGGAGGACAGCGTCGCGGCCATCGAGAACCTGGAGTTCTCCGACGAGGAGCTGGCCCGGATCGAGGCCGTCGTCAAGGCCTGATCCATGTCAGGTCCTCCGTCATGAACGGAATCGTTCGGCCGGCCGTACTGTCACTGTGGCAGCCTCTTCCTTTCCCAGGGCCTTTCGGATCTCGGCCTTCGAGGGACCGGAGAACGTGACGGATTCTGGCCAGACCGGGAGGTCCAGCCCCCGGGTGCCGGGCTTTTGCGCGGTACGGCTGTGAATTCCTCGTCGCTCTTGTCGACTTTTTCGCTGGTGGTCATGGGGCCATCCATTCCCAGTGGTCTTCGCTGTGGAGACCACTGGGAAGCGAAGAACTCGTCGCGAATCCCATGATCCTCGTGAATCACGGGAGATCCGTCCGCGGGAAAAGAGACTGACCCGTCGGATTCCGGTCCATACCTGCCAGGAATATGCCAGGAGAATGCCTGGAAACTGGCTGGAAAGGCGTGGTGACAGAGTGTCAATAGTGAAGATACTCAACTGGTAGAACACTGCACCACTGAGTGACCATGGAGTGACCTGCAGCAACGAGTACAGCGAGTGAGCCGCACGGAAAGCGAGGCAAGGCCGGCAGGCGATCGGGGGAAAGATCGTGCACGACGAGTTCCTTTGCCATGTCACGGCGTACGGGGTGTGCGCGGGCCGGCGCATCGGAGTACCGCTGGGCACCTACCGCGCACCCACCCTGGCGCTGGCCCTGTGGTGGTTACGGGACCGGGCGAACTGGATCGCCGAACGGCTCGATCCGCAGCCCGACGAACCGTACTTCCCCCCGAACTCGCTCGTCCCGGTGGCCACCACCGTGCCCGACGTCCCCGGCCTGCTGCGCGCCTGGACCCTGGACCCGTACCAGCAGGATCTGGTCGCCGACGAGTTGGCGGCCGGCCGGCTCGTCCGGATCGCCACGTACGACGAGACCACCGAGTACGAACTCCTCGCCGAATCCGTGGACGCGCTGCGCATGCAGCGGACCAACCCGGCGCTCGTCGTACCGGTCGCGTAGCCGCCCGGGCTCCCCGGCTCCGGTGGCGGGCTGCCCAGGCGTATATACGGACGAATCGCTAGAATTTTGGGCATGGTAGACCGCTGGGTCACGCCGTCGGCGCCCGAACTCGTCCTGGAGACGGAGACGGGCTGCACGGTGATGAGTCCGGGCCACGACTACCACGTCGGACGCGACCCGCTCAGCGAGATCGTCATCGACGACGTCCGGGTCTCGTGGCACCACGCGGTGCTGCGACCCGAGGACGACCACTGGACCGTCGAGGACGAGAACAGCACCAACGGCACCTACGCCGACGGGCTGCGTGTCAGGGAACGGGACGTCGGGCCCGGCAGCGTACTGCGCTTCGGCAGCCCCGCCGACGGACCGCGAGCCGTCCTGGTCAGCCCGCCCCCGCCGCCCCGGGAACGCCCCTCGGCGGTCTCCATGCCGGCCATGACCGGCACCTTCCGGCAGCCCACCACCGTCCGGCCGCTGTCCACCCGTACCGTCCGCATCGGCCGCGCCACCGACAACGACCTGATCGTCGACGACCTCCTCGTCTCCCGCCGGCACGCCGAACTGCGCTCCCGTGCGGACGGGACGTACGAGATCGTCGACCTCGGCAGCCACAACGGCACGTTCCTCAACGGCCGTCCCGTCGCCCGCGAACTCGTCATCCCCGGTGACATCGTCGGCGTCGGCCACTCCGCGTTCTGCCTCGTCGGCGACCAGCTCCAGGAGTACGTCGACACCGGCGAGGTCTCCCTCGACGTCCAGGACCTCACCGTCGCCGTGGACCACGGCCGCAAGACCCTCCTGGAGGGCGTGTCCTTCCCGGTGGGGGAGAAGTGCCTGCTCGCGGTCGTCGGCCCGAGCGGCGCGGGCAAGTCCACCCTCCTCAACGCCCTGACCGGGCAGCGCCCCGCCGACCACGGCACGGTCCTGTACGACGGCCGCGACCTCTACCGTGACTACGCCGAACTGCGCCAGCGCATCGGCCTCGTCCCGCAGGACGACATCCTGCACGCCCAGCTGACCGTGCGCGGAGCCCTCTCCTACGCCGCCGAACTGCGCTTCCCGCAGGACACCGCGAAGGCGGAGCGCCGGGAACGGGTCGACGAGGTCATCCGCGAACTCGGCCTCGAACAGCGCGCCCGGCAGCCCGTGCACAGCCTCTCCGGCGGTCAGCGCAAGCGGGTCAGCGTGGCCCTGGAACTGCTCACCAAACCCTCTCTGCTCTTCCTCGACGAACCGACCTCGGGCCTCGACCCGGGCATGGACCGCTCGGTGATGCACATGCTGCGCGGCCTCGCCGACGACGGTCGGACCGTCATCGTCGTCACCCACAGCGTGCTCAGCCTCGACGTCTGCGACCGGCTCCTCGTCCTCGCGCCCGGCGGCAAGGTCGCGTACTACGGGCCGCCCGAGGACACCCTCGCCTTCTTCGGGTACTGGCAGTGGCCGGAGGCGTTCGAGGCCTTCGAGCGCGACCGGGACAGGGACTGGGCGGGGGACTACCGCGTTTCGCCGTTCCACCAGCAGTACATCGTCAACTCGACCGCCCAGCCCTGGCTGCCGAGGTCGGGCCCGGTCGACGCCGCCCCGCCCCCGCCCAAGCCGCAGAGCTGGGGCGGACAGCTGAGCACCCTAATCCGCCGCTACACCGCCGCGCTGAGCGCCGACCGCACCTTCCTCGCCATCATGATCGCGCTGCCGTTCGTGATGGGCGCGATGGCCAGGGCGCTGGCAGGCAGCACGCTGACGCAGGAGACGGCGATGAACGCGCTGCTCATCCTCTGCGTCGGCGGCGTCCTTACGGGGGCGGCCAACGCCGTGCGGGAACTGGTCAAGGAACGCGTGATCTACCAGCGCGAACGGGCCGTCGGACTGTCCAGATCGGCGTATCTGATGTCGAAGGTCGTCGTCCTCGGCACGATCACCGTCGCCCAGGCCGTCGTACTCACCCTCGTCGCCCTCCTCGGCGTCGACCTCAACGCACCAGGCGGAAAAGGCGTGTTGATGCCACCCCTCGTGGAGATCACGGTCGCCGTCGCGCTGCTCTCCTTCACCGCGATGATGCTCGGCCTCCTCGTCTCGGCCCTCGTCCGCAAGGAAGAGGTGACGATGCCGCTGCTCGTGCTCCTGGCCATCGTCCAGGTCGTGTTCTGCGGGGCCCTGCTTAAACTCGACGGCGTCCCCGGCATCGAACAGCTCTCCTGGCTGGTGCCGTCGCGATGGGCGCTCGGGGCGATGGCGGGCACCATCGGCCTGTCGCGGATCGTCCCCGGCGACCTGACCGGCGACCCGCTGTTCGAACACTCGGCCGGGGTCTGGCTGATCAACGCGGGCATGCTGGTCGTGCTCTCGGCGGTGTTCGGCTACCTGGTCCTGCGGCTGCTGCGGCGGCACGAACCGGCTGTCATGCGGAAGTAGAGGGGGTGGGCGAGATGACGTCCCCGGGTTTCCGGATCTCCGGGTTCCGGCCCACGCACGTCGTGCCGCAGGGCGGTCTGGCCGCCTGGGAGGAACCCGACCCCGCCCGGCCCACCGTGCCGCTCGACGCGCTGCTGCCGGTCGAGCTGGTCGAACGGCGTGGCGACTGGGGGCATGTCCGGTGCGCGAACGGCTGGTCCGCCTGGATCGACGGACGGCTCCTGGTCGCCGTACCCCAGGACCCGCCCGCCGCCGGCGCCCCGCTCGCCCGCACCGCCGACCCCCGCCCCCTGCTGGCCCGCGCCGAACAGGCGCTGACCCGCTATCGCGGCGCCGTGGAGGAGCTGACCGAGGGCGCACTCGACCGGGAGTCCTTCCGGGGGCTCACTCATGGACAGCGCATCGGAATCGTCGTCGACGGCGAGTCCGTATGGCTGTACGACGCCGAGCACGAACGCTGGGTGTACACCGACGGCACCCGGCTGAGCACGTACGCCGCCGACCGGGAACCCGCCGCCCCCAGCCATGAGCCGACCCAGGTGGTGCCCGACCTTGGCCACGCGCACACCCGGGTGGTCGGGGACGCCGGCATCGGCGGCGCCGACGGTGGCGGCTGATGCAGCGCGGCCCGGACCACGACACCCGGTCGCACGCGGGACGGCCCTCCGACCTGCTCGGGAAGCAGATCGCCGGCTACCGCGTCGAGGAGGAGATCGGCCGCGGTGGCATGGCCGTCGTCTACCGGGCCAGGGACCTGCGGCTCGATCGCACGGTTGCCCTGAAACTCCTCGCCCCCGAACTCGCCCGCAACGACACCTTCCGCAAACGCTTCACACATGAGTCGCGGGTGGCCGCCGCGATCGACCACCCGCACATCGTCCCGGTCTTCGAGGCCGACGAGACCGACGGCATCCTCTACATCGCCATGCGGTACGTCGCCGGCAGCGACCTGCGTCATCTCCTCGACAGCAAGGGCCCGTTGCCGCTCCCGGCCGCCATCCGCATCGCCGCCCAGGTCGCCTCCGCGCTGGACGCCGCCCACGAACACGGGCTGGTCCACCGGGACGTCAAGCCCGGCAACATCCTGGTCGCCCGGGGCACCGACAGCGACCATCCCGAGCACGTCTACCTCACCGACTTCGGCCTGACGAAGAAGTCGCTGTCGCTCACCGGCTTCACGACCGTCGGCCAGTTCGTCGGCACCCTCGACTATGTGGCGCCCGAGCAGATCTCCGGGCGCCCGGTCGACGGACGCTGCGACGTCTACGGCTTCGCGTGCGTCGTCCACGAGGTCCTGGCGGGCCGCCCGCCCTTCCAACGCGACGACGACATGGCCCTGTTGTGGGCCCACCAGTACGACCAGCCACCGCCGGTGACCGAGCAGCGTCCCGAACTCCCCGCCGCCGTCGACCCGGTGTTCGCCAAGGCCCTCGCCAAGAGCCCCGACGACCGCTACGACTCGTGCCTCGACTTCGTCGCCGCCCTTCGCATGGCCTCGACGGGTGCCGTGCACACCGGCCACGCACCGACCCAGGTGGTCCGGCTGCCCGGGTCCGCCGACGAAGGGCCACCCCGCCCACCGGCCTGGGCACGCCCGGTGTTCACCCGCCACGGCCACCGGCGGCCGAGGTAACGGGCCCCGGGCGGCAGGCCGTTGGGCCTACACGGAGACGGGCGGCCGGTCCTGCTCCAGGCCGAGCCCGCCCAACGGCACGCGCCGCGCCGACACCTTCCGGTACGAGATACGCCAGCCCCCGTCGACCCGCAACACCGTGTCGTCGTACGTCACCGAGCCGCAGGTGCCGTACCTCCGCCATACGAGTGCCTCGCCGAGCCCCGCCTAGCGGTTGTCGACCTCGCCCCGCCGGTGCACCCGCCGGGCCGGCAGCGCACCCAGGAATCCCGTGACCAGCCCCCACAGCAGCGCGAAGCCGAGCGCACCCCACAGTTGGGCGTGCAGGAACAGGGTGCCGGAGAGATTGCCGCCGAGGTCCCCGACGCCCAGCACGGACAGACCGTAGTGGGCGGAGATCCGGCCGACCAGGCAGATCATCAGGACCGTGAGCGCGAGCGCGACCGCCATGTGCACGGCGTGCTGCCAGGCCCGCGTCCGGGCCGGTGAGCGCGCCGCCATCAGGAACGCGACCGCCAGCAGCAGTACGGCGTCGACCACCACCAGCCACCACACCTTGCCGTCGAAGTCGGCGAGGGTGCCCAGATTGAGCGTGGCGGTGTCGGAGGTGCGCAGGACCTCGTCGAGGGCATGGGGCATCGGCAGCCCGAAGGGACCGTCGACGCGCCCCTCCCAGGTGGCGCCCAGCCCGATGGTGAGGGCCAGCCAGACCAGGTTCGGCATGCCCAGCAGCACCAGCGCGAGGGACTGGGCGGGCTGCCCGCGTGTCACGGCCACGACGAGCCCGATCACGGTTCCCAGGGCCACGAACGAGAGCAGCAGGACGACCATGGCGTGGGCGGCCGGGCGCACCGACTCCTGGAACCGCAGCAGCCGGGGCGGCAGCGGGGCCCCGCGTGAGACCAGCAGGGCCAGCACCAGTACTCCGGCAAGCCACAGCACGCCCGCGAGGAGGGTCAGCGGTACGTCCGCCGCGAAGCCGATCCTCGGTGCGTCGCCGAAGATGTCGCCGATGTCGCCGAGTGTTCCCTCGCCCAGCGACACCGCGAAGGTCTGACGGGCCGCGAACGCCAGACCGGTCAGGCCCAGCACCCACAGGACGGCGATGCGCACGGCCCAGCCGGCCAGCTCGGTCGCCCCGGCGACGGCCCGGTGCCGCAACGGGCGCAGAAAACCCGCGCCGATCACCAGTGCCCCGACCAGGGTCACGGACAGCGGCATCACGGTCAGACCGCCCGCTGTCTCGGCGAGGTCTCCGGCGTCGCCCGTGAGTTCGACGTTGCCGCCGACCGCCGTCACGACGGTGGCCGCGACGACCCGGGGGAAGGCCCCGTCCGGCAGATCGCCGGCCCCGGCCGCCCACAGCCCCAGCCCGGCGGTCAGCACCATGGAGGCGAGTCCGGTCAGCACCGCGGCCAGGGCCTGTGCCCAGCCGTGCCGGGAGACGGCCCGCTCCTCGGCGAGAACCGGCACGGAAGCGGGGGTTCGCGTGCTCACCCTGCCACGCTAAGCAGCACTCGGCGGGTGCGCCTGTCGGGAGGAGCGAGGCCTCCGCTTGCGGGCGAACCGGGACCAGGGCACACAATGGGCACGTTGTGGAAGAAAGCGGCAGAAATCGGGGTGCATGCCGCGAGCCCACGTCGGAAGAAGAGCCCGTGAGCGTCGAACAGCCGTCCTCCGACCGCCCCACAGGACCGCCCTCCGGCCCTCTCTCGGGCCCCACCCCGCCCCCCGTGGGACCCCCGTCCCAGCCGCCCGCCGACGGCGGAGGCGGGAGCGGGGCCGGGCCCGGGGACGGGGGAGAGGGCGGAGGCGCAGGCGCGAGTGGCGGCTCCGGAACGGGACCCGGGTCCGGACCCGGCCGCGACCGGCCCTGGTGGCGGTCGGTGCCCCGGATCGCGGTGCTCGCCACCTCCGTCCTGGCCGCGGTGGTCCTGATCGTCGTTCTCACCCGCTCCGAAGGAACCTCAGACCGGTCGGGCGGCGAGATCTTCCTCCAGGCCGCGGACAAGTCGGGGCCCGACCCCTTCACCGAGTCCACGGCCAAGGACAGCTCCGCCCCGCCGGCCGTCACCCCCACCGCCACGGTCTCGGACACGCCCGCCGCGAACGTCGTACGACGCGTGGACGGCGGCGCGGCCGGCCTGTACGGCGGCACCCGCAAGGTCGCCAGCTGCGACGTGGAGAAGCAGATCAGGGTGCTCGGGGCTGCCCCAGCGAAGAACGGGGCTTTCGCGTCGGTCCTCGGCCTGCGGCCCGCCGGGGTTCCCGCGTATCTGCGCTCACTCACCCCCGTACAGCTGCGGATGGACACCCGTGTCACCAACCACGGCTACCGCGACGGGGCCGCCACCAGTTACCAGGCCGTTCTCCAGACCGGGACGGCCGTCCTCGTCGACGACCGGGGCCGGCCGCGCGTGCGCTGCGCGTGCGGCAACCCGCTCGCCGACCCGGTACGACAGCAGACCACCCCGCACCAGCGGGGCGACGCCTGGCCCGCGTACCGCAGCTCCAATGTGGTGGTCGTGGCGCCCTCCACCACGGTCATCAACGTCTTCGTCGTCTACGACCCCGACCACCGCGACTGGTTCCACCGCCACCACGGCGACACCGGCAGGCACGACCAGAAGACCACCCCGCCTGCCGTGCGGCCTTCCCCGTCGGTGAGTTCGTCGACCCCCTCGACGGCGTCCTCGGAACCCTCCACAGCGTCATCTGAACCCTCCACAGCGTCATCTGAACCCTCGGTGGAACCCTCCCCGGAGTCCTCGGAGCCCACGTCCCAGGCGCCCGGCCTGCTGTCGCCGAGGTCACCGCTGCCGTGCGTGTCCTCGCCCGCCGCCTCATCGCCCGCGTCACCGGCCACACCCAACACCGCGAGTCCGTCGGCCACCCCCTGCCCGACGACGTCCGGCGCTCCCTCCTCCTCACCCCCGTCCTCGGCCCCCGAGTCGCTCCGGTCCCCGCCCGACGACAACCTCTCCGGCAGTACGTCACAACCGGCCCTCACCTCGTCGTCCTCCTGAGGTCCCCGGAGACGGACGCCACCTCGGAGAGGGGGGACTGCGACGCGCGGCTCGGGGTACGAGCAGTGGTGCGACCGGGTTCTGCCGGACCGGCCACCGAGAGAGAAACGCATGATCGACCACCTGGACGGAGCAGTGACACCGACTGGTCTCGACAAGCCCGTCGAACCGCTGCGACGGGCGACGCACTTCACCGGTGAGCCGGGGTGCATCGCGGAGGCACGCGTCTTCGCCGAGACCTTCCTCGAGCAACTGAGGAAGGAGCGGTGCGCCCCGAACGACACGCGTCTCGACGGTGAACTGATGCTGGTTGTCAGCGAGTTGGTCACCAATGCGGACCGGCACAGTCACGGCCCCTACGTCCTCGAACTGGAGGGTACGGACACCTCGGTCACGGTCGCCGTGTACGACAGCAGCGCCACGCTGCCCATGCGCTACCCCAGGGACCCGGAACGCATCGGCCGGCACGGCCTGGAGATCGTCCACGCACTCGCCACCGAGGTGACCGCCCGCCGCGTCCCGGTCGGCAAGTGCGTGAGGGCTGTGCTGCCCCTCACCCAGTGAGTCGACTTCACCCGGTGCGTTCACTCAGTGAGTGAGTACCCAGGTGTGTGAGTGCTGCCCCTCACCGCTGAGCTCGATCGAGCTCGATCGAGCGAGTGAGGGGCAGCACCATCCGGCCCGCCGACGAGCCGGTGCGCGCGTCAGGCGTAGTCGAGCTCCCCGAGCATGCCCTCGCGCAGCCGCGTGATGATGCGCTTGATCAGCCGCGACACATGCATCTGCGAGCAGCCGAGCAGCTCACCGATCTCCGCCTGGGTGGCCTCCTCGACGAACCGCAGATGGATGATCTCCCGGTCCCGGTCGCTGAGTTCGGCGAGCAGCGGGGCGAGCGACTGGAAGTCCTCGACCAGCCGCATCCCGTGCTCCTCGACCCCGATGAAGTCGGCCAGCACCGCCTCGCCGTCATCGGGACCGTCACCGGTCAACGCGGCGTCGAGAGACGCGGAGTTGTATCCGTTGGAGGCGATCTGGCCCTCGACCACCTCGTCCTCGGACAGGTTCATGAGCGTGGCGAGTTCGGCGACCGTCGGATCGCGGTCCAGCCTGCTCGACAGTTCCTCACGGGCCTTGGCCAGCTCGACGCGCAGCTCCTGGAGCCGGCGCGGTACGTGCACCGCCCATGTCGTGTCGCGGAAGAACCGCTTGATCTCCCCGACGATGTAGGGCACCGCGAACGACGTGAACTCCACCTCACGGGACAGCTCGAACCGGTCGATGGCCTTGATCAGGCCGATCATCCCGACCTGGACGATGTCCTCCATGTCGTCGCCGCGACCCCGGAAACGCCCTGCTGCGAACCGCACGAGCGACATGTTCATCTCGATCAGGGTGTTGCGTGCGTACTGGTGTTCGTGCGTGCCCTCTTCGAGTTCGGACAGACGCTGGAAGAACTGGCGGGACAGCTCCCGCGCGTCACGCGGGGCCACCTTTCGCGGTTCCGGGACTCCGGGCAGTGGGTCGTCACCCGTCCTGGCCCCGGCGGTGTCCACGACGACCTCTGCCTTCGACCGGATCATGGCGGTGTCCATTACCTGTTACCTCTCCCACGAAAACATCGAGTTGCGGACGATGGAACGGTTCCCGACTGCGCGCGTACCCGGTCGGGCGCCGTACATGCCCCCTATTTTGCTCCGTGCAAGAGAAACTGGCGGACGCGAGGTGCGAAGGTCTCGCGAAACCAAGGGTGTTGAGCTGGCGGTTCGTCCTGTTCGTGGTTCGTCGCGCGTGGTGATTCCACCCAGGGCGGAATGCCGATGTCTTCCCTGTGGGGTGAGGGCATCTAGGCTGAGGGGGTGAGCAATCAAGCGCCGAACCAGGCCCGGGTGATCCCGCTGCGTCCGAAGACCGCGCCGACACCGGCTCCGGCCGCTCCGGTGACCCCGGCGCAGCCCGCGCCCAGGGAACCGCTTTTCCGCGACCTGGTCGGTGACGTCCTGCGGCGCGAGAGAGTCGCGCAGGAACGCACCCTCAAGGACGTCGCCGACGCGGCCAGGATCTCCATGCCGTATCTGTCGGAGCTGGAGCGGGGCCGCAAGGAAGCCTCCTCGGAGGTCCTCGCGGCCGCCGCCCACGCCCTCGGTCTGGACCTGGGAGACCTGCTGTCCCTGGCCCAGAGAGAGCTGACCCGGCACAACCGAAGCCGCACCCCCGCGCGCACGACGACCTCGGCGCCGTACAACGGGCTGTGCCTGGCCGCCTAGCCGACCCGCGCCCGTCGCGAAACGGCGGGCCGGTCAGACACCGACGAGGCGCCGGCTCAGCACCTCGTCGGCCAGGCCGTACGCCACCGCCTCCGCCGCGGTGAACACCTTGTCGCGGTCCATGTCCGCGCGCAGCGTCGCCACGTCGTGGTGCGTGTGCCGGGAGAGTACCTCCTCGACCTGCGCGCGGATGCGGACCATCTCCCGGGCCCGTACGGCCAGGTCGGAGACCGTGCCCCGGTGACCGTTGCTCGCCGGCTGGCCGAGCAGCACCCGGGAGTGTTCGAGCACGAACCGGCGCCCGGGGTCACCCCCGGCCAGCAGCACCGCCGCCGTCGACGCGGCCTGGCCGACGCAGAACGTCGAGATGGGCGCCTGGACGAACGTCATCGTGTCGTAGATCGCCATGAGCGAAGTGAACGAGCCGCCGGGCGAGTTGAGGTAGATCGCGATCTCGCGCTCCGGGGACGACGACTCCAGATGCAGGAGCTGCGCGATGACGACATTGGCCACCCCGTCGTCGATCTCGGTGCCGAGAAAGATGATCCGCTCGGACAGCAGCCGACTGAACACGTCGTACGACCGCTCGCCCTGCGGGGTGCGCTCCACCACGTTCGGAATCGTGTACGTCCCCATGTCAGAGCCCGATCCGTCGTCGTGAGGAGGCCGGGTGGACGTCGGCAAGCGCGCCGACCACCCGGTCCACCATGCCGTACTCCCTGGCCTGTTCGGCCGTGAACCAGCGGTCGCGGTCGCCGTCCCGGGAGATCGTCTCCTCGCTCTGGCCGGTGTGCTGGGCGGTGATCCGCTCGACGGTCCGCTTCGTGAACTCCAGGTTCTCCGCCTGGATCTCGATGTCGGAGGTGGTGCCGCCGATGCCGGCCGACGGCTGGTGCATCATGATCCGCGCGTTCGGCAGCGCGTACCGCTTGCCGGGCGCGCCCACGCTGAGCAGGAACTGGCCCATGCTGGCCGCGAATCCCATGGCGAGCGTGGACACGTCGTTCGGGATCAGCTGCATGGTGTCGTAGATGGCGAGACCCGCGGTCACGGAGCCGCCGGGGCTGTTGATGTACAGGCTGATGTCGGTGCGCGGGTCCTCCGCGGACAGCACGAGAAGCTGGGCGCAGATCCGGTTGGCGGAGACCTCGTCGACCTGCGTACCGAGGAACACGATGCGCCGGCCGAGCAGTTGGGCGGCCAGATGGTCGTCGAACCGGGAGGCGGGGGTGTCGCCCTCCTCGGCCCGGGGCAGCAGCGCGGGCCAGGGGCCGGCGGCGGTGAACGGGGACATCGGGGCTCCTTGTCGGGTCGTGGGTGGTGGGTCGTCGTACGTTCGTCGTACGGCGGACGGCGGACGACGCCGCACTCCCACTCTCGGCCCGACTCGAGGCCTCTGGCCGGTTTCTTGGCCCGCAGCAGATTCGCCGACGGCAGAGGCGCCGGCCTGCCCTTTCCTGTCCTGCTTGTCCTGTTGTGAAGTCCTGGGCCTCACGCGGTGATCGAGGTGATGGCCGCCCACAGCAGCGGCGAGTGTTCGATCCGGCCGCCGGACCGCCACTGCTCTAGCCGCTCGCGCTGCCAGCGTCCGAGCCGGTCCACGGGGTCCGGGTCCTCGTGGGCGGTGTCGACGGCGACGATCGCCTCGGTCAGCGGGCGTACGGACTCGGACAGCCCCGCCAGCCGGTGGAAGGCGAAACTGGTCGGCAGCACCCAACGGGTGGCGGTGACAAGCTCGGCACCGTTGTGGATCATCGCTGTGGCGAGGCCGAACGACTCGGTGAAGCGGAGGTCGCCGCCGCTCTCGCAGCCGATGAGCGCGACCCGCGGCGGCGCCGGCCACAGCACAGACCCGGGTTCGCCGTCGGCCCGCAGGGGCAGCGTGCCCAGCAGCAGGTCCTTCGCCGACAACGGGCGGTGGCCGCGCACCTGTTCGGCCAGGCCGGTGGTTCCCGGACCGCAGCACAGATGGAGCGTGCCGTCCTCGCTCTGCCCGCCCTCGACCGGCGCGCCGCTCACATGCCCGACGTACAGCAGCCTCCGGGCGCCCTTGCGCAGTACGTCGCTCAGCCAGTCCCGGTCCAGATCGGTACGGCGCAGCGCCTCCGCCGGCGAGGACACGGGCGGCAGGACGGCACCCGCGTCGAGACGTCTCCGTACGAGGGACAGCAGCTCCGGGTCCGATCCGGGCGGTCCCAGGACGGACCCGAGCGGGGAGTCGGCCCGGAAGCCGGGGATCCGGGGGTCGAGGACGAGAACCACTGGGCCCGTACCCGTACCCGAACCGGTACCTGTGCCCGTGTCGGGGGTTGGGCGGGCCGCGGTTGCCTGGCGGCGCAGTGACATCGGCGCGGTGGTCACGACGTCCGCCAGCTCGATGAGCCGTACGTCGGAGTCGGCGTCGACGGCGAGCAGTTCCCAGGGGACCTGGGCGACCCGGGGCGAGGGCTGGATCCGGATCAGCGGACGGCCCGCCTGCTCCGACACCTGACGTAGCTGCGCCGTCAGCCCCTCCGGCCACAGCGCCTCCGCCAGCAGCCGGGCGAGTCGTCGCTCGGCCCCTGGCTCCGCCAGCGCCCCCGAGCCGAACGCCCGGCGCACCCCCTCCGCTCCCTCGCCGGTACCCGGCAGCGCTGCTGCCAACTCCCGCACCGCCAGGTCGACTTCGGCGGCGACACCCTGGCCGGTACCGAAGCCACGGGCGCCGCCGGCCCAGGTCCAGGTCATGAACAGGTCGCCGGCGTCGGCCAGCCGGACCTGCACCACCGGGCGGCCGGTCAGATCGTCGGTGAACCAGAACGGGACCTCTTCGTCGTCCACGATCCGCCGCTGATAGCGGAACTCGGCCCCCGCGATGTACTCCTGGAGTGCGACACGCCCGGGCCCCTGGGCGGCCATCCGTACCTTCGGCGGCGGCGCGACACGCAGCCCGGCGGAGGCCGCGGCCTCCGCCGCCACACCGCCCAGGGCCATGGGGGCGTCGGCGGGGGCGTACGTCTTCATGGCCGCGCTCGGGAAGACCGACCCGGCGTCCTCGGAGTCCTCGGCTCGCCCGTGTGGCGAGGTGCGCGGCGCCGAAGGCGGTGTACGGTCCAGCGCCAGCAGGGCGCCCGCGCTGCGGTGTTCCACCAGCTCGAAGAGCAGCCCCTGATCCTGTCGGCGCACGGCGAGACGAAAGGCCAACTCCATTGCCTCGTCGGCGAGTTGAAGCCACTGATGACGTGCGTGGGCGGTGGTGAAGTCGTAGCGCGCCGCCTGCAGGGTCAGGGCGGCGGGAAGCGCCAGGGAGAGCGCGTTGTCGATGGACCGCCTCTCGTGGTCGCCGTGGTCGGTGCGGTTCAGATTGTCCTCGAGTGTTCTCGCGAGCATGAGGTCGACCTGGGCGCACCGCTCGTACACCTCCCGCGCCTGATAGACGTCGCGGGCCCCCTGGGCCAGCCGCTGCAGCTCGGGGATGTCCCCCCGGTCGTAGGCGAGTTGGGCGCCCAGCAGCATGGTGTCGGCGGCGGCGATCGACGCGCCGATCTCCTCGAAGCGGGCCAGGCTCGCCGTCATCAGGGCGCCCGCACCGGTGCTGTCGCCGCATCGGCCGGCGAGGAAGGCGCGTGCCTGTTCGCAGACCGCCAGGTTCCCGAACCACTGGTGCCGCTCGAAGAACGCGGACGCCTCGGCGAACAGCCGCTCCGCGAGGTCGAGTTCGCCCCGCTGCATCGCCACGTACGCCCGGTTGGCCAGCAGTGAGTGCTGCTCGCCGACGTCACCCAGGGCCCGGAAGCGTTCCGCCGCGCGGGCGAGGTGGTCCTCGGCCTCGTCGAACCGGCCGGTCGAGGAGCAGATCATGCCGAGGGCGGTCAACACCCTTGGCACCGTCTCCAGTTCGGTCTCCTCCAGGGTGGACAGCAACGCCGTCGCATGTTCCTCGGCAGCTCCCCACTCGCCCCGCTCCATCAGCAACAGCACGCGGTTGGAGCCGAGTTCGGCGGTGCGCAGCCCCTCGGGATCGTCGAACTCGTGCAGCGTGCGAGCTGCCTCGGCGAGACGGTCCATCGCCTCGTCCAGACGCCCGGTCCGGCGCCGCAGATCGGCTCCGGCGAGCAGTGTCTTCAGCCGGACTTCCAGCCACAGCTGACGACCACGCGGTCCCATCGGGACGCCGGCGACGTTGTCGAGCAGGGCACGGGAGCACTCGACGGCCTCCTCGGCCCCGACCAGGTCCGTGGCGGACAGCCGGACACTCGCCAGATCGGACCACAGATGCGCTCGCAGAAACCGCACGTCGGGGGAGTCCTCGACGGATTCCGCCACGGCGAGCAACTCCTCGTAGACGGCGCACGCGGCCGTGAGATCGGCCGCCAGCTGATGTTCCTCGGCCAGGGCGAAACCGCCGTCGAACGGCTCCCCGTACAGCGACAACACTCCCGCGCCGCTCTCGGCCTGTCCGGCCTGCTCGCCATGCTCGATCCCGGCGTCCGGCATGTGTCAGTAGTCCTCGTCGGTGGCAGTGGCGGCGGTCTCGGCGAGGAACGGCGCCGAGCAGGTCTCGAGAGGTGAGGTGTCGAGAGGCGACGCGTCGGACGCGGAAGGCTGCGCCGCGATGGCCAGCCGCCGTCGGACCAGGGCGCGAACGGCTTCCCGCTCGGCGCGAACGTCGGTCTCGGCCGGTGTGCCGGGGCCCGGGTCGAAGCCCGGCAGCAGGACACCGACCTCGATACGCGGCACCCGCACCCCCGCCGGCAGAGCCGACGGCAGGTCCGAGTGACCGGTCCACAGGTCGTCGCGTCTCGCGAGGGGCACCCGATGTGCCGCACCGCCGTTCACGTTCACCTCCGCGAAGAGGAGAGTGTCTGTCGCGGGTGCCGACCTGTGGGCGACGGCCTCGACCTCGATCAGCCGCCGGGTGCCGAACGCGCGAGCGGTCCAGGAGACCGCGTTCTCAGCGGCGTCGACGAAGCCCGGCGGGTATCGGCGCCAGTCGTTGGTCCCCGACCCCCGGGCGATCACCCGGCCGCCCACCGCGAGCGTTTCACCCGCCGCGAGTGCGAATCCTTCCGGTCGGGCGAACAGTGCGCCGAGGTCGACCGGTGTACCGGCCGGACCACGCACGTCCAGGGATGACCGGAGTCGGCGCAGCGCCTGCCCGTCCAGACCGGCGCTGTCCGCCGCGTCGTCGAGCAGCCGCAGGACGCTCTCCAGATGGCGAGCCGTGTCCGACGGCTGCGCCTGCGCGCGCCACCACTGGATCAGCGGATCGAGAGCGCCCAGGCTCTCCTCGATCAGTTCGGCCGCGCAGTCGTCGTGCTGGTCGCCTTCGTCGTCGAACAGTTGCTGGCAGCGGTGGGTGAGCGCGGCCGACTCCAGTCCCAGCAGAGCCGGTTCGAGCTCGGGTATCCCGTCCGCGTACGAGGCAGGCCACCACCGGGCCGCCCAGTGACCGAGGCCGAGCCGGGCGGCTGCCCCCGCCAGTGCCGTCACCTCCGCCGTCACCCGCACGTCGGACTGTCCCGCCGCACAGTCGTGGACGGCGGCGGCGACGCGCTCACCGTAGAGCGCCCACAGCCACTGCTGGGCCCGCCCCGGGTCATGGACCTCCGCCGCCGGCAGCCCCGGGTCGTCGAGGACGGGCCAGGTCAGATCGGCGCCCGCGACCTCCAGGACGGCCCGGGTGAAGTCGGGGCCCGCGGCGGCGACATCGTCGTACGCGTCGACAGGACGGCGGCCGGGCCCGGCGGCGATCAGGACCGTGCCGTCCTCGTCGCGTGTCATCCGGACGTCGACGACCTCGTCCTCCCGCGCCATCACGCGCTCCTCGGTTCGGCCGCCGGGGCGGGGTCCGTGGCCAGGGCGCGCAGTGCCGAGCGCACCCGGGCGCGGTGGTCCATCATCACCGAGCGGGCCACCCCGTCGAGCACCGACCAGGCCGACGCGAGGTCTGCCAGGGGTGCGTCGCGGACGTCGCGGCCGTGCAGCCGTACCCACAGCCGCCGCATGTAGGCGGCCCACGGGGTGCGGAGGTCCTGGGCGAGGGCGTCCAGGACGCCGCCGTCCGGGTCGGGGCGCGCGGAGACGGTCATCCTGCGGGCGCGCAGGACCGAAGCCTCCCGCCGCCAGCGGCTGTTGACGGCCCGGTGCGCGGTGGTCCGTCCCGGCGGGCCCTCCCCGGTGCCCAGCGGGTCGAGGCCGGTTGCCAGGCGTCCGCCGAGGACCACGGTGACGCGCAGGCTCTCGTCGTGCAGGCCGAGCGGCGCGCAACTGCGGCCGGTCTCCCGCGCGACGAGTTCCGCCACCGTCGCCAACTCCTCCCGGTGGGCCGACGACTGCAGGACCGTGAACAGCCGCTCGAAGAGCGTGCGGTCCAGCGGTGCGGGCAGCGTGGCCGTCGAGGCGCCCCGGCCCACCTCAGGTCGCGGCGGTACCGGCCGCCCGGTCAGCCCCAGATGCGTCGACAGGGTGTCGCGGCCCCAGACACCGCTCGTACCCGCCCACAGAGCCCGGCCGAACGACTCGCCGTCACCCGCTCCGATCATGGCGGCGTACGAGGGGGAGGTGCTCGCCGGGCCCTGCGCACCGCAGGCGTCCAGGGCCTCGGCGGCCCGCTCGAGGGCCGAGGCCAGCGCGGTCGCGCCGACGGCCGGGGGTCGGCTCTCCCAGGCGGCGGCCAGCTCGGCCTCGAGCCGCGCGCGCCGGGCGGGGTCGGCGAGGTGGTCCTTCAGCGCGTCCACCGTGCGTCCGCCGGGGGAGTGGGCCACCTCCTCGACCAAGGCCCTGGCCAACGCGTCGGCACCGTCCCGGGGCACCCCGTGCTCGCTGGCCAGTTCGAAGCAGCGCTGGAAGTAGAGGTCCTGCGGATTGCCCGCCACCACGCCCAGCGCCCGGCGGGCCTTCTTGAGCAGCGTGAACCACTGTGCCGTCGCCGCCAGTTGCGCGGCGGACTCCAGGATCAGCTCCTCGACCAGCGCGGCCTCCTCCGGAGCGAGGAAGTCCCCCGCGAGTTCGGGACGCATGGTCGGCCTGACGATCAGCGGCAGCACGATCAGCTTGACCGTGCGGGTCAGCGGCGCCCCGCCGGGACCGCTCAGCGGTTCGAGGCCCGCGCCGAGTCCGCGCCAGGCGTGGTCGATGACCAGGGCGCGCGGTCGGCGCTCGCCGGTCGGCTGGCTGGGAGACGGCATGTCAGGAGCGTACGCCGGAGGCGGATATGCGTACGAACCTGGGATCGGTAGGCGATCAGGGCCGCCTAGCGTCCACATCGTCGGCCGGTCGGCCGGCCAGTCACGCGTACGAGTCGCGCGGACCAGTCATCGGCAGAGGGGAAGAAGACCATGGGAATCTTCGGGCGGCGCAAGAGCCGTGAGGAGAAGGCCGCCGAGATCGCGGGCCAAGTGGCGAGCGGCAAGGGTTTCTACGGCCGGACCACGCGGGCGTTCCTCGGCGAGTCGGACTTCGCCAGGGTCCAGCAGTCGATCGGCGCGTACAACTCCGGCCACGTCGTACAGCAGTTGCTCGCGGCCGGCGTGCCGACCGTACCCGCGGCTGTCGTGTCGATCAGCGACACCGGCAAGCTGGTCAACTTCGATCCGGTCGTCGACCTCGTCCTCCAGCCGCCCGGCGCCGCCGACCGCGTCACGCTCCAGACCATCGTCTCCAAGCTGCGCATACCCCGCCCCGGCGACCAGGTACTGCTGGTCGCCGACCCCGCCCGACCCGGTGGCTACCTCTACGCCGGTGACGGTGTGACCCCGTGACAACCGGCGGCTCGACGCCGTCGGGGTCGATCCGGGCCGCGGTCTGTTCCGCCTGGAGCTGTGAGTGAGTACGTACGGGCTGTTGGAACTGTGGTGGGTCGTTCCGGCGAGTGTCGCGCTGCTCGGCTACGGGCTGTCCCTGGTCGGACTCGCCCCGGCCCAGCGAGCGGTCTGGGTGACGGCACGGATCGTCGAAGTGGGACAGCCGGCGCACGGCGCGTCCAAGGACCCCGGGATCCCGGTGACGGTCGCCTTCCAGGACCCGGACAGCGGGCGGGAGTTCGTTCTGCCGAACGCCGGCAGACACGGCCGGGGCATCGAGGCGGCCTGGGTCGGCCGTGAACTCACGGTGCGCTACCGCCGCGGGCGGCCGGACCGGTTCCGCGTCGTGCTCGACCCCGCGGACGAGAAGCACGGCCGGGTCGTCCCCAACTGCGCGGTCGCTCTGCTCCTGGTCGGGCTTGTCATCCACGCGGCCGTCGCCCGGGGCTGGCCATGGGCGCTGCTCGGCTTCGGCACGCTGCTTATCGTCGCCATGGCGAGCGGCGCCGACCTCCGCGCCGTGCGCACCCGCGACGCCCTGCTGTCGTCGGCCGTCGCCGTGCCGGCGCGTGTCGTCGCGGTCACCAAGGACGTCTACGAGGACGGGGAGGGCAGCAAGATCGTCAATCACGCACCCGTCGTCACCTTCACCACCCGGGAGGGCGTCCACGTCACCGTCCTCTCCCGCGACGGCATCCCCGACCCCGGCCGATCACTCGGCCGCCACCTCACCGTTCACTACGCCCCCGACGACCCCACGGTCTACACGCCCGACCTCGCGGCCGAGCGCCGGGACAGTGAGAGGGCCGTCGGGTGGATCATCATCCTGCTGCTCGTCGGCATCGCGGCCGTGGTCGCCGGGGCGCTCACTCTGTGACACCCCCCGGGCCCGGTCTCCCGGTCCTCACAAAAAACTTTCGGCGATTTCCGCCGGCGATGTCGAGAACCCGTGCCGGGCTCCGTCTCCGTAGTGAACGCGACCACAATGGGTCGCACCCGCACCAAGGAGAGCCGTCATGGCCAAGTACCTGCTTCTGAAGCACTACCGAGGCGCCCCGGCCGCGGTCAACGACATCCCCATGGACCAGTGGACACCGCAGGAGATCACCGACCACGTGCGGTACATGTCCGACTTCGCGGCCCGGCTCGAGGAGACCGGCGAGTTCGTCGGCAGCCAGGCACTCGCCCCCGAGGGGACGTTCGTCCGTTACGACGGCGAGGGCCGTCCGCCGGTCACCGACGGCCCGTTCGCCGAGACCAAGGACCTCATCGCCGGCTGGATGATCATCGACGTGGACAGCTACGAACGCGCCGTCGAACTCGCCGGGGAGCTGTCGGCCGCGCCGGGCGCGGGCGGCAAGCCGATCCACGAGTGGCTCGAACTGCGCCCCTTCCTGGCCGCGTCACCCAGCACCACGGAGTGCCCGCACCGATGAACGAGGCCCTGCTGCGCAGCCTCACCCCGAGCGTGCTCGCCGTCCTCGTCCGCCGCGGAGCAGACTTCGCGGCGGCCGAGGACGCCGTACAGGACGCACTGCTCGAGGCGGTCCGCGTCTGGCCGGACGATCCGCCACGCGACCCGAAGGGCTGGCTGGTCACCGTCGCCTGGCGGCGGTTCCTCGACGCGACGCGACGCGCGCGGACGCGGCCCGCCGCCGGCGCGAGGACCGCGTCGACGAGGAGCCGACGCCGGGACCCGCCCCCGCGGCGGACGACACGCTCCAGCTGTACTTCCTGTGCGCGCACCCGTCGCTGACGCCGTCCTCCGCGGTCGCGCTCACACTGCGCGCCGTCGGCGGACTGACCACCCGCCAGATCGCCCAGGCCTATCTGGTGCCCGAGGCGACCATGGCCCAGCGCATCAGCCGGGCCAAGCGCACCGTGACCGGCGTCCGCTTCGACCGGCCCGGCGACGTCGCCACCGTCCTGCGCGTCCTCTACCTGATCTTCAACGAGGGCTACTCCGGCGACGTCGACCTCGCCGCCGAGGCCATTCGGCTCACCCGGCAGCTCGCGGCCCAGGTCGACCACCCCGAGGTGTCCGGGCTGCTCGCCCTCATGCTGCTCCACCATGCCCGCCGCGCCGCCCGCACCGCGCCCGACGGCAGTCTGGTGCCGCTCGCCGAGCAGGACCGAGGCCGCTGGGACACCGCCTCGATCGCCGAGGGCGTCGCGATCCTCCAGGCGGCCCTCGCCCGCGACCGGCTGGGCGAGTTCCAGGCCCAGGCCGCCGTCGCGGCACTCCACGCGGACGCGCCCACCGCCGAGGAGACCGACTGGGTACAGATCGTCGAGTGGTACGACGAACTCGCACGCCTGACCGACAGCCCGGTCGTCCGGCTCAACCGAGCGGTGGCCGTCGGCGAGGCGGACGGCCCGCGCGCCGGTCTGGCGGCGCTCGCGACAGTGGACGAATCGCTGCCGCGCCACACCGCGGTGGCCGCGTACCTCCACGAGCGCGACGGCGACCTGACGACAGCGGCAAGGCTGTACGCCGAGGCGGCACGAAAGGCCCCCAACCTCGCCGAACGCGACCACCTGACCCGCCAGGCCGCCCGGCTCAACACCCGGATGCGGGAGCGGCCGCGCCAGGAGTCTCCCTGACCTGAAGGGCGCCCGAGTTCCGGAGTCTCCGCCGTGCCCCCGCACGCCCGGCGTGCGGGGGCGGAGCGCCGGGAGGCCGCGCCTCTGCGCGCTCTACGTCGCCGGAGGCCGCGGCGGGAGGATGCTCGAGCACATTCGGAGCTGGACACAGGGGGCGGAAAAATGACTGTAGTGATGTCGATGAGCTGGGCCGGAGTCAGCCCTGAGCAGTACGACACCGTGCGGGAGACCGTCGGCTGGGAGGAGGTCGCCCCGGCCGGTGCTGAAGCGCATGTGGCCTGGTTCGACGCGCAGGGGCTCCATGTGATCGACGTCTGGGAATCGGAGGAGGCCTTCCACACCTTCTTCGCCCAGCGACTGGCCCCCGCGATCGAGAAGGCCGGCATCGAAGGCGCCCCGGACACCGACTTCAACCCCCTGTACAGGCGTTTCATCGCCCCTGGGGTCACCGGCGCCGCCTGAGCGAGGCGGGGCCGTCTCCGGGGCGGCGCTGACAGCCGCCCCGGAAGCCGTCGACAGCTCATCGACCGGGCCCGGGATCCGGACGTACGGCGGACTCGATCCCGGCGCGGGCCGCTTCCAGCTGGGCGGCGAAGGCGATGCCCAGGAACAGGGCGATGCCGGTGACGTTGGCCCACAGCAGCAGGGCGACGAACGCGGTGAGCGGACCGTACACGGCACCGAACGCGGCGCTCTTGCCGACGTACAGCGACAGCAGCCAGGTGGCCGTGACCCACAGGACGATGTGGACCGCGCTGCCGAAGGCGAGCCAGGTGTAGCCGGGCTGGCCGCGACGCGGCGACCAGCGGAAGATCACGGCGGAGGCGATCCACGCGAGTGCCAGTCCCACCGGCACCTCGAGGACACCCCACCAGTGGTCGCCGCCGCTCGGGGAGCCCAGGGTCTGGGCGACGGCGTCCCCGACCGCCTCACCGGCGACGAGCACCACGAACCCGAGCACCATCGGCAGGCCGCCCGCCACCGACAGCAGTAGCGCGCGACCGTACTTGTGGGTGAAGGGGCGGTCGCGCTCGATGCCGTAGATACGGTTGGCGCCCCGCTCGATCTGGCCCATCGCCGAAGCGAGGTTCAGCACGGCGAAGGCGAGCCCCAGCCACAGCGCGAGGGTGCTCCACACATCGCCGTGCGCGCTGCGCCGCGTCCCCGCGAACGCCTCGTCGAGCACGCCGGCGCCGGCTCCGGGGACGATGTCGCCGAGAGTCCGTTCGACGACCCGGCCCACCGCCTCGGTGTGCACGGACGTGGCGAGGCCCACGAGAGCGAGGGTAAGGGGAACGAGGCCGAGCACGATCTGGAAGGCCAGGGCGCGCGCGTTGGTGAAGCCGTCGGCGTAGCGGAACCGGGTGAACGAGTCCACCAGGAGCCGTATGCCGCCGTACCGCCGCAGGGCGGTGAGCGCCTCGTCCCCGGAGAGTTCCTCCCCGATCATGTCCCTGGTCTGCGGGACGTGGACGGCGGTTCCCATCGCGTACCGGCTCCCTCCGTTCGATTCCGGGTCGAGCCCCGGTGCGTGCCCTGTCGACTGCCCCCGAACCGCCGGTTCACCGGCGCTCGCCGCCGGGCGTTTCGAACGGGCTCCCGATCGAGGTGACCGACGTGGTGCTGCCGGGCCGCCGGCGACAAGCCGATCTACACCTTCCGGCGCGCCGACCTCGCCGTCCTCGACGAGGAGGTCTTCCACCTC
>NZ_JBEYVP010000027.1:0-171245 GCF_040644035.1 Streptomyces sp. NPDC047042 | reverse complement strand
GGCGTTGATTTTTGGCACGCTGTTGAGTTCTCAAGGAACGGACGCTTCCTTCGTACTCACCCTCTCGGGCTTTCCTCCGGGCTTTTCCCTTCGGTTCTTGCTGTCTTGCGTTTCCGACTCTATCAGTGTTTTTCCGTCTCCCTGACCACTGTTCAGCAGGCATGCAGAACAGGACCCCGGATAGGATCTGACTAGTTGGATGCTGCCGGGCAAGGATGCTTGGTTCGCGTCACTCGGCCTCGAGCAGGATGTCGACTGTACACGGGCGCTCAGAGCGGGTGCAAATCGATTGCCTGCTGCTCCCAGGACGTCAACCGGCGTCTCTCCTACGGAACCGGCACTTCATATGACATACGCTGCTCAACAGTGTGCCGTCCGGGACAGGCAGCGACGGCCCGTACGTATCTCCATCCCCGGGAGGCTTCCTTGACCACCGTGACGTCCCCTCTTGCAGGACGTGTCATCGGACTGGCCGCCGTGCCGGATCCGGTCTTCTCCGGGGCCATGGTCGGCCCCGGAACCGCTGTCGACCCCGTGCGCGAGCCCTCGGAGGTCGTCGCCCCCGTCTCCGGCGTCATCGTCTCGCTCCACCCGCACGCCTTCGTCGTCGTCGACGACGAAGGCCACGGCGTCCTCATTCACCTGGGTATCGACACCGTGCAGCTCAACGGTGAAGGCTTCGAGCTGCTCGTCAACAAGGGCGACACGGTGACGCGGGGCCAGAGCGTGGTGCGCTGGAACCCGGCCGCCGTGGAAGCCGCCGGCAAGTCCCCGGTATGCCCGATCGTGGCGCTCGAGGCCACACTCGACTCCCTCTCCGATCTTGTTGAAGACGGCGCCGTGAAAGCCGGCGACAGCCTCTTCGGCTGGCAGTGACGTCGGCGCCGGTCCATGACGGCATGCACGAATATCACCGCGGCGGAGGGACCCGCCGCACTATCGGAGACGGGTGAGATGGAAACAACCCTGCGAGGCGTCGGCGTGAGCCACGGTGTGGCGATCGGCGAGGTCCGGCACATGGGAACGGCAGTACTCGAACCGCCTGCCAAGCAGATCCCGGCAGCGGACGCGGAGCACGAACAGGGGCGTGCCCGCCAAGCCGTGGACGCTGTCGCCGCAGACCTGACAGCGCGCGGCAATCTGGCCGGCGGTGAGGCCCAGGCGGTGCTCGAGGCTCAGGCCATGATGGCCCAGGACCCGGAACTGATGGCGGACGTCGACCGCCGTATCGCGGTCGGCAGTACGGCCGAGCGTGCTGTGTACGACGCGTTCGCCGCGTACCGCGCTCTACTGGCGGGTGCCGGCGAGTACCTCGCTGGTCGTGTGGCCGACCTCGACGACGTGCGGAATCGTATCGTCGCCCGGCTGCTCGGGGTGCCCATGCCCGGGGTCCCCGACAGTGACGAGCCGTACGTCCTGATTGCTCGTGACCTCGCGCCCGCCGACACCGCGCTGCTGGACCCGACCTTGGTCCTCGGCTTCGTCACGGAGGAGGGTGGGCCGACCAGCCACAGCGCGATCTTGGCAAGGGCGCTCGGTGTCCCCGCGGTCGTGGCGTTGCCCGGTGCGGGTGAGCTCGCCGAGGGCACGGTGATCGCGGTGGACGGCAGCACGGGCGAGATCTTCGTGGAACCCAGTGCGGAGAAGAAGGCCGAGTTGGAGGCGGCAGCAGCTCAGCGCAAGGCGGCGCTTGCCGCCTCGACGGGGCCGGGGGCCACCTCCGACGGGCACAAGGTGCCGTTGCTGGCGAACGTCGGTGGGCCCGCGGATGTGCCGGCCGCCGTCGCGGCCGGGGCGGAGGGGGTCGGTCTCTTCCGTACCGAGTTCCTCTTCCTGGACGACAGCAAGAACGCGCCGTCCGAGGCGAAGCAGATCGAGGCGTACCGGCAGGTTCTCGAGGCCTTCCCCGAGGGGCGTGTCGTCGTTCGGGTGCTCGACGCCGGTGCCGACAAGCCGCTGGACTTCCTGACTCCTGCCGACGAGCCGAATCCGGCTCTGGGCGTGCGCGGTCTTCGGACCCTGCTCGACCACCCCGATGTACTGGGTACGCAGTTGACGGCGCTCGCGAAAGCCGCCGAAGGTCTGCCTGTCTACCTCGAGGTCATGGCTCCGATGGTCGCAGACCGGGCCGATGCCAAGGCGTTCGCGGATGCCTGCCGCGCGGCCGGGCTGCGGGCGAAGTTCGGTGCCATGGTGGAGATCCCGTCGGCCGCTCTGCGGGCACGCTCGATTCTGCAGGAGGTCGAGTTCCTGTCCTTGGGAACCAACGACCTCGCGCAGTACACCTTCGCCGCCGACCGTCAGGTGGGTGCGGTTTCTCGTTTGCAGGATCCCTGGCAGCCGGCGCTTCTCGATCTGGTCGCGCTGTCCGCCGAGGCGGCACACGCGGAGGGCAAGAGCTGTGGCGTCTGTGGTGAGGCTGCGTCGGACCCGCTGCTCGCGTGTGTGTTGATCGGTCTGGGTGTCACCTCTCTTTCCATGGGCGCGGCTTCGATTCCCTATGTGCGGGCGTCGCTGGCCAAGTACACGCTGGCGCAGTGCGAGCGGGCCGCCGCGGCGGCCCGTGCCGCGGACAGCGCCGATGAGGCGCGCGACGCTGCTCAGGCAGTGCTGTCGGGCGAGTAGTCGGCCGACCGGTCAGGACCGGTCGTCGTCGAGGGGCGTTCCACTTCGTGTGGGGCGCCCCTCCGCTGTTGGTCGGTCAGTGGGCGTGCCCCGTCATGGGTTCCCCTTCTCCGAGGTCGGGTGGTGTGCAGTAGTCGACGTCCGATTCCGGGGAGATGAGGTCGCCCGAGTCGGCGTCGGTGCAGTAGGCATCGAAGACCTCGCCTGCGGTCAGGGGCTCCACGCCGTTCTCGCGTAGGCGCCAGCCGTAGATGCGGTCGCTGCTGCCGGGGGCGGTGGTGCGCATGACGAGTCCGCCGGGGCCCTGGGTGGCGAGGCCGAGAGCCAGGACCGTGGTGAATTCGAGGACTTCGGCTTCGTCGAGTTCCGTGGCGCCCTCGCTGTCGTCGTCGGCGTGGAGGACCGCGAGGAGTGTTTCGGCTGGTGTCGTCACACTGCAGACGAGGTGCCTGTTTCCCTGCGGGGCGGTGTCGATGATGCGGACGAGGAGGTTCGAGGCACGGGCGAAGGCCGCGTGTCCGATGTCCTCACCGCACGATGCGCAGGCGCCGATACGCGCCAGGAGTGTGGCCGCGTACTCCCAGGTCGCCTGGCGGACGGCCTCGTCGACGAGGTCCGGGAGCAGCTCGGCGAGGGGTTGGCCGTCGTAGGCGACCGTGGGGCCGGTGGTGGCCAGTTCCGCGGTGAAGCGGGCGCGGCTGGACTGGGCGTCCGGGTCGATGGCTTTGGCGGTGCAGAATTCGGCGTACTCCTCGGGGTCGAAGAGTGCGACGGTGGTGTGGTTGCCCTGGGCGGCGAGGCTCTTCAGGAGAGCCTCTACTTCGCGCAGGTACTCCGTGTGGTTGTCGAAGGTGAAGGTGCGGTAGCGCCTCATCGTGCGGAAGTCGTGTTCATCGGTGAGCAGGCCGATGGTGCCCGCGATCTCCCGGCGCAGAACGCGCCGCGAGGTCCCGTGTCCGATGTTCGCCATGGTTCCCCCTGTACGCAGTCGATCAATGCTCACTCACAGTAACCGGAGCCACTGACAACGGGTCTCGGGTCAGTCGGGCGCGGACCAGGCGGTGTTGGATCAGGCAGGTCACAGCGATGCCGGTGCCGAAAGCGGTCCAGCCGAGAGGGCCGGTGGCAATGGCCGCCGTGACAGCCAGTGGTCCGATGCTGCGCTGGACGGCTTGTGCGAGCCCGTGGACACCGAGGTACGCGCCCTGTGCGCTGTCGGAGGCCAGGGCGACGGAGAGTTCCCAGGAGACGGTGGCGTGGAGCATCTCGGCCAGGGTGAACGCGGCGGCAGACGCGGTGAGGAACAGGATCGCGGAGGTGGCCGTGCCGGTTGCCGAAAGGGCCATGGTGGTGCCGCCCAGGACGAAGACCGCGGAGAGCGGGAGCAGGAGTGCGCGAGCGGCCCTGGTGGTGGCACCGAATCGGGCCAGGGGTACCTGGAGTGCCACCACCATCACGTTGTTGAGGACCATCAGCAGCGGCACGAGGCCGGTCGGTGCGTTGCCGGTGTGGGCGATCCAGAGGGGCAGGCCGACCTTGAAGACGGCGTCGTCGAGAAAGAGGACCGCTTCGGTCGCGACGTACGCGAGGTAGGTGCGATCGCGCCAGGGATTCGCCGTTGTGGTCTTGGGCGTGGGGGCGGACGACGTGGTTACCGTGCGGGAGACGGAAGGGGGTTCCGCACAGCCGAGGGTGAGGATGGCGGTGGCGACGAACGAGAGCGCGTCGCCTATGAGAAGCCATTGGTAGGCCGTGGTCGTGCCGAGAGCCAGGGCCGCGGCGGCGGCGAGACCGCCCAGGGCCCAGCCCGCGTTGGCGGCCGTCCGGTTGATCGCCTGGTACCGGACGCGGTGCGGTCCGGCGACGCGGGTGGCGTAGAGCTTGGTGATGACGCTCGACGCGCGGTCGCCGAAGCCGCCGACGGCCGTACACGCGAGGAGCACCGCGTAGTGGTCGGTCGTCAGCAGGACGAACGAGGCGAGAGCGCGTGTCACTTGGACGGCGATCAGGACGCGGGTCAGGGGGAAGCGGTCGGCGAAACGGCCGCCTATCGGTGCGCCGGCGATGCCGACGACTCCCGCGGCGGCGACGAGCGTGCCGATCTCCGTGACGGAGAGGCCGGTGACGCAGGTGAAGTACAGGACGGAGACGGATGCCCACAGGCCGCTGCCGACGCGGTCGACGAGGGTGATCAGGAGCATTCTGCGGCCGTCGGACCCTCCTGGTACGCGGTCGGTCCAGGCAGTCGCGCGGCGCAGTTGTTTCACGTCTCCCCCTTGCTTGATTTTATGTACTGATACATAATCTCCAACGTGGCAACACAATATGGGATCAGTGGTACGACAGCCAGGGAAATTGCCGCGTCCGTCGAACGAGGCGTGTCCGAAGGGTCGTTGGGGCCGGAGGCGGCGCTGCCTCCGGTGCGGCGGCTCGCCGACGAACTGGGGGTGAGTCCGGGGACGGTCGCGACGGCCTACAAGGAGTTGCGGCAGCGCGGGATCGTGGTCACTCGCGGCCGGGGCGGGACGGTCGTCGCGGCTGCTCCGTCGGTCGCCTCGCGACGGCCGCCCAAAGTCCCGCACGGGCTGCGCGACTTGGCCGGCGGGCACCCTGATCCCGCCCTGCTCCCCCGGTTGCTGCCACCCTCACGTCTTTCACCGGGCGCCCGCTCGCATCGCGCGACGCCCAGGCTGCCGCGGCTGGAACACACCGTCCGTGAGTGGCTCGGTGGCGACGGGGTGCCGACGGAGCACGTGGTCTTCGCCCATGGAGCGCTGGATCTGATCGGGCGGCTGCTGTCGGTGGAGTTGCGCCCCGGCGACGCGGTGGCGATGGAGGACCCGGGTTACCACCATCTGCTGGATCTGGTGTCCGCGTTGGGGCTGCGCAACGTCCCCGTCGCCGTGGACGACGAGGGGCTGCTTCCGGACGCGCTGCAACGAGCGCTGCGGGCGGGCGTGCGGGCCGTCGTGTGCAGTCCGCGCGGGCAGAATCCGCGCGGCGGGTGCTTCTCGGCGGAGCGCCGGGACGCGCTTGTCCCGGTGCTCCGAGAGGAGCCGGAGGTTCTCGTGGTGGAGAACGATCACGCGTCGGCCGTGGCGAACGCACCGCTGCACACGCTGTCCTCGGCGGGACTGGCCCGATGGGTACATGTCCGCACGGTGAGCAAGTTCCTGGGGACCGACCTGCGATGGGCGGCGGCGGCCTGTGACCCCACCACACTGGCCCGCCACGACGGCCGGATGCTGCTGACATCCGGCTGGGTCAGCCACCTGCTCCAGGGAACCGTGTACGACCTGATGACGGACGACGCCACGCGCGCGTTGGTTGCCCGTGCGCGGGAGACGTACTCGCTCCGGCGGCACACGCTCCTGCAGGAGTTGGACCGGCACGGTATCCCGGCTCATGGGGCGAGTGGGATGAACGTCTGGGTGCCCGTGCCCGACGAGTCCGCTGTGGTGAACGGGCTTCGGTCGTACGGCTGGTGGGTCGCGGCCGGGGCGCGGTTCCGGCTGGTGTCCGGGCCTGCCGTACGGATCGCGGTGGCTGATCTCCAGTCGGCCGACGCGGCCCGGCTGGCCTCGGACTTCGCCGCCGTGCTGGTCGAGTCCGAGGCCACCTACGGGGGTTGACCGGCAGATCCGAGCGCCGTCAGGCCCGTTTGCGGGCCAGCTCCTCGTAGAAGCGCAGCAGGTCGAGGTTGTCGACGGAACCGGGGTTCACCGCCTTGTCCAGGGGGCTGCCCTGGAGGAGGCGCTTCACCGGGACCTCGATGCGTTTGCCGGTGAGGGTGTGCGGAACGCCGGGGACCTCGATGACCTCGTCGGGAACGTGGCGCGGGGAGAGCTGTTCCCGGATCGTCTTCTTGATGCGGTTCAGGAGGGCCTCGTCGAGGACGGCTCCGGGCGCGAGGTGGACGAACAGCGGCATCCAGTAACCGCCGTCGGGTTGTTCGACACCGATGACCAGGGATTCCTTGATCTCGGGGAGTCGTTCGACGGCTTCGTAGATGTCGGCCGACCCCATGCGTACGCCCTGCCTGTTGAGCGTGGAGTCGGAGCGGCCGTGGATGATCACGGAGCCTCGCGAGGTGAGGGTGATCCAGTCGCCGTGGCGCCAGACACCGGGGTAGGTGTCGAAGTAACTGTCGTGGTGCCGGGTGCCGTCGGGGTCGTTCCAGAAGTGGATCGGCATGGAGGGCATCGGGTTGGCGACGACGAGTTCGCCGACCTCGTCGACGAGGGGCCGGCCGCTCGGGTCCCAGGCCTGGAGGTCGGTGCCCAGTCCGGGCGCCTGGAGTTCGCCGATGTGCACCGGGAGGGTCGGCACCGCTCCCGCGAAGCAGGAGCACACGTCTGTGCCCCCGCTGACCGAGGCGATCCACAGGGCGGCCCCGCTGTCCGCGAACTCGTCGTGCAGCCAGCGGAACCCGTCGGGGGGCAGCGGCGATCCCGTCGTGGCGACGCACTGCACCTTGGACAGGTCGAAGTCCCGGGACGGGTGGACTCCGGCCTTGCGGCACGCCATGACGTACGCGGCCGACGTGCCGAAGAGGGTCGCCCCCGTGCGTTCCGCGATCCGCCACTGGGCGCCTGTGTCGGGGTAGCCGGGGCTGCCGTCGTAGAGGACGATCGTGGTGCCCGTCAGGAGGCCGGAGACGAGGAAGTTCCACATCATCCAGCCGGTGGACGTGTACCAGAAGAAGCGATCCTCCGGCCCGAGGTCGCAGTGCAGGCCGAGTTGTTTGAGGTGCTCGACGAGGATGCCGCCCTGGGACTGGACGATGGCCTTGGGGAGGCCGGTCGTGCCCGAGGAGTAGAGCACCCACAGGGGGTGGTCGAAGGCGACCTGTTCGTAGACGGGTGGCACATCCGCCGAAGTGACGGCGGACCATTCCAGGGCACCCTCGGGGGGCTCGGTGCCGAGCAGCGGGATGTGGACGACGGCTCGCAGGGAGGGCAGTTCGCGGCGGAGTTCCGCGACCGTGTCACGGCGGTCGTGCTCCTTGCCGCCGTAGCGGTAGCCGTCGACGGTGAACAGCACGACCGGTTCGACCTGCTGGAAGCGGTCGAGGACGCTACGGGCGCCGAAGTCGGGGGCACAGGACGTCCATACGCCGCCCACCGCGGCCGTGGCGAGCAGGGCGACGACGGCTTCCGGAACGTTCGGGAGGTAGCCGCTCACGCGGTCTCCCGGTCGCACTCCGAGGGCGCGCAGCTCCGCGGCGAGGGAGCCGACCTGGCGGCGCAGCTCGGACCAGGTCACCGGACGGGGTTCGTGGGTCTCGTCGACGTGCAGGAGGGCCGGTTCGTCCGCGCGGGTGTCCGCGGCGCGCAGGGCGTGCTCGGCGTAGTTGAGCGTCGCCCCGGGGAACCATTCGGCGCCGGGCATCGAGCGATCGCCGAGCACGCGCGCGTAGGGCGTCGAAAAGCGTACGTCGAACCACTCGGTGACGGCTTGCCAGAACGAGTCGAGCCGGTCCACCGACCAGCGGTGCAGCGCCGCGTAGCCGCCGTCGGCGGGGGCACCGTGGTGCTCGGCCGCCCACGCCTGGAACTTGGTCACCCGGGCCCGTTCGATGCGTTCTCGGTCGGGCTGCCAGAGAGGCGTGGGGTTCGTGGTGGACATGCGGCGGCTCCGGATGTGCGCGGGACAGACTGAGACGGACCATGCCATCTGATCGACTCCGGCACCAGGGCGCGCCGCGCCGGGGTCGTGTCATGGAGATGAAGATGTGGCCCTTACCAGGGTGAACGGCTGCTGAACAATACGCACATCGGGTGAAGTCAGTGGCAGGCTGAGCAGCATGAACGGTCGTGACCTGGTGCGCTCGGTGAAGGCGGTCGGTTCGGCGGGGGCGGCCCAGGGCTTGCGCACCGTACGGGCCGCCTGGCGCAGGAGACGTGCCGATGCCGCCGGGCTGCCTCCTCGCGGCACCGAGCGCGCGCGGGTGCCCGGGCTCGTGCGCGACGTGGAGCCGGAGCCCGGTGGCGGTGTCGTCCGGTTCGCACGGTCCGAGCTGCGGATCATCGTGGCCGTCAACGGGGCGGTCTTCTGGGGCTGGGACGGGGCCGGCCCCGAACCGTCGTACGCGCTTGTCGGCCGCTGTCCGGAGCCGGATCCCCGTGCCTCTCTCGAGCCGGACAAGGACGGTGGCTGGCGGGTCGTGGCCGAGCGGGTGACGGTCGTGGTCTCGCGGCACGGCGCGGTGGAGGTGCTCACCCCGGGAGGGGTCAGCGTGCGACGGGAGCTGCCGCCCCGCTGGTGGGAGCCCGAGGGCGGTGGCTCGAGCCGGTGGATGCAGCGCTCCGAGGTGGCCGCGGACGCGCGCTTCTTCGGGCTCGGCGGGCGCGCCTCGGGGCTGCGGCTGCGCGACGGGACGTACCGCCTGTGGAACACGGATCCCGGTCGCGCCTTCGGTCCGGGTGACGATCCGCTGCACATCACCATGCCGGTGCAGTTGGTGGTGGCCGACGTGGCGACCCATCTGGTGTTCCAGGACACCTCCTGGGACGGCACGGTGACCCTGCGGGAGGGTGAGGAGGGGGCGGGTTCCGGGCACGACCGGGCCGGTACGAGTGAGCTGCGGATGGACGGTGGGCCGCTGCGCTGCTGGATGATGGTGGGCACTCCCGCGCGCGTGCTGCACACCTGGGCCACGCTCACGGGTGCCACCGCGCTGCCGCCCGCGTGGGCGCTGGGCCATCACCACGCCCGCTGGGGCTCCGGCGGCGAGCAGGAGGTCCGGCGGATCGTCGCCGGTCACGAGGAGCACGGTCTGCCGCTCGACGCCGTGCACCTCGACATCGGCCACTTCGAGGGACAGCAGGCGTTCACCGTCGACCAGGAGCGGTATCCCAAGCTGCCGGCCCTCGCCGAGGATCTGCGGCGCGAAGGGATCCGGCTGGTGTCGATCGTCGACCCGGCGGTCAAGGCCGAGATCGGCAGCCCCGTGTACGACAGCGGGAGCGCCGAGGACGCGTTCGTCCGGGATGCGTCGGGGCAGCTCGTACGAGGGGTCACCCGGTCCGGGGATTCGGTCCACCCGGATTTCACGCACGCACGCGTGCGCGCCTGGTGGGGCCGGCAGTACGAGGAGCGGCTCGGGCAGGGGTTCGCGGGGTTCTGGCACGACATGAACGAGCCGACGTCCTTCACCGCTTTCGGGGAGTCGACCTTGCCGCGGTCGGCCCGGCACGCGCTGGAGGGGCTCGGCGGCGATCATCGCGAGGCGCACAACGTGTACGCGCTGTGCATGGCCAGATCCGCTTACGAGGGGCTGCGCGAACTGGCGCCGGAGGAGCGGCCGTTCATATTCTCCCGCTCCGGGTGGGCCGGTATGCAGCGTTACGGAGGGGCTTGGTCCGGCGGCGTGGCGACGGGCTGGCCGGGGCTGCGGGCGTCCCTGTCGCTGGTCATGGGCCTCGGGCTGTGCGGAGTGCCCTACTCGGGCTCCGACGTGGGCGGCTTCGGCGGGAACCCATCACCCGAGCTGTATCTGCGGTGGCTCCAACTGGGCGCCTTTCTGCCGCTGTTCCGCACACGCGTGAGTCATCGGCCCGGAGGCAGGGAACCCTGGGAGTTCGGTGCGGACGTCCTCGCCCACGCGCGCGAGGTGCTCGTCGAGCGCCGGCGCCTGTTGCCGTACTTCATGACGCTGGCGCATCTGGCGCGACGTACGGGGGCGCCCTATGTGCGGCCCCTGTGGTGGGGGGCGCCGGAGGACCGGGCCCTGCGGGGCTGCGAGGACGCATTCTTTCTGGGTGACTGTCTTCTGGTGGCGCCCGTGCTCGAGCCGGGTGTGGTCCGGCGTACGGTGCGGCTGCCGCGCGGGCGCTGGTACGACACGGCGACGGAGCGGGCGTACGAGGGACCCGGTCAGGTACTGGTCGAGGCCCCTTTGTCGCGGATCCCGGTTCTCGCGCGCGCGGGTGCCGTTGTGCCGGTCCGGGGCGACGACGGCGGCCTGGAGCTGGAGGCGTGGGCGCCCGCCCCTGGACGGACCGGGGGCGGGCTGGTGGTGCCGGACGCGGGTGACGGGTGGGACGAGCCGGAGATCGAGCGGTACGTCACGCGCTGGGAGGGGAGGCGGGTGGTCGTCGAGCTGGAGGGGGACGACGGGGTGACCGAGTCTCGCCGTCCCGTGCGCGTGCGCGGGCTGGGCGGGCGCTGAGGGGGCTCAGTAGCGGCCCTCGAACCAGGCGCGGGCGGCGACCGTGTGCAGCGGGAAGGCGAGCTCCTGCGGCCGGCGCAGGAGATGCCAGCCCTCCGTCTCGTCGGTGGCGGCGGACTGCGGCAGTTGGTCGACGGGGCGTTCCGGGAGGGTGCCGAAGAGCAGCAGGTGCCCGTCGGGCGAGCTCAGCGCGTCGACGAGCCGGACGTCGCGGCTCGCGGCCTCGATGCCCGTCTCCTCCCTGAGCTCGCGGACCAGGGCCTGGCGCCAGTCCTCGCGATGGTCGACGTAACCGCCGGGCAGGGCGATGCCTCCGCGCGCGGGGGCGATGGTTCGGGTGATGACGACCAGGGCGGTGCCCTTGGTGTCGTACACGGGCTGGAGTGCCACCGCGACGGGCAGCGGGTTGCGGTAGGCCGCGGTGCCGCAGGCGGGGCACGTACGGGGCCAGTCGGAAACGCCCTCTCCGTAGGGCGCTCCGCAGCTCGAACAGTGGGAGCCGGGCGCGGAGTTGTCGGTCGACAGTTGGTTTACGGACACGCGGCGGACTGTATCCGATCATGTGGACGACGCTCCTCCGGGGGCTCCTCCGAGCACCCGCGTGCTGCATTGGAGGGACGGCCGGAACCACCCCCGTGGGCCCCGGCCGTCCCTACCGATACGACGACGCGCACAGGGCGTGCGCGGTTCTGTCCGACGGCTGCCCAATCCGAGATGACCGTGGCACACTTCTGACGTTCCGTCAGATCCAGCTCTCTGGAGGGGATGTGGCCCGTACCCGCACACCTGTGGTCGCCGGGTGGTTCACGGAGGACGGGGACGGTTTCCGGCTTCTCGGTACGCGCTGCTCGGCCTGCGCCTCGGTCTTCTTCCCGCGCGAGGACGTCCATTGCCGCAATCCGGGGTGCCGGGGCGGTGAGTTGGACGAGGTCCCGCTGTCCCGGCGGGGGCACGTCTGGTCGTACACCGACAGCCGGTACCGGCCTCCGTCACCCTATGTGACCGATCCGGAACTTCCGTGGGAACCGTACGCGTTGATCGCTGTGGAGCTGGAGTCCGAGCGGATGGTGGTACTGGGGCAGGCGGTTCCCGGGGTCACCGTCGCCGATCTGGCGGTGGGTATGGAGGTGGAGGTCGTCCCGGGTGTGCTGCACGAGGACGCGGAGACGACCTGGACGACCTGGCACTGGCGGCCGACGGGGGTGGGGGGATGACCGGAGAGGTGGCGGTGCTCGGCGTGGGCATGCACCCCTGGGGCAAGTGGGGACGCGGCTTCACCGAGTACGGCGCGGCGGCCGCGCGCGCGGCGCTCGCCGACGCGGGGGTGGACTGGCGGGCGGTCGACTCGGTCGTCGGCGCGGACACCGTGCGTGGCGGTTATCCCGGGTATGTGGCGGGGGCGACGTTCGCCAAGGCGCTGGGCTGGCAGGGCGCCCGGGTGACCAGCGTGTACGCGGCGTGCGCGTCCGGGGCGCAGGCGATCGCCGCGGCACGCGCGCAGATCCTCGCCGGGCTCGCGGAGGTGGTACTCGTGGTGGGCGCGGATTCGGCCCCGAAGGGGTTCTTCCGGCCGGCCGGCGGGGACCGGGCCGACGACCCGGACTGGCTGCGGTTCAGGGTCCTGGGGGCGACGAACCCTACGTACTTCGGGCTGTACGCACGACGGCGGATGGCTGTCCACGGCGACACCCTGGAGGACTTCGCGCAGGTCAAGGTGAAGAACGCCGCCCTGGGCGCGCTCAACCCCAACGCGCGTTACCGCAAGAGGGTCACCGCCGACGAGGTCGCCGCGTCGGCGGTGGTCGCCGATCCGCTGCGGCTGCTCGACATCTGCGCGACCTCGGACGGCGGCGCCGCCCTGGTGCTGACCGGCATGGAGTTCGCACGGCGACACGGAGTGGCGGAACCGGTGCGGATCCGGGCGGTGTCCACGACGACGCCCCGGTACCCCACCACCGTGCTGGACCTGCCGGACATCGCGACGGACTCGGCGGTGGCGGTGCGGCCGGCGGACGGGACCTTCCGCTCGTCGATCGTGCGCGGAGCCTACGAGGAGGCGGGCATCGGCCCGGAGGACCTCTCCCTGGCCGAGGTCTACGACCTGTCGACGGCCCTGGAGCTGCAGTGGTACGAGGATCTGGATCTGTGCCGTGAGGGCGAGGCGGCGAAGCTGCTGCGGGAGGGCGCGACAACGCTGGGCGGGCGGATACCCGTCAACACCAGTGGTGGTCTCGCCTCCTTCGGGGAGGCGGTGCCCGCGCAGGCCATCGCCCAGGTGTGCGAGCTGACCTGGCAGTTGCGGGGCGCCGCCGGTGACCGGCAGGTCGCGGGGGCGCGCGTGGGCATCACGGCCAACCAGGGCCTGTTCGGGCACGGTTCGTCGGTGATCGCGGTGCGGTGAGGCAACGCTGATTGCCGTCACCGACCTTGACGCCTCCGGGACGTCGGAGAACACTGCCCGTGTCGGTCGACCTCGCCGCACATTCTCGGCGTATGCAGACAACGCGCCGTGCGGGACCCGTTCGGCTCATGGGCCCGCTCCCCTGCGCGATGCGGCTGCGACAGCACGCGCTCGTCTCGGTGAACGGACGCCCGCCATCAAGGCATCGGTCCGCGAGCGGGAGTACCGCAACTGGCGCAAGGTCGTGGAGAAGAGCTTCGGCTGGGAGGACGGCGGCGGAGCCGGAGCTCCCGCCCGAAACGCGCCTCCACGCGTGCGTGCCATTGGACCGCGGCCCGTACCCCGGTCGGCGGGGGTACGGGCCGTGTGCGGCGAGGGCGGTGGAACGGGCCGTCAGGTGGTGACAGCCGCGCGGCGGTCGGCCGCGTACGCCATCGCGTGCTGGACGACTCCGATGAGGACCTCCTTGACGGACTCCCGGTCGCGCGCGTCGCACAGCACCAGCGGCACGTTGGGGTCGAGGTCGAGTGCCGCCCGGACGGACTGCGAGGGGTAACGGGCCGCTCCGTCGAAGCAGTTGACCCCGACCAGGAAGGGGATGGAACGCCGCTCGAAGTAGTCGACCGCGGCGAAGCTGTCCTCCAGCCGGCGGGTGTCGGCGAGGACGACCGCGCCCAGCGCGCCGGTGGCGAGCTCGTCCCACAGGAACCAGAAGCGGTCCTGCCCGGGAGTCCCGAAGAGGTACAGCACAAGGTCCTCGCGCAGGGTGATCCGGCCGAAGTCCATCGCCACGGTGGTGGTGTTCTTGCCCTCCACCCCCCGGGTGTCGTCGACCGGGCGACCCGCCTCGGTCAGCAGCTCCTCGGTGCGCAGCGGCTTGATCTCGCTGACCGCGCCGACGAGGGTCGTCTTGCCCACGCCGAATCCGCCGGCCACGAGGATCTTGAGCGTGACGGGCTCGACCGGGGGCTTGCCGCGCTCAGAACGCCCGAAGATCATCGGTCTCTTCTCCTGCTTGTTCGGGGTCGGTCGACGGTGGGCCGCAGCCCCCGCCGACGGGGTTTCGATGACGGGTACGTCGTCGGCGCCGACGTCCGCAGAGTCGCTGCCGCGCCGGTCAGAGCGCCCGGAGGCCGTTGATCACATCGCGCAGGATGCTCTCGTCCACCAGCTCGGCGGGGGGCACGGGACGCGTCACATGGACCATTTCCTCGTCCACGAGGTCTCCGATGAGGACCCGCACCACGCCGATGGGGAGATTGAGTTCGGCGGCGAGCTCGGCGACCGACTGGGGCGTGTCACGACAGAGTTCGACGATGTCCACGTGTTCCGGGGACAACATGTGGTCTGCTTCCGGGTCGTCCGCGTGTGCCTCCGTGACGACCACCGCGATCAGGTCCAGGCGGTGCTGGGCCGCATGGCTGGTGCGGCCTCGCGTCATGGCGTACGGACGGACGACCGGTCCGGCCTCGTCGTCGAACCAGTGGCTTCTGGGCTGACCGTCTCCGCTCATGTCATTCCACTACCCGCCGGCGGGCAGATCGGTGCGCGGAGCAGCCCCCAGATGCACACCGACACGCTTCACCAGCAGGGTCATCTCGTAGGCGACCTGGCCCACGTCCGAGTCGGCGTCCGAGAGGACGGCCAGACAGCTGCCGTCCCCGGCCGCCGTCACGAACAGAAAGGCGTCGTCGAGTTCGACGACCGTCTGGCGGACGTTGCCGGCGTCGAAGTGACGTCCCACGCCCTTGGCGAGGCTGTGGAATCCGGAGGCGACGGCGGCCAGGTGCTCGCTGTCCTCGCGGGTGAGGTCCTTGGAGACCCCGGTGGGCAGGCCGTCGCCGGAGAGCACGAGCGCTCTGCGGATGCTGGCGACCCGGTCGACGAGGTCGTCGAGGAGCCAGTTGAGCTCGCCCGTCGCCTTGTCGCTCGCGGTCTGGCCGGTCGCCTTCGGTGCGGTCATCGACCGTCCCCCTTATCCGTTCCTTGTGCTGTGCCGTCCTGGGCGCCGTCGCCCACAGCGTTCTCCTCACGGCCGCGCTGCCAGCCACGCTGCAGCGAGGCCATGCGGCTGCGGACCTCGTCGGCGTCGCGGTCGGCGAGGTCGGCCCCGTCCTGGGCCCGGGGCTTCATACGTTCGGCGCGCCGTTCCGGGCCTTCCCGCAACTGCGGAGCCAGGTTGGCCTGCCGTACCCGGCGGGGCAGTCCCGCCGTCCCGGCCGGCTCGGGGTCGGCCGCCGGGCCGAGGCCGGCGGCACTCCCGCCGGACCCGCCTCGCCGGTCGCGCTGCGGGAGGACCTGTGCGTCCGACGTCAGGTCGCCGAGGCCGTTGCGGCCGGTTTCCGGCCGCCCGGCGACGCCCCGGGCGGGTGTGTCGGGACGGTGACCGGCGGACCGGTCGCCGAAGCGCGAGGCGGAGGGCTCGGTGCGGTCGGTGAAACTCCTGGAGTTCGCGGGGTCCAAGCGCTCGCCCACGCTTCGGGCGATGGTCTCGCCACTGCGGTCCCACGCGCGTGCCCCGGGCTCCTTGCGGCTGCCCGGTCCGTCGCCCGGATCGGTGCGGCCGATCGCCGTCTCGCCCCGGCGGCGGGCCGGGAGCGGAGCCAGCGTGTCGGGGCCCGTGGGGCCCGCACTCTCCACCGGTTGCTCGTCCGCCGCCGAGGGGATGCGCCGGGGCGGCTGATCCGTGACCGGACGGCCGTGGGAGCTGACCAGCTTGGGAGTTCGGCGGCGTGGCAGTGCCACGGGGTCGCCCGGCAGGCCGGCCGCTCCGTCGGGGTCGGGTGTCCCCCAGCCTCCGGGGGCCTGCTGGTGCTCCGCCCCGGGAAAGTCGTCGGTGTCGCTGGTGTCCCCGGTCGCGCCGGTGAACGGGCGGCGCGGCCGGGCGAGTACGCCGTGATCGCTGTCCTCGTCGCCGAACGAACCGGGGAAGTCGCTGAACGCGTCCAGGTCGACCGGCCCCTCCAGTTCGACGGGCCCGTCGAGGAGCGAGGGCGGCAGCCCGGGCAGGCGCACCGGTGCCTGCGAGAGGGCGGCCCTGCGGTTCCCCTCGAACTCGGCCTCCTTCGAGGGGAGGGCGCGGTCGAGGCGGAAGCCGATGCCGTTGGTGTCCGGGACGTCGTCCGTGAGGAGTGCGTCGGGGACGAAGACGACCGCCGTGGTCCCGCCGTACGGGGACGGCTGGAGGGAGACCCGGACGTTCTGCCGCTGGGCGAGCCGGCTGACGACGAACAGGCCGAGCCGGTCGGTGTCGGACAGTTCGAACTCGGGTGTCTCGGCGAGCCGGAGGTTGGCGTCGAGTAGGGCTTCGGCCGCCATGCCCAGGCCCCGGTCGTGGATCTCCAGGGTGAACCCGTTGGCGACCCGTTCGCCCAGTACCTGGATGGCCGTGTGCGGCGGCGAGAACACCGTGGCGTTCTCGAGGAGTTCGGCGACCAGGTGGGTGAGGTCGGCGACGGCCGGTCCGGTGACGGCCATCCGGGGCAGCCTGCGGACCTCGATGCGCTCGTAGTCCTCGACCTCGGCGACAGCCGCCCGTACGACGTCCATCAGCTGGACGGGTTTGCGCCACTGCCGGGAGGGGGCGGCTCCGGAGAGGATCACCAGGCCTTCGGCGTGCCGGCGCATACGGGTGGTGAGGTGGTCGAGGCGGAACAGGTCGGCGAGTTCGTCGGTGTCCTCGGTCCTGCGTTCCATGGTGTCCAGCAGGGTGAGCTGCTTGTGCAGCAGGACCTGGCTGCGCCGGGCGAGGTTGACGAAGACCTCCGAGACTCCGGCGCGGAGTTCGGCCTGCTTGACGGCGGCTTCCACGGCGGCGCGCTGCAGGGTGTTGAGGGCCTGGCCGACCTCGCCGATCTCGTTCTTGTCGTACTCCAGACGGGGGACCTCGGTCTCCACGTCGACCTGCTCGCCGGCCGACAGACGGCGCATCACGCTGGGCAGGCGCACGCCGGATGCCTCGTGTGCCTCCAGGCGGAGTTGACGCAGGTCACGGATGAGGGTGCGGCCGATGCGCACGGACATGACGAGCGAGAACAGCAGGGCGGCCAGTCCGAGAACGCCGGCGATGACGACCTTGACGATGACGCCCATGACGACCGGGCGGACCCGGTCCTGATAGCGGTCGGCCGACTGGTCGTTGAGCGTGCGGAGTTCTACGAGGACGTCCCCGGCCGTGGTGTCCCAGCTCTTCGCGGTGACACCCCGGGGGTGGCCGGACTCCGTGCCGATGGCGGCCTGTTCGGCCACCCGGAGCGGTGCGGTGGAGGCGTTCTTCCAGAACCGCTCGTAGCGTGCGCGGTCCGACAGCGGAAGCAGGGGCAGGCTGACGTCGTACATGACGGTGCGCTGCGCCACGAGGTCGGAGATGTCGCGGGACTCGTCGCGGGTGAGTTTGCCGACGACCAGCGCCGAGCCGAGCAACGCGTCCTCGCGGGAGAGCAGTTCGCGGGCGCGGGCGACGTTGACGAGGGCGCGGGCCTGCTTGTCCATCTCCAGGTTGTCGATGATGTGCAGGTTGGCGAGCAGCGCGTAGCAGGGGTCGACCAGGTGGTTGTACAGGTTGAGGGCCTGGGACCGGGTGACGGTGCCTTCCTCGACGCTGCGGCGCAGGGGGTCGATGCCGTCGAACGCCTCCAGGACGGCGGTGAGGCGCTCGCTGTCGCTGTCGCTGATCGAGTTGCGCACACTGGACTTGTCGGCGTTGTCGCGGATCTTGTCGATGACGTCGTCGGTGGCGGTACGGCTGCGCCGCAGAGCCGCCAGCGCGTCCGAGGCACGGGGATCGGCGAGATAGACGAGGGTCTGGCGGCGCTCCTGCTGGAGCACGCGCACCGCGTCCTCGGTGGGGTAGCTGACCTTCTCCACGATCGACGACACGTTGAACAACTCGGCCGCCTGGCGCCCCGTCAGGACCGTGGCGAAGCCCCAGATCGCGGTGAGCGACACCAGCGGCACGAGAAGCAGTGCCACGATCTTCCGGCGGATGGACTTCCCGCGAAAGCGCATGGCCTCCCCCAGCTCGCCCCCGTCTGCGCGGGGGTACACATGTGCGTCAATAATCGGCGTGAGCCTACTACCGACACACTGATAACTCGAAGACCTGTCCGGAGGCTGAACTTCCGTCCTCACGACGAGACATGGCGAGTTGTCCGGTCATGGCGGGAGATTGTCTCCGTGAATCCCGCACCGACCGTAGGACGACGGTCCTCAACCGACTTGGCCGTTTGGCTGGATTTTGTCGTTTGATGGGAATCATCGAGACACGCCGTACGTCTTTGTACATGAGAGGTGGGCGGCGGAACCCTCAGCAGGAACCGCGTCCCGCGTCCAGGCGGCGTAAAAGAGCGCAAGCCGGGCAGCCACTGGGGAAGCCGGTGTCACCGACACCGGGACGGGCGGTCTGCTGGGCGGTGGGGAGTGACACGTGATGGGCACGGCGGAACGACGCGAGGTTCTGGGGAACGGCGTTGTGGCGCCCTCGGTGGCGCCGGGGGACGTCGAGAAGGTCGGCTTTGGCCGGGACACGGGCACGGGCACGGGCACGGGTGGCATCGAGCCGCCCCTCGCTCCGGCGGAGCAACTCCGGGCCCCGGCCGGGGCGGAGGCGCGGCCCGCTTACCGGCAGCTGTGGGTGGAGGAGCCCGCGCGTCGGCGTCGGCTGCCGGATCCGGTGCGTACGGCGGCCGTACGTGCGGTGCTCGTCATCGCCGTCACGCTGATTCAGGCCATGGTGGCCTTCCTGTCGGCGCTGGCCCATTCCTGGCTGGCCTTCCCGACGCTGCTCAGCAGCGTGGCCAGCACGGTGGTGGCCACCTGGGCCGCGCTCGACGTGTGGGTCACCCGGCAGGTCTGGAACCAGCGCAACGGCGTGGTGTCGGTACCGAGCAGCACGGCGCGGTCGCTGCGCCGTGAGCGCCGCAAGGCCCGACGTCAGGCCCGGGCGGTCGCCCGCACCCAGGAGCGGATACGCAGGCAGGGCGGCGGTTCCGGGCAGTTGTCGCACCCCTGAGGGCTGTTGACGCACCCCTGAGGGCTGTTGACTGGCCCGGGGTGGGCCAAGCCCTTCCTCCATCAGGCGTGTCGAAGATCACATTCGGCATGAAACCGCCGTCGGTCGGGGAGGCGCCCAGTCGCGAGGGTGCCTTCGGTGCGGCGCTTACCAGGAGGAACGAACATGCCCGAACTCTTCATCGGCGGGACCTGGAGATCCGCGCTCGACGGTCGCACCCGGGAGATCCGCTGTCCCGCCGACGGCTCTGTGGTCGGGGTCGTCGACGAGGCGAGCGCCAAGGACACGGTGGAGGCCATCGCCGCCGCCCGACGCGCCTTCGACGAGGGCCCGTGGCCGGGTACGCCGGCCGGGCAGCGCGGAGACCTGCTGCTGCGCGTCGCCGACCTCATGGTCCGCGACAAGGACGAGTTGGCCCGCGCGGAGTCCCTCGACACCGGAAAACGCCTGGTGGAGAGCGCCTACGACATCGACGACATCGTCAACTGCTTCCGGTACTTCGGCCGGCTCGCGGCCGCCGAGACGGGGCGGGTCGTCGACACGGGCTCGCCGAGCGTGGACAGCCGGGTCGTGTACGAGCCGGTCGGCGTCTGCGCGCTGATCACTCCGTGGAACTATCCCCTGCTCCAGACCGCCTGGAAGGTGGCCCCCGCACTCGCGGCCGGCAACACCTTCGTCCTCAAGCCGAGCGAGCTGACCCCGCACACCGCGATCCATCTGATGCGGCTCCTGACCGAGGCGGGACTGCCGGCGGGCGTGGCCAACCTCGTCCTCGGCGCCGGTCCTGAGGCGGGGGCACCGCTCGGCGACCATCCGGAAGTCGACCTGGTCTCCTTCACGGGCGGACTCCACACCGGCCGTCGTCTGATGGCCGCAGCGGCCGGCACCGTGAAGAAGGTCGCGCTCGAACTCGGCGGGAAGAACCCCAACATCGTCTTCGCCGACGCCGACTTCGACACGGCCGTCGACATGGCGCTCACCGCCGTGTTCCTGCACTCCGGGCAGGTCTGCTCGGCCGGGGCCCGGCTCTTGGTGGAGGACTCGCTGCACGACCGGTTCGTCGACGAGGTCGTCCGGCGGGCCCGGCTGATCCGGCTCGGCGGTCCGTTCGACGAGGACGCGCAGACCGGTCCGCTGATCTCCGAGGCACATCGGGCGAAGGTCGAGGCGTATGTCGCCCAGGGCCTGGCCGAGGGTGCGGTGCTGCGCTGCGGCGGCGCTCGTCCCGAGGGGCTGGACGGCGGTTTCTACTACCTGCCGACGGTGCTCGACGAGTGCGACGCCCGGATGAGCGTCGTACAGGAGGAGTCGTTCGGTCCGGTGCTCACCGTGGAGCGGTTCGCGGACGAGGCGGAGGCGGTCCGGCTCGCCAACGACACCGTGTACGGGCTCGCCGGGGGCGTCTTCACCGCCGACGAGGCCAAGGCGCAGCGGGTCGCGGCCCGGTTGCGGATCGGCACGGTGTGGATCAACGACTACCACCCGTACGTCCCCCAGGCGGAGTGGGGCGGCTACAAGCAGTCCGGTTTCGGCCGCGAACTGGGGCCCTCGGGGCTCGCCGAGTACCGCGAGGCCAAGCACATCTGGCGCAACACCGATCCTTCGCCGCAGGGTTGGTTCTCATAGTCCTACGTGGCCCCTCGTACGCCGCCCACCACGTACGTCCGCACCGAGCCGCTCCCTCCCACTCCCCCGGCTCACCAGGAGTCCGCTCATGGCAACGACCGACCGACCGACAGGCCCAGAACCCACGGACGACGCCGAACTCGCCGAGTTCGGTTACAAACCCGAGCTCAAGCGCACCCTCGGCAACTTCCACACCTTCGCGGCCGGGATCAGCTACATCTCGATCCTGACCGGCACCTTCCAGCTGTTCTACTTCGGCTACGGCAGCGGCGGTCCCGCCTACTGGTGGTCGTGGCCGATGGTGTTCGCCGGTCAGTTCATGGTCGCGCTCTGTTTCGCGGAGCTGGCCGCCCGCTATCCCGTGGCGGGCTCGGTCTACAACTGGTCCAAGAAGATCGGCAATCCACACCTGGGCTGGCTGGCCGGCTGGATGATGCTGATCGCCTCGATCGTGTCGATCTCGGCGGTGGCCCTCGCCTACCAGCTCACGCTGCCGCAGATCTCCCACGTCTTCCAGATCGTCGGGGACGGCACCGGCAAGTACGACGTGGCGACCAACGCGGTCATCCTGGCAGCGGTGTTGATCCTGTTCACGACCGTGGTGAACGCCTTCGGCGTCAAGCTGATGGCCACCATCAACACGGCCGGTGTCTTCATCGAGCTGATCGCCACAGTCGTCCTGATCGTCCTGTTCGCCGTGCACATCACGCGCGGTCCGCAGGTGGTCATGGAGACGAACGGTACGGGCACGGGTCACGGCGCCGGTTACCTCGGCGCGTTCCTGGTGGCCTCGCTGGCGTCCGCGTACGTCATGTACGGCTTCGACACCGCCGCCTCGCTCGGCGAGGAGTCCGTGAACCCGTCACGGAACGCGCCGCGTGCCATCATCCGGGCGATCGTCGCCTCCTTCGTCCTCGGCGGGCTGATCCTCCTCCTCGCCCTGATGAGCGTCTCCAGCCTGAAGGGCGAACAACTGTCCACGGACGGGCTGCAGTACATCGTGCTCGACGTACTCGGGTCGACGGCCGGCAAGGCGATGCTGTGGTGCGTGCTGATCGCGGTCACCGTCTGCGCGCTCGCCGTTCACACGGCGGCGATCCGGCTGGCCTTCGCGATGGCCCGCGACAACAACCTGCCCGCGGCCTCACTGCTCGCCAAGGTCAGCCCGCGCTTCCAGACGCCGGTGCTGCCCGCCGTGATCGTCGGGGTCCTGTCGCTGGCGATCCTGGTGGTCAACATCCGCCAGCCGCAGATCTTCACCGTCGTCACCAGTATCGGCATCATCATGATCTACCTCGCCTATCTGGGCGTCACGGGACCCATGCTGGTGGCACGGCTGCGCGGCAGATGGCAGCCGGCCGGCGACGGCAAGTTCTCGCTGGGCCGCTGGGGCCTGCTCGTCAACATCGGCGCCGTGGTCTGGGGCGCCGCCATGACGATCAACCTGATCTGGCCGCGCGCCTCCGTCTACAACGCCACCGCCCCCTTCCACTGGTACCTCCAGTGGGGTGCCGTGCTGTTCGTCGCGGTCATCGCGGGTGGCGGCTTCGCCTACTACTGGTTCGTCCAGCGCCACCGGACAGGCGTGCTCGCCGGACACCGTCTCGAGGAGTCGCCGGCGGCGCCGACCGCTCCCCTGGCCGCCCCCGCGGCCGACTGAAGGAGACGCGTCCAGCGCCGTCAGCCGACCGCCCCGCCGTTCACCGTGCCGCGCCTACGGGGTCGCCCCCGAGGGGACGGCAGGCGCCGGCCGCTTGAACATCCTCGTCGCCGTGATCTCACTGTGCACCGCGTCCCCCTCCCCGGCCGGGGCCTGCTGCGGCAGCCCCGGCCGGAGGTGTTCCTCCACGCTGATGTACTTCAGGCCCGCGCGGAGGTCGGCATCGTTGCGGAGCCGGATGACAAGGGGGAACTCGGCGAGCGCGGTCGTGTCGAACAGGCCGGTGGTGTACAGGAGTTGGACGCCCAGCGCGTCGGACACGGCTCGCTGGAGTTCGAGCAGGTACGTCGCGTTGGCTCGCCCGATGGGGTTGTCGAGGAAGAGCGTGCCGGCGTGCCGGTGCTTGTCGCGGCCCCGGTCGTTGCTGCGCAGGGCGGCCATCGTGCAGTACAGGGCGATGGCCGCGGTGAGCAGCTGACCGCCCGAGAACACATCGCCCATCTGTCCGACGGGTACGCGCTCGGCGCGCAGTACGGCGTCGGGCTTGAGGATCTCGACGGCGATGCCCTTGGGCTGGAGGGCGGCGCCGACTCCCCTCAGGAGCAGGGACATTCCGTCCCGGCGCAGGTCGGAGTTCTTCTTCACCGCGGCCCGGGTCGCCTCGTCGATGACCTCGCCGAGCCGCTCGGTGAGCGTCGCCTGGTCGGGCTCCTCGAACCGGATGCGCAGGAACTCCTGCCCGGACCACTCGCCGAGCCCCTCGGGCAGCCGGGACAGCCGCTGCGCGGACCGCAGGGTGGCCAGCGCCGACTCCACCAGCCCGCGCAGCCGGTCCACGATCGAGTCCCGGTTGCGTTCCAGCTGCGCCAACTCGTCGGTCAGGACCCGCAGCCGGGGTGCGAACGCGTCCGCCCACTTCTGGGCGTGCTCGGGCAGCGCGGACGCGGGCAGTTCACGGATCTGCTGCCGGGCGGGGGTGCGCACCGCCTCGTAGCGCGTGGAGTTGGCATTCCGTACGAGGATGTCGCTCGCCTCGCGCACGGCGCCCTCGGCGGCGGACAGGTCGGCGGCGCAGCCGCGCAGTGAGCGGCGGGCCTCGGCGGCCGACTGCCGGGCTTCCTCCGGGCTGCCGGGGTAGGGCTCCGGGGCTTCGTGCTCCTCGTCGGAGGCGTGCTCGCGCAGCAGGTCGCGGAGCATGGCGGCGATCTCGTCGAACCCGGAGGCCGCGTCCTCGGCCGCCCGGTGAGCGCCGAGGAGTTCGGCGTGCGCTTCCCTGGCCTGGGTCAACGCCTCGCTGCGGGAGGCGAGTTCGGCGGTGGCGGTGCGCAGCAGGACCTGGGCCTGCTCGGCGTCGCGCGGGACGAGCTCCTCGGCCAGCTCGGTGTGTGCCTCGCCGTCCTCGGGCGCGTGCCGCTCGGCCTCGCCGCGCAGCCGTCCGAGCTGCTCGCTGGCCGTGGACACCCTGGTCTCCAGGAGCTGTACCAGTTCCTCGGCCCGCGCGGAGGCGGCCTGCCGGGACGGTCCGTCGGACCCCTCCGGGGACTGCAGCAGCTGTTCGGCGCGCGTACGCACCTTGTTGCTCAGCCGGTCCAGCTCCGCGCGTGCGGCGCTCTCGTCGCTCTCGGACCGCGCCTGCTCCGCCCGCAGGTCGGCTCCGACGCCGACCTTCTCGTAGAGCTGGGACGCGGCCCGGTAGGCCTCGCGGAGGGCGGGCAGCGACGACTTGGCGGCGTCCTCGTCGGCTGCCGGTACGTCATCGGGGGCGCCCGCGATCTCCGCGCGCTCGGCGCGCAGGGCGCGGGCCGTGCGGCGCGCGTCGTCGGCGGCGCGCTGGGCGGCGCGCCTGTCCTCGTCGGCGGACCGGGCGCGCTCCAGGCAGACCTGGGCGCGGGCCTCCGACTCGACCGCCTCGTCGGCGAGTTCACGCACCTTGACCTGCCAGCCGGCGCGTTCGCGCAGCCTGAACGCCAGTCCGGCGAGTGCGTCGGCGGCGCGGCGCGCCCGCTGGGCGGCCTCCTGCCGCTCGTCACGCAGGCCGGACGCCTCGCTCGCCACCTCGTCGGCCTCGGCCCGCACGGTCCGTGCCTCGGCCAGCTCGGCCTCGGCCTCCTCGGCGAAGGCACGCGCGTCGTGCGCGGCCCCGGCCAGCTCGACGAGCCGCCCCGCCGGACAGCCCGTACGCCAGGAGGCGAGCCGCGCGGCCAGTTCGCGGTCCTTGCCGAGCCGTGCCGCGAGCGTGCGGATCTCCTCCTCCCGCTCGCCCGCCCGGGCCCGCAGCGCCTGCCGCTCCTCGTCGGCGGCGTGCTCGTCGTGCATGGCGGGGTTCGGCGGTACGAGGAACACGTCGCCGTCGCCCGGTCCCGGGGCCGGGGTGGGGGCGAGCAGGGCGGCCGCCGTACCGACCGCCACCGCGGAGCGGGGCAGCAGGGCCGCGTCGGCGAGGGCCTCGCGGGCACGCGCGTGTGTGCCGGGGTCGGTGATGACGACGCCGTCGACCAGTTCGGGACGGGCGGCCAGTACGCGCGCGTGGTCGGCGGGGTCCACGGCCTGGGCCAGATAGCGCCAGCCTGGCAGTGCGGGGATGCCGTGCTCGCCGAGGAACTCGACGGTGGCCAGGACGTCGGGGCCGGGCGGCAGCAGGCCGCCGTCACCGAGCGCCCCGAGGATCCGGGCGTCGTCGGCCGCGGCGGTCCGCAGCTCGAAGAGCTGCCGCTCGGCGGAGGTGACCCCGTCGTCGAGCAGTTCGCGGAGTTCGTCGGCGAAGCGGTCCAGTTCCTCGGGTGTCAGGGGCCCCTCGGAACCCGCCCCGGACGCGCCCTTCCCGGCGGAACGCGCTGCAGCCCCCTGCGCTCCACCGGTCCCGTCAGCCGGGTCGGCACCGGCGCGCGCGCCCGGCGCCCTGCCGTCGCGGCCTTCTGCCCCGCTCGCGCCTTGCTGGTGCGGCAGCGCGGTCCGGCCTCGCTGCCGCGCGCCGCCGGTGGACGGCAGACTCAGCAGTTCGGCGAGCCGTTCCTCGGCCGCCAGGCCCTCGGCGGTGCGCCGCTCGGCGTCGTACGCGCGTTCTGCCGCGGTGGCGGCGTCGGCGGCGCGGGCCGCCGTCAGCTCCGCGCGGGACTCGGCGGACGCCGCTTCCCTGGCGTGCTCGGAAGCCCGCCTGGAGGCCTCGCGGGCGGTGTCCCAGGCCTCCACGGCAGTCTTCTCGGCGTCGCTGGCGGCGAGCGCGGCCCGGGCCGGATCCGCGTCGGGGGCGCTGTCGTCGAGCCAGCCCGCGCGTACCGCCTCGGCCGTCTCCTGTTCGACCTCGCTGAGCCGCTGCCGCAGATGCCCGACCTCACTGCGGGCGCGTTGTGCCTCGGTCGCGGCGGCGGTCGAGTCCCGGTGGGCGACCTCGCCGATCTCCTGGAGGGCGGCGGACCGCTCCTCCTCCTCGTTGGCGAGGGCCTCCGCGCCTTCCGCCGCCGAGTGCAGCGCCCGTACGAGGTCGACGGCGGCCTTGGCGCGGGCGGCGAGCGCCGGGGCCGCGTCCCGCTCGGCCTCTCGGATGGCGACGGCCACGCGCGCGGAGCGGTCGGCGGCGGCGCGGTGGCGCAGGACGACCTCGGCGGCCTGCCAGGCGGAGTGCATGGTGCGCGCGTCGGCGAGTTCGCGCTTCTGCGCGGCCGCCGTCTTCTCCGCCGCCGCGAGGGCCAGGGAGGCGTGCCGGTAGGCGAGTTCGGCGGCGATCAGCGCGCTGCGCTCCCGCGCGCCCTCCGAATGGGTGACGGTGTACGCGGCGGCGGTGACCCGCTGGGCGAGATCGCCGGCCCGGACGCGTTCCTGGACGCCCCGCGCGGACAGCCGCCGGGCGAGTGTGCGCGTACGTCGTTCCGCACCCGCGTGGATGTCCCGCGCGCGGGAACGCGTTTCGGCGGCCTCGACGATCCGGCCGAGCAGGTCCACGGATCCGGCGGTGAAGTCCCGTTCGGCGATCAGTTCGGACCGTCGCCCCAGCTTGTTGCCGAACCCGCCGACCAGGTCGGCGAGCCCGTCCGTGTCCCGGGTGTCGGTGACCGCGCGCAGCAGCAGGTCGGTGAAGTCGGAGTCCTTCTTGACCGCGAAGAGGCCGGCGGCCTCGCCCTCGTCGGCGTTCATCTCGCGCTGGTAGCGGAAGAGTTCCGGGTCGAGTCCCAGCTCGCCCAGATGCTCGTTCCAGCGGTCGTGGATCTCCTCCCAGTGCACTTCGAGGTGCGGGTAGACCTTGCCCGCCTCGGTGATCGCGTCCCGGAAGCCCTTCATCGTCCGGCGTCGCCCCTGGGCACCGGAGGCTCCCTCGACCGGCGGCCGTACGGCGGTGGACTCGGCGACGGGAAGGTTGTCGAGGCTCAGCCCCGGGCCTGGCCGGAAGGAGTACCAGGCCTCGGCGAACTTCCGCGGGTCGTTGGAGACCTGCCGCCCCCGCCACTCGCTCGCCTTGCCGACCACCACCAGCTCACCGGTGAGCGTGTGCTGCCACTCCAGGGCCACATGCCCGCAGTCGTCGGCGAGCAGGAACTTCCGCAGCACACCGGAACTGGCGCCGCCGAGTGTGTTGCGGTGCCCGGGCAGCATCACCGAGAAGATCAGCTTGAGGAGTACGGACTTGCCGCCGCCGTTCTCCAGGAAGAGCACGCCCGCGGGCGCGGGCCGACGCGGCGGTCCGACGGGCTCGTCCTCGAAGAACTCCGCCTGGGTGGGTGCGGGGTCGGGCACCGGCTGGCCGACACCCCGCAGGTCAAGCACGGTGTCGGCATAGCGCGCACCGGCAGGACCGATGGAGTAGAGGCGGACCCGGGACAGCTCGTACATGGCGGACTTTCGTAGTCGTAAGCAGGTAGTCGGGTAACGGAGCCGGAGCGGCGGTCAGGACTGGTGGAACGGCAGTCCGGCGTCGGCCACCAGCTCCAGGTCGTCGGTGTCCTCGGCGGGCAGCAGCGTCGGTGTCCCGTCGGTGACCGGCACGACCCCCAGCTCGAGCAGCTCGGCCATGGCGGAGTTGCCGGCCATGTCCCGTACCTGGAGCTGGTAACGGGCCGTCGTCCGGTACGTACCACCGTTGTCGTCGCCCGTGCGCTGGAGGAAGCCGGAGTCGGTGAGGAAGACGACGGCCTTGCCGACGATGCCGGTCGTCGAACCGGCCGGTCTCCGCGCGTCCTTGGTGGCTCCGGTCGCACTGCGCCTGATCCAGATCCGCCAGGCGGCCTCGAGCCCCGGGGCGTCGCTGACCGGATCGGTGTTCTCGCCCTGGGCCTCCGCCCGCTCCTCCAGCCGTCGGCAGGCCTGCCGGACGAAGGCCTCGACCCCGTTGACGGTGACCCGTCCGATGTAACCGTCGTCGGCGAGATCCTCGGGCCTCGGAAACGCCATGGCGGCAACGGCGAGATGGGCGAGCCCGTGCAGGAAACGGTCCGAGCCGTCGGCGGACGTACGACGGGCGTAGTCCCCCATCCGCACGGCGAACACGGAATCCTCGGCGGCGGTGACGGCCATCCCCGCGCGCGGCGACACCTCCAGCACGATGAGCCCCAGCCCGGCGGCCACGGCATCGGCGAGCCGGGCGAACGCCGGGTCCTCGCGATACCGCCGCAACAACTCGGCGTACTCCTGATCCCGGGCGGCCTGCAACTTGGGCTGCAGCCCGAAGGCGACCAGCCGAGCGGCGTCGGCGGCGTCCGCAGGAGTCACCGCAGCTGTGGCCGGGGCAGCCGCTGCTTCCGGCTCACTCAAGTCGACGTACTCGTTCACGGCTGAGGCTCCTCACGGTTCATGCAGACGGGGGGGCGGACAGGCGCCTTTACAGGGGCGCGGGGAACTGCGCGACAAGCCACAACGAGCCCGCACCCAGGCGACAACCTCAGCCACATCACGCCGCCTCCGACCTCCCCGCAGCCATCCCCACCGCATCCAGCAACGCCATCCCCACAATCAGATCCGCGCCCCCGAACTCCGGATCCTCCAGCTCCGTCCCGTCGTCAACGGCGAACAACAGCTTTTCCTCGCCCTGCCGATACGCGGTCCCCACCGGCGGGCTGGCCGCGTGGACGGCCAACAGAGCCACCAGATAGGGAAGCTCGGGATCCCGAAGCCGCGCCTCGGCCAGCAGCCCTGACAACCGCCGGGGCGCGTCCGGCGGCAGCTCCAGCAACTCCATCGCCGCCGCCAACTGCTCCTCGCTGAACCGGCTGTCGTCCGGCGTGGCGATCAGATCCGGCTCCGGCATCTCCGCCCCGAGATGCTCCCGCTCCACCGGCGGCGTCAGCAGTATGTCCACGAGGTCGCCGACCCGGACCGCCACCGGCGTACGAAGTCCCGTCCCTCGCGCGAAGAACGCGTCCGTGACCCGCACCGCGCCCTCGAGGGGCAACGGCAGCACAGGGGCGACCAGGTGGCCGTACAGGTCGATCCCCGAGGACGTCATCGGCGTCGCGAAGGCCTGTCGGTCCTGCTCTGCGCGGAACAGCGGGCCCGCCTCCAGCAGCCGGGACTGGAGCTGTGTGTGCCGGCGGATGCAGTCCTTCACGATGTCGACGAGTTCGGCGGCACGCCGCTTCTGCTCGGGGTCCTCGGACTCGTCCCGGGCCTTGCGGATGTTGGTCAGGATCGCGTTCTCATGGCGGTACCGGTCGGCGACGTGGTCGAGCGCCTCGGCGATCATGTCGGGGACGGTTCGGAGCCAGTCCACCGCGCGCACGTTGCGCCGGGTCGCGTCCAGGGCCCTGCGCAGGGTCTCGGAGTACTGCACGGTCCGGTAGCGGGCCTGCTCGGCAGCGAGTTGGGCGTCGGCCAGCCGGCCCCGGCTGATCAGCACCTCCAGCTTGACCTCGGCGGCGATCTGGGCGCTGGTGACATCGGTGTCGAGGGCGCCGACGAGGACGTTGACCGCTTCGTCCGTCGTACGGAGGTAGACGCTTCCGCCGTATCCCGGGACCTCTTCGATCAGCTTGAAGTCGTAGTCGCGGCGCACATATGTGCCGTCCGGTGCGAACGTGCCGTACACGGCCCGGAAGCCGCGGTCGACGCTGCCGACGTTGATCAGGTTCTCCAGGACCCAGCGGGCGACGCGCTCGTGCTCGGTGACGGGTCGCCGGGGGGCCTGGGCGGCGATGCGCGGGATGAGGCGGGCGACGATCTGGTCGTGGTCGGCGCCGGTGTCGAAGTCCATGTTCAGGGTGACCAGGTCGATGGCCGCGAGGGCGACCTCCGCCATGCCGTACACCGAGTACTCGCCCGCGAGATTCGCCTTGCGCGCGTCCAGGTCGTGGAGCGGGGCGGTGCAGGCGAGCGCGCGCAGGCGCCGCGCCAGTCCCTCGTCGGCGGCCGGGCCCGGAGCGGGGCGCGGCCCCGCGCTGAGCTGGGGCGGAACGCTGTCCGTCGATGCAGGCGAAGTCACGGTGCACAGACTAGGTCCTCGGTCTGACAACGGCCCAAACGACTCAGAAGCGCCCCGCGCCCGCCCCGCCACCCTGCCGTTCGCGCCCGGTGGGACACCGCAGGTCCCGGGCCCGGTGCCGGCTAGCCGTCCTCGCCGACGCGCCGCCGGTAGACCTCGACGACCCGCCTCAGCGAGTCGTCGAGATAGACCGAAAGCAGCCCCTCGGCGCGCTCCCGGTCGCCCGCCTGGAGGGCCCGCAGTATCTGCTGGTTGCGCGCGAGATAGGGCTCGTGCAGGCGTCGCGGGTCGTCCACGACGTGGAAGGCGAGGCGCAGTTCGGCGAAGACGCTGCGCATCAGCTCGTCGGTGCGGGCGCTGCCGGCCAGCGCGACGAGTTGGCCGTGGAAGTGGATGTTGGCCGTCCCCAGCCCTTTCCAGTCACCCTCGCGGGCCGCCCGCTGGCCCTCCTCGACAGCCGCCGCGAGGTCTTCCAGGGCGTACGGCGGCTCTCCGAGGCCCCGGACCACGGCGCACTCGACGAGGGCGCGGGTGCGGTAGATGTCCTCGACGTCCTCGACCGCGAGGACCCGCACGAAGACGCCCCTGTTGAGTTCGTGGACGAGGAGGCGTTCGTGCGTGAGCAGCCTGAACGCCTCGCGCAGGGTGTTGCGGGAGACGCCGAGGGCTCCGCCGATGCTGTCCTCGGAGAGCCGGGTCCCGGGCGGGAAGTACCCGTCGGCGATCCGGCTTCTGAGGATGTCCGAAACCCGCTCGGCGGTACTGGTGCGACCGAGGAGCGCGCGGTCGTCGGCCAGTCCCGTCAACTGCTCTGCCATGCCCGGAATTCAATCCTAGAAACGAGAACGAAACAACACGGGTATTGAAGGATCGTTCAACGATCCTCTACCTTGCTGGACAGGCGCCGTCGGATTCACGCGGTACCGGCCTCTTCCGCACCGCTCATTCCTCAAGCACTCTCCGTCCCTCAACTGCGAGGTGCCCATGAGCACGCCCCCTCCGCCACCAGCCCTGCCCACCGAAACCCGTCCCGCCGCGGGTGAACCCACCGTCGACGAAGGCGCGTTCGCCTGGCTGCGGGCGCTGGGCCCGCGGGGCCGCCGCGCCTTCGGCGGCGCGTTCGGCGGCTATGCCCTGGACTCGTACGACTACTTCACGCTGCCGCTGAGCATGGTGGCGCTGTCCGCGTACTTCGGCCTGAACAGCGGCCAGACCGGGCTGTTCACCACGGTCACCCTGGTCGTCTCCGCGATCGGCGGCGCCGGAGCGGGTGTGCTCGCGGACCGGATCGGCCGGGTCAAGGCGCTGATGATCACAGTGATCACGTACGCCGTCTTCACCGTCGCCTGCGGCTTCGCGCCCAACTACGAGACGCTGCTGGTGTTCCGCGCCCTCCAGGGCCTCGGCTTCGGCGGCGAGTGGGCCGTCGGCGCCATCCTGGTGGCCGAGTACGCGAGCCCGAAGCACCGCGGCCGTACGCTCGGGGCGATCCAGAGTTCCTGGGCCGTGGGCTGGGGACTGGCCGTGATCGTCTACACCACGGTCTTCTCGTTCCTCGACGACGATCTGGCCTGGCGTGTGATGTTCTGGACCGGCGCCCTGCCCGCGCTGCTGGTCGTCTGGGTGCGCCGCTCGGTGCACGACGCGCCCCAGGCGGTCGCCGAACGCGAGAGGAACCCCAGGAAGGGATCGTTCGCGGAGATCTTCCGGCCCGGTACGGCCGAGGCCCCGGGCCTGCTGCGCACCACGGTCTTCGCTGCCCTGCTGTCCACCGGTGTCCAGGGCGGCTACTACACCCTCGCGACCTGGGTGCCCACCTATCTGAAGACGGAACGGGGTCTGTCGGTGGTCGGCACCGGTTCCTATCTCACGTTCCTGATCTCCGGTGCCTTCATCGGGTACCTGACCGGCGGATATCTCACCGACCGGCTGGGCCGTAAACGCAACATATGGTTGTTCGCGGTCCTCTCGGCGCTGTGCATCCTCGCCTACGCGAACATCCCCGACGGCTCCAACACCCTTCTCCTGGCACTCGGTTTCCCGCTCGGGTTCTGCATGTCGGCGATCTTCAGCGGCTTCGGCTCCTATCTCAGCGAGCTGTACCCGACGGCGGTACGGGGCACGGGACAGGGCTTCACCTACAACACGGGCCGGGCCGTCGGCGCCGTCTTCCCCACCACGGTCGGTTTCCTGGCCGACAGTTGGGGCGTGGGCGGTGCGCTGGTCTTCGGCGCGATCGGCTACGGCATCGCCGCCCTGGCACTGCTGGGGCTGCCGGAGACCCGCGGAAAGGAACTCCAGTGAACCGTACGGAAGACCGCCCCGTGACCCTCGTCGACGAGCACGCGCACGCGTGGAGCCCGAAATCCGCGCGCGCCCGCTTCCGTACGGGCCTGACGGGCCCCACGGCGGGCGTCGCGGCCGGCCACACCCAGGTCAACCTGATCTCGGTGCCCGCCGACTGGGCGTACGACATGCTGCTGTTCTGCCAGCGCAACCCGAAGCCCTGCCCGGTCCTGGACGTCACGGACGCCGGTTCGTGGACCACCGTCCTCGCCGAGGGCGCCGACCTGCGCACCGACCTGCCGCGCTACCGGGTCTGGCGGGACGGCGAGCTGGTGGAGGAGCCCACGGACGTGCTCGCCCACTGGCGCGACGACCTGGTGACGTTCCTCATCGGGTGCAGCTTCACCTTCGAATGGGCACTCGCCGGGGCGGGCGTACCGATCCGGCACATCGAGCAGGGCCGCAACGTCCCGATGTATGTGACCGACCGCAAATGCCGTCCCGCCGGGCGGCTGCACGGCCCCCTGGTGGTGTCCATGCGTCCGGTGCCGCCGCGGCATCTGGCGGCCGCGATCCGGGAGAGCAGCCTGCTCCCGGCGGTGCACGGCAGCCCCGTACACTGCGGCGATCCGTCGGGGCTGGGCATCGACGATCTCGGCCGCCCGGACTTCGGCGACGCGGTGGACCTCGCGCCGGACGACATCCCGGTGTTCTGGGCCTGCGGAGTGACCCCGCAGGCCGCGGTGATGGCATCCCGCCCACCTTTCGCCATCACCCACGCGCCGGGCCAGATGTTCCTCACCGACACCCGCGACGAGCAGTACCGCGTCGCCTGACCGGAGCGTGACAGGAGTCCGGAAGATGATCGACCTGAACGCCGACCTCGGCGAGGGCTTCGGCCGCTGGCGGCTGACCGACGACGAACAGCTGCTGTCCGTCGTCACCAGCGCCAACGTGGCCTGCGGCTTCCACGCCGGGGACCCGGCCACCATGCGCCGGGTGTGCGAACTGGCGGCCGAACGCGGCGTACGGATCGGCGCCCAGGTCTCCTACCACGACCTCGCGGGGTTCGGGCGGCGCGCGATGGACGTGCCGCCCGACGAACTGGCGGCCGAGGTGGCCTACCAGATCGGCGCCCTGGAGGTCTTCGCACGCGCGGCGGGCACGCGCGTGTCGTACGTCAAGCCGCACGGCGCGCTCTACAACCGCGTCGTGCACGACGCGGAGCAGGCTGCGGCGGTGATCGACGGCGTGCTGCTGGCCGACAAGGGTTTGCAGGTGCTCGGGCTGCCCGGTTCGCGTCTGCTGGAGCTGGCAGGCGCCGCGGGCCTCCCGGCCGTCCCGGAGGCGTTCGCGGACCGCGCGTACACGGAGGAGGGCACCCTCGTGCCGCGTGGCCGGGCCGGGGCGCTGGTGACCGACCCTGATGCCGTCGTGGCACGTTCCGTGACCCTCGCCAGGACCGGAGTGGTCGCCGCGCTCTCCGGGACCCCCCTCGCGATCAACGCCCGCTCCCTGTGCGTCCACGGCGACACGCCCGGCGCGGTGGACCTGGCCCGCCGGGTCCGCCAGGCACTCGAGGCGTCGGGCGTCGCCGTGGAGGCCTTCGTATGAGTGAAACGGACGCGACGGGCAACACGGGCGGCATGCGAGCACTGCCCGTCGGCGACGACGCGCTGCTGGTCGAGGTGGACTCCGGCGAGCAGGCCCAGGCCCTGCACGCGGAACTGCTGCGCCGCCGCGCGGAAGGCACCCTGACCGTACGGGAGATCGTCCCCGCCGCCCGTACGGTCCTGCTCGACGGCCTCACCGACCCCGTCCGGCTGGCGTCCGAACTGACCGCCTCCGAGGTGCCCCCGGCGCTCCCCCTCCCCCAGGAGGTCGTCGAACTCCGCGTCCGCTACGACGGCCCGGACCTCGCCGACGTCGCCGCCCTGTGGGGCGTGTCCGAGGAGGCGGTGGCGCGCATCCACGCGGACACCGAGTTCCGGGTCGCCTTCTGCGGTTTCGCGCCCGGCTTCGGCTACCTCACCGGTCTCCCGGCGCGTTACGACGTACCGCGCCGGGCCACCCCGCGGACATCCGTCCCGGCCGGTGCGGTGGGACTGGCGGGCCCCTACACGGGCGTGTACCCGCGTTCGTCGCCGGGCGGCTGGCAGCTGATCGGTACCACGGACGCGGTTCTGTGGGACCACGCGCGCGTACCGGCCGCGCTGCTGTCACCGGGCACCCGGGTCCGTTTCGTCCCGGTGGGCCACCGATGACGGACCGCGCGCTCTTCGTCGTACGGGCGGGGGCGCTGACCACCGTGCAGGACCTGGGGCGTCCCGGGTACGCCCATCTCGGGGTGCCCCGTTCCGGTGCCCTGGACGCGCCCACGGCCGCGCTCGTCAACCGGCTGGTCGGCAACCCCGCCAAGGCGGCCGTCCTGGAGACCACCCTCAACGGCTGCACCCTGCGCCCCCGTTGCGCGGTCACCGTCGCGGTCGGGGGCGCTCCCTGCCCCGTCACGGTCGACGGCCGCCCAGCGCCCTGGGGCGCCGCCGTGCGGGTGCCCGCCGGCGCGCTGCTGGACATCGGGACGGCCCTGTCCGGCGTACGCGGTTATGTGGCCGTGTCCGGCGGACTCGCCGTCGAGCCGGTGCTCGGCAGCCGCTCCACCGACCTGCTGTCGGGCCTCGGGCCGCCGCCCCTGACGGACGGCATGGTGCTGCCCCTGGGGCAGGTGATCGGCGGGCACGCACGCGTGGACGTCGTTCCGCAGCCCGCGCCTCCGGCCGAACTCGTGCTCCGGGTGACCATGGGGCCGCGCGACGGCTGGTTCACCGAGGCGGCGCTCCGCGTCTTCACCACGTCCACGTACCGGGTGTCCTCCGCGAGCAACCGCATCGGGCTGCGCACGGAGGGCCCCTCCCTGGAGCGGGCCGTTTCCGGCGAACTCCCCAGCGAGGGCATGGTCCTGGGCGCGGTCCAGGTGCCCCCGGACGGCAGGCCGGTGGTCTTCCTGGCCGACCATCCGACCACCGGGGGCTATCCGGTGATCGCCGTCGTACGCACCCCCGACCTGCGCGCCGCCGCCCAGGCGACACCGGGCACCCCGGTGAGGTTCGTGCCCGTACGGCGCCACTGAGCCCGGGCCCTGGTGAGCTCGGCAAAGGGGCCACGACCATGTCATGGCTCACTCCGCCGGACGCGCCCTACGCCACGTCCGGCTCCGCCCGGTGCTCCGCCACCGACAGGGCGGCCAGGGCGGCCGCCACGGCGTGGGTCGCCCCCAGGTCGAGGCGGGCGCTGGTGCCCCGCGCGCGGTGGCGGAGCTCCTGGGCGGCGAGCCGGAGGAGCTGCGGCAGCAGGTCGGTGCACCGCCGCGCCACCCAGCCCGTACCCGCGGTGGCCATCCATCGCAGGGTCGCCGACCGGCCGGGCGCGGGCCGTTCCGGTGCGGCCGACGGACCCGGCCCGGCCGTGACGCCCGCCTCCGCGAGGAGCGCGTGGAAGCGGATCGCGAGCTGACGGTGTCCCCGCTCGCCCGGGTGCAGCCGGTCCGCGCTCCACATCTCGCGCCCGCTGAGCCACTCACCCTCGGCGGCGTGCAGATGCACGGCCCCGTACCGCTCGGACAGCGCGTGGACGACCGCGTTGACCGCCCGCTGCCGCCGGGCCAGCGGGTTCGCCAGGACACCGGGCAGCCCCAGCATCGCCCCGGGGTCGGGCAGGCACGCCGTGAGCAGGAGGGTGCCCCGCTCGGTGAAGCCCGCGTACACCTCGTCCAGCCGGGCGGCCACCGCGTGGATGTCGAAGGTGCGGCGCAGGGTGTCGTTCACGCCGATGACGACCGAGACGACGTCCGGTTCCAGGTCGAGCCCGACCGGCGTCTGCAGTTCCAGCACCTCGCGTGTCCGCGCCCCGCTGACCGCGAGGTTGACGAACTCCACCGGTGTGTCGCCGAACCCGCCGGCGAGCAGCGCGGCCCAGCCGCGCCACCCGCCGTCCACGGGATCGCCGACACCCTCGGTCAGCGAGTCGCCGAGCGCCACGAACCGCAGCGGTCTCATCCGACGCCCTCCGGTACGACGGGCCGCACGCGTTGCCCGGGCGCATCACCGGCGGACAGCACCGTCGCGTCGTGTGCCGCGAGGAACGCCTCGACGGCGGCGGGCCAGCCGAAGCACTCCGCACGCGCGCGTGCGCTCTCCCGGCGCTCCCGCTCGGGCCGCTCCAGCAGCAGCCGTACGGCGTCCGCGAAGGCCTCGCCGTCGTCGGCCGCGACGGCCCCGGCGGACCCGATCACCTCGGGCAGCGCGGAGGACGCGCTGACGACCACGGGGGTCCCGCAGGCCATCGCCTCCAGCGCGGCGAGCCCGAACGTCTCCGCCGGTCCGGGCGCCAGGCACACGTCGGCGGACGCCTGGAGCCCGCCCAGCAGTGCCCGGTCGGCGACGTGTCCGAGGAAGGCGACCGGTAGTCCCCGCTCGCGCGCCCGCTGTTCCATACGGGCCCGCAGCGGCCCGTCCCCGGCCACCACCAGCCGGGCCCGCTGTCCGCGCCGCAGCATCGCCTCCAGGGCGTCCAGGGCCGTACCGGGCCGCTTCTCGACGGACAGCCGGGAGCACAGCACGAGGAGCGTCTCGTCCCCGCGCGCGTGCGCGGCCCGCAGCGCCTGGTCCCGCAGCGACGGGTGCCGCCGGACCAGGTCGACGCCCAGCGGGGCCCGTACGACATTGCGGGCGCCGATCCGCACGAACTCCCGCTCGGCGAACTCGGTGGTGCACACCACGCGCGCGTAGGTGTGTGCCGTGCGGACGTTGAGGGCGTCGGCGGCGCGCCGGGAGAGGTTCTCGGGCAGGCCCCAGGTGCGCAGGACGCCGTCGGCGGTCTCGTGGGAGACCATCACGGCGGGGACGCGGGCCCGGCGCGCCCACCGGCCGGTCCATCGCAGGGTCGTCCGGTCGGACACCTCGAGGCGGTCCGGCGCGAGTTCCTCCAGTACGGCGGCGACGCGCCGCTTGTCGGTGAGGACGCGGTAGCCGCCGGTGCCGGGCAGCAGCGGGCCCGGCAGGGTGATCACGCGCCCCTGTTCGGTGTCGCGGTCGCTCTCCCGTTCACCGGGCACGATCAGGACGGGTTCGTGTCCGGCGGCGCGGTATCCGGCGCCCAGTTCGCGCAGCGCGGTACGCAGTCCGCCCGAGGCGGGGGCGACGAAGTTCGCCAGCCGGACGATGCGCAGCGGTCCGCTCGTGCCGGGTGCGGGCCGGCCCTCGCCGTTCACGCGGCCACCGCCGTCCGCGCGGTGAGGATGTCGGCGTAGTGCCCGACGAGCTGGTCGCCGACGGCCGCCCAGGTGCGGTTCTCGACCACGGCCCGGGCGGCGGCGCCGTACGCGGCCCGCAGGCCCGGGTCGCGTGCCAGGGACCACACCGCGTCCCGGACGGCGGCCGCGTCGCGCGGCGGGACGAGCAGCCCGGTTCGCCCGTGGGCGACCAGGTCCAGCGGTCCGCCGGCGGCGGGTGCGACGACCGGGACACCGCTCGCCATGGCCTCCTGCACGGTCTGGCAGAAGGTCTCGAACGGGCCGGTGTGCGCGAAGACGTCCAGCGAGGCGAAGATCCGGGCGAGTTCGTCGCCGGTGCGGCGGCCGAGGAAGACCGCGCCCGGCAGTTGTTCGCGCAGCCCCGGCTCGCTGGGTCCGTCGCCCACGACGACGACGCGTACGCCGTCCAGGGCGCAGACCCCGGCGAGGAGTTCAACCTGCTTCTCGGGAGCGAGCCGGCCGACGTAGCCGACGATCAGTTCACCGTTCGGGGCGAGTTCACGGCGGATGGCCTCGTCCCGGAGTTCGGGGCGGAACCGCACGGTGTCCACTCCGCGCTGCCACAGCTTCACCCGGGGCACGCCGTGCGACTCCAGGTCGTCCAGGGCCGCGCTGGACGGAGCGAGGGTGAGGTCGGCGGCGGCGTGGACGGAGCGGATGCGCCGCCAGGCGGCGGCCTCACCCGCGTGGACGTAGGTGCGGGCGTATCCGGCCAGGTCGGTCTGGTAGACGGCCACGGCGGGGATACCGAGCCGGGCGGCGGCGGCCATGCCGCGTACGCCGAGGACGAAGGGGCTCGCCAGGTGGACGATGTCCGCGCGGTGCTCGGTGATCGCGGCGGCGACGCGTCGGCTGGGGAGGGCGACGCGGACCTGGGGGTAGCCGGGGAGCGGTAGGGAGGGGACACGGACGACGGGGCACGGCGCCGAGGCGTCGGGCCCGTTCCCGGCGGCGGTGGCCGGGGCGACGACGAGGGGAACGTGACCGCGATCGACGAGGTGCCGGGCGGTCTGGAGCGCGCAGTGGGCCACGCCGTTCACATCGGGGGGAAAGGATTCGGTCACGATGACGACACGCATAAGGGTGTTGTCGCCGTGCTGGACGTGCCCGCGTCAACGTCGATCTTTCCGGCCGGGGAACGTCCCATGAGCGTTGCGCACCGCCCCCTCGCAGGTCGGCGCGCGTCCACACGCTCCTGATGCGCGGGTCATCCCCCGTTCATACGGCGGTGCTGTCGGGCCCGATCCGGCTTCGTACGGCTGTCTGGACCTCGGCCTCCTCGGCCGGGTCGGCGGCGAGTCGGCGCAACTGGTCGACGACCCTGGCGTCACCGGTCTCGGCGTGCCGGGCGGCGACCTCGCGGGTGGTCTCCTCGCAGTCCCACAGGCACTCGACGGCGAAGCCCGCGGCGAAGGAGGGGTCGGTGGCGGCGAGGGCCCGGGCGGCCCGGCCGCGCAGATGGGACGAGGCGGTCTCGCGGTAGATGTGGCGCAGTACGGGGGCCGCGCAGACGATGCCGAGCCGTCCCGCCCCGTCCACGAGGGTCCACAGGGTCGGCGCGTCGGGCCCCTCGCCCCGTACGGCCTCCCGGATCGCGCCGAGGACGAGGTCGCTGTCCCGGGTGCCCCCGAGGCAGGCGAGCATCCGGCCGGCGGCGGCTCCCAGGGGGTCGGGCCGGTGGACCCACCCGCGCGCGCGGTCGACGGCCGCGATACTGCGCATACGTTCGAACGCGTCGACGGCGGCTTCCACGACGGCTGTCGATCCGTCGGACACCGCGCCCTCGATCAGCTCGAGGGCCTCGGGATCGTTGCCGTCCGCGAGATAACGAAGGGCCGTACACCGAGCGCCGTCGCCACCGCTGCGGGCCGCCGCCACGATCTGGGGGCGGTCCTCGGGGCCCGCCACAGCCGTCAGGCAGCGCGCGGCGGGCACGTGCAGCACGGCGCCGCGGTCGATGCCCTGCTGGGCCCACTCGAAGACGGCCTGCACGCTCCAGCCCGGGCGGGGCCCGGTCGGCCGCATCTGGCGTTGCCAGCGGTCGAAACAGCCGGTCTCCTGAGCGGCACGCACCCGCGTGGAGATCGATTCGCGCGGATCGTCGGCCCACAGTCGCCAGGGCCGGGGCTCGAAGGCGTCCCGCACGGCGGCGGCCAGTTCGGCCTCGCCCTCCGCGTCGGTGGCGAAGCGTGCCAGTACCGGGGCGGCGAGGGCGCGCAGCCCCGCGTCGTCGTCCCTGAGCGCCAGTTCGTCCAGCGCCCAGGCCCAGCCGGTGCCGGTGGCGGCGTACCTGCGCAGCAGTTCGAGCGCGTCCCGCCTGCCGTAGGAGGCGAGGTGCCCGAGGACCGCGAGGGCGAGGCCGGTGCGTGACTCGTCGGTGTCGAGGACGTCCTCGGCGTCGAAGAGATGGGCCTCGATCTCGTCGAGCTCGCCGTGGAGGTCGACATAGAGACGGGCGTAGTAAAGGGAGCGGTTCTCCACCTGCCAGTCGTGGCGGGGATCGCGGAGCACACACTGGTTCAGCGCCGCGAGCGCGTCGGCCCGCGGTGCGGTGAGCGCGTGCAGCGTGCCGTCGCCGCGGCCCCTCTGGAGCAGGCCGAGCAGCGTACCGCTGGGCGCTATGACCGGATCGAACATGGGAAACAGCCTCACATCAAGCGTCGACGCAACCGGGATCTTGCTTTACCTGGCCGCGTGACAACACGTCGGGGCGCCCGCCGTTTCCTGCTTGCTGTAGACCATCTTCCTCTGCCTCTCGTAGGTGGGCCCATGCGGACCGCCTCACGGCCCGCGCGGTGCGGCAACATCTGCCCAGCCATCGCGTCCGTGAATCACGACGTCATGATGACCCGGCTGTTCAAGCTGCCGCGACCGTATTTCCGGCGGCCCCGTTCCGCCTCCCCCGTTTTCCGTGTTCTTGCTGGTCGATGTGTACGGCTCAGTGCACGCCGAACAGCTCCAACAGTTCCGTCTTGCCGAACATCCTGGCGGTGTCGACGGCCGAGGGCATGCCCGCGGCCGGGTTGGCGCCGCTCTCCAGGAGAGCCTGGATCACGTCCTGCGCACCCTTGAAAACGGCCCCCGCGAGGGGGGTCTGACCCCGGTCGTTCACCCGGTCCCCGTCGGCACCGCGCGCGAGGAGCGCCCGGACCGCGTCCGCGTGGCCGTGGTAGGCGGCGAGCATCACCAGGGAGTCACCGCGGTCGTTGGTGAGGTCGGCCGGGACGCCGGCGTCGACGTAGGCCACGAGCGCCTCGGTCTGTCCCTTCCGGGCCAGATCGAAGATCTTGGTCGCCAGCTCCACGACCTCGGGGTCGGGGGCTTCGCTCATCGGCGGGACCACCTCTCGTTACAACCGTACGGGTGAATCGAAAGCGTACTGGTTCGACGGGCACATGACCCGACACGTCAGCGGCAAAGATCAGCACACCCAAATGGCGTCGAATGGCGCCAAACAGGTCCACCACCCGAGTGAAATTCGCCGAATTACACCCGATTGCACCTTTTATCGTATGGATACATGCAGTGATCCTGGAAGAACTCATGGTGACTGTCCCCACCACACCAGGAGATCCTCATGATCCTCTCCATCTCAGGCGTCGTTCTGCTCGGCATCATCGTCTTCCTCTTCTTCAAGAAGGACGGCCTCAAGGGATCGCACGCCTTCATCGCGGCGCTGTTCGGCTTCTACCTCGCGAGCACCGGCATCGCGCCGAGCATCAAGGCCGGCGGCGAGAGCCTGGCCAGCCTGCTCGGCGGAATCAAGTTCTGACGTCCCCCTAGCCCGCACGCACACCCAGGAGACAGCAGTGGCCCGGCGCCCCCTCCCCCGCATCCTGAGCAACGGCAGCGCACAGATCGCCCGGAGCCGGGAGCTGGCCCGGACCGCGGCCGACAGTGCGACCGACGTCCTGCACCCGCTGATCACGATCAGCCGGGGGCTTCGCCGACTGGCCGCGGCCGGACGGCGCAGGTGGGCCGAGACGCCCAAGGACAAGCGCGGGCCCCTGCTGTTCATGACGGCCTCGATGGTCCTCGTCGTGGCCCTCCTGCCCTACGGGCCGCTGCTCTCCGTCATCTCGGTGATGGCGGCAGCGGCCTGGCACGGCCGGGACCGCGCGCCCTCCGAGCCGGAAGGCCCCGACGAGTCCCAGACCGAGCGCCTCCAGTCCCTGTACGAGGCGCTGGTCCCCTACTTCTCGACCCCGGACGACCCCGATCCCCTCTACGCCCACGGGGGCGACTGGGAGAAAACGTTCCCCGCATACGAGTTCGACGACACCGGCCGCCTCTCGCACCTGACCGTGCGCTACCCGGCGTACTTCACCGACGGCGAGGCCGCCTCCCGGGCGCGGATCGAGCAGCTGCTGCACGCCAAGGCGGGCCGGGGCCGCGAGTACCACTTCGCGTGGGACGAGGAGGGCAACCAGCTGGCGGTCACCGTCCTGCCGCCCCTCCCGACCGACATCGCCGCGCAGCGCTTCGTCACGTCCCCCGGCGAGACGGTCCTCGGCTTCACCGACCCCACCCAGGTACAGCGCACGCTCCCCCTCAGCCACGGCGAGGAGCGGCGCGACGTCCCGCCGGTCGTCTGGCGCACCGGGCCGCGCTCCACCGAACCGCACCTTCTGGTGCTGGGCGAACCCGGCACCGGCACCACGACACTCCTGCGCTCGATCGCCCTCCAGGCGCTGCAGTACGGCGACATCGTGATCGTCGACGGCAGCGGCACCGGCGAGTACGCGTGCCTGACCGGACGTGACGGCGTGCTGGCCATCGAGTGCGCCCCGTCCGGAGCCCTCGCCAGCCTCGAATGGGCCGCCCAGGAGACGGAACGGCGGCTGATCGCGGCCAACCGCGCCCGCCAGGCCGGTCAGCCGCTCCCCGACGACACCCGACGCCCGCTCTGGCTGTTCCTCGACCGCCCCGGCACCCTCGCCCACCTGGCCGCCGCCGACGGTCACGCCGATCCCCAGTCCGCGCTCGAGGTCCCCCTGCGGCACGGCCGGGCGGCGAACGTCACGGTCGTGGTGGCGGAGCAGTTCGACAGCGCGGACATCCTGAGCGACGCCGTACGCCAGCACACGCGCGCGCGTGTCGTCCTCGGCCCCGTCGCCCCCGCTCAGGTCGAGGCGGTCCTGGGCGCCCGCCCGCATACGACACCGGTCGCGGTCATGCCCCCGGGCCGTGGCTACGCCCGGCTGGGCACCGGCCCGGTCCACCGCCTCCAGGTCCCGGCCACCCCGGACCCCCACGACGACGCGACGAGCGACACACAGCGCCAGGCGGTGCTGGAGCTGCTGCCGCCACGGTCGTCTCAGACACTCGTCAAACAGGAACAGGAACAGGAGCAAGAACAGGCGCAGGAGCCCGTGGCCTGAGCCGCGCCCGCCGCTCAGGCCACGAAGGTACGAGGCGACTCGGCGCCCCCCGACCCCCCGCTCGCCACGATCCGGGCGGCGGCGGCCAGGCGAACAGCCGCCTCGTCGGCCACCGCTCCCCCGACTGTGAACGGCAGCCGCACATACCCCTCGAACGCGCCGTCGACCCCGAACCTCGGCCCCGAGGGCACCCGCACCCCCACCCGTTCCCCCACCTCGGCGAGCCGCGACCCCGACAGCCCACCCGTACGGACCCACAGGGTGAGCCCGCCCCTGGGCACCGTGAACTCCCAGTCCGGCAGCTCCCGCCGGACCGCCGCGACCAGCGCGTCCCGATTGTCCCGGGCCTGTTCGCGCCGCATCGCGACCGCCTGCTCCCAACCACCGCCGCTCAGCAACCAGTTGATGGCCAGTTGTTCGAGCACGGGCGTGCCCAGGTCCGCGTAGGCACGCGCGGCGACGAGGCTGCGGATCACGTCAGGAGCCGCCCGTACCCAGCCGATGCGCATTCCGGCCCAGAAGGCCTTGCTGGCCGACCCCACGGTGATGACCGTCGATCCCGCGGGGTCGAAGCCGCACACCTGGCGGGGCATCTCGACATCCGGGTCCAGCCACAGCTCGGTCATCGTCTCGTCGGCGACGAGCACCGTGCCGGCCGACCGGGCCGCCTCCACGAGTTGCCGCCGCTGGTCCTCGTCGGCGAGCGCGCCGGTGGGGTTGTGGAAGTCGGCGACGACGTACGCGATCCGGGGCGCGGCCTCACGCAGCACCTGGCGCCAGCGGTCCAGGTCCCAGCCGGCGAGCCCCTCGGCCATCGCGACGGGCACGAGCCGGGCGCCCGCCTCCCGCATCAACTGCAGGATGTTGGCGTACGAGGGCGACTCCACGGCGATGCGCTCGCCCCGGCCGGAGAACAGATGACAGATCGCGTCGATGGCGCCCATGGCCCCGGTGGTCACCATGATCTGTTCGGGCATGGTGGGGATCCCGCGCGCGGTGTACCGCTCGGCGATCATCGCGCGCAGCGCGGGCAGCCCGGCCGGGTAGTCGCCGTGCGTGTGCGCGTACGGAGGCAGTTCCTCCAGGGCACCCTGGACGGCACGGGTGAGCCAGGGCTCGGGCGCGGGCAGGGCAGCAGTACCGAGGTCGATCACCGAGCCGAGTGCCTCGGGAGGCAGCGGTTCCAGCCCGCGCGCGGGAAGCGGGTTGCCCGCGGGGACGGCGGTCCAGCTGCCCGCGCCGCGCCGGGACTCCAGAAAGCCCTCGGCGCGCAGCGCCTCGTAGGCCGCGGCGACCGTCGTACGGCTGACCGAGAGGGAGAGGGCCAGTTCGCGTTCTGCGGGCAGGCGGGCGGCGACCGGGACCCGGCCTTCCAGCACCAGCAGCCGGATGCCGTCGGCGAGGGAACGGTAGGCGGCCGGTCGGCGGGTGCCGGGACCCGCGGGGCGGTCCTGCTGGGAGGTGAGCAGCCGGGCGAGCTGCGCGGTACCCACCGCCGAAGTCCACTGCACCATGCAGATCAGTCCACCTTCCCCGAATTGGCCATGGATACGGTCCGATCCCAAGCCACAGGGTGTCATGTGCCAGGCCACTACCACCACAGGGGGCAGCTCGTGAGTTCATTGTCAGTGCCGGATCGTCTCGGCAGACGGCTGGTCCAGCTCTATACGGGTCTCGCGCTGTACGGCGCCAGCTCGGCCCTGCTCGTCGAGTCGGGCCTGGGCCTCGAGCCGTGGGGCGTGCTCCACCAGGGACTGGCCGAACTGACCGGGCTGACGATCGGGGTCGTGTCGATCTTCGTGGGTGCCGCCGTGCTGTTGCTGTGGATCCCGCTGCGCCAGCGCCCGGGGCTCGGCACGGTCTCGAACGTCTTCGTCGTCGGCCTGGCCATGGACGGCACGCTCGCCCTGGTCCCCGACGCACACGGCCTCGCCGCGCGCGTCCCGCTCCTGGTGGCGGGCATCGTCCTCAACGGCGTGGCCACCGGCCTGTACATCGCGGCGAGCTTCGGCCCGGGCCCCCGCGACGGCCTGATGACCGGCCTGCACCGGCGCACCGGCCGCTCGATCAGGCTCGTCCGTACGGCGATCGAGCTGGCGGTGGTGGCCACGGGATTCGCCCTGGGCGGCACGGTGGGCATCGGCACGGTGCTGTACGCGGTGGCGATCGGACCGCTGGCCCAGCTGTTCCTGCGGGTGTTCGCCGTTCCGGCGGCATCGGACGGCAGCCCGGTCGTTGCCGCCGGTCAACCGGCGGGGGCGATACTGCGACCGTGACCACGCGGATACGCCACCCCTACCTCGACCATCCCGGCCCCATCCCCTTCGCCCATCGGGGCGGGGCGGCGGACGGGCTGGAGAACACGATGTTCCAGTTCCGGCGGGCGGTCGAGGCGGGCTACCGCTATCTGGAGACCGATGTGCACCGCACGGCGGACGGAAAACTCGTCGCCTTCCACGACTCGACGCTGGACCGGGTGACCGACGGCGGCGGCCTGATCGCGGATCTCCCGTGGTCCGAGGTACGGCACGCGCGCGTGGCGGGCAGTGAGCGGATACCCCTCTTCGAGGACCTGCTCGAAGCCTTCCCCGAGGCGCGCTGGAACGTCGACGTCAAGGCCGAGCCCGCGCTGCGCCCGCTCCTGGATCTGATCGAGCGCACCGGCTGCTGGGACCGGATCTGCGTCGGGTCCTTCTCCGAGGCCCGGGTGGTGCGGGCGCAGCGGCTCGCCGGTCCACGCCTGGCGACCTCGTACGGCACCCGGGGCGTTCTCAACCTGCGGCTGCGCTCCTGGGGCCTGCCCGTGGCGGTGCGCCGGTCCGCGATCGCCGCGCAGGTCCCTCAGCGGCAGTCGGGCATCCCGGTGGTCGACCGCGGCTTCGTGCGCACCGCCCACGCGCGCGGGCTGCACGTCCATGTGTGGACGGTGAACGATCCCGAACGCATGCACCGGCTCCTGGATCTCGGGGTCGATGGCATCATGACCGATCACATCGACACGTTGCGCAAGGTACTGGAGGACCGGGGCACCTGGTTCTGACTCCCCGGGCGCACCATCTCCACGGGGAAAGCGAGGGGCACGGGTGGGCACCGACACCGTGCGGAACGAGGCGGCCGACGAGGCCGCCGGGCGCCGGCGCGAACAGCGCGGCTGGTACTTCTACGACTGGGCGTGCTCCGTCTACTCGACGAGCGTGCTCACCGTGTTCCTAGGGCCCTATCTGACCTCGGTCGCCGAGGAGGCGGCCGACGCGGACGGGTTCGTGCATCCGCTGGGCATACCGGTCCGCGCCGGGTCGTTCTTCGCGTACTCGGTGTCCCTGTCGATCATCGTGGCCGTGCTCGTCATGCCTGTCGTGGGTGCGGCGGCGGACCGCACCGGCCGCAAGAAGCCCCTCCTGGGAGCCGCCGCGTATGTGGGAGCCACGGCGACAACGGGTCTGTTCTTCCTCGGCGGCGACCGCTATCTGCTCGGCGGGCTGCTGCTGATCGTCGCCAACGCGGCCCTGTCCGTGTCGATGATGCTCTACAACTCCTACCTTCCCCAGATCGCCACGGTCGAGGAACGCGACGCGGTCTCCTCGCGCGGCTGGGCGTTCGGTTACGCGGCGGGCTCACTGGTCCTCGTCGTCAACCTGGTGCTGTACACGGCCCACGATTCCTTCGGCCTCTCGGAGGGCATGGCCGTCCGCATCTGTCTGGCCTCGGCGGGACTGTGGTGGGGCGCCTTCACCCTCGTACCCCTGCGCAGACTCCGCGACCGCCGGGCAGCCTCCGAGGGCGGCCCCGCGAAGGAGGCCACCTCCCCGGGGCTGCGGCAGCTCGCGGCGACGGTCCGCGACATGCGCCGCCATCCGCTCACCCTCGCCTTCCTCCTCGCCTACCTCGTCTACAACGACGGCATCCAGACCGTGATCTCCCAGGCGTCGGTGTACGGCTCGGAGGAGCTCGGGCTCGGCCAGTCCACCCTCATCGGGGCGGTCCTGCTGGTGCAGGTGCTGGCGGTGGCGGGGGCACTGGGCATGGGCCGGCTGGCCCGCGTGTACGGGGCCAAGCGGACGATTCTCGGATCACTGGTGGCGTGGACGGTGACGCTGGCGGCGGGGTATTTCCTGCCGGCCGGCGCGCCTGTCTGGTTCTTCGTGCTGGCCGCCGGGATCGGCCTGGTCCTCGGCGGCAGCCAGGCGCTGTCCCGGTCGCTGTTCTCCCATCTGGTGCCGCCCGGCAAGGAGGCCGAGTACTTCTCGGCGTACGAGATGAGCGACCGCGGCATGAGCTGGCTCGGCCCGCTGCTGTTCGGGATCACCTACCAGCTGACCGGAAGCTACCGGGACGCGATCATCTCGCTGGTGGCCTTCTTCGTCATCGGCTTCGCACTGCTGGCGCGAGTCCCGGTGCGGCGGGCGATCCGCGACGCGGGCAATCCGGTTCCCGAAAGGATTTAGCATCCGTGGCCAAAGAGCGGTAGTGTACGCCGTTGGCCTGCCAGGCGGACCGTTACTGCGCGTCAAAGATGACGAAACGCTGGGTGATATCTGCTTGCAGATGTGACAAACCGGGCGCTGGTGGGTACAACAAGGGGCGGCTACGACGGCGACGCATGACCCGAAACGGGACACGGGACGGGAATCTTTACCGCCGACCGGACGTTGACCGGATGACGACGACAGCGACACCTGTCCTGTGGGCGACAAGCCCGGGAGGCACGATTCATGAGTGAGCGAGCTCTTCGCGGCACACGCCTTGTAGTGACCAGCTATGAGACGGACCGCGGCATCGACCTGGCCCCGCGCCAGGCCGTGGAGTACGCATGCGAGAAGGGGCACCGGTTTGAGATGCCCTTCTCGGTGGAGGCCGAAATTCCGCCGGAGTGGGAGTGCAAGGTCTGCGGGGCCCAGGCACTCCTCGTGGACGGTGACGGCCCTGAGGAGAAGAAGGCCAAGCCCGCGCGTACGCATTGGGACATGCTGATGGAGCGGCGCACCCGAGAGGAACTCGAAGAGGTCCTCGAGGAGCGACTGGCCGTTCTCCGCTCCGGAGCGATGAACATCGCGGTACATCCGCGGGACAGCCGCAAGTCCGCGTAGTCCTGTCAGGGGGCTGGGCGGCATACAACGCACGCGTGACACCGCGGGCGCCGTACGTGAGTTCTGCGTACGGTGCCCGCGGTTTCGCGTTTTCGTGGTGGATGAGGTGAGGGGTGGGCGCCGAGCAGGAAAGCTCGGCGCCCACCCCTCGGGCGATCAGCCGCTCAGCGGCGGGCGGCGGTCCTCCGGCGTGGCCGTGCCGTCCTCCCGGATGACCTCGCCCTGGACCACCTTGCCGTCCGGGCGGTGGATCCTCGCCCGCTGGAAGGCGTCACCCAGGGTGCCGGGGGTCGCCTCCCGCAGTTTGCGTTCGAAGGTGCGTTCCGCGTAGCGGCTGATCGCCCGCTGGATCGGGGGGACCAGCAGAAGCAGGCCCACCGCGTCCGAGATCAGCCCGGGCAGCATCAGCAGCAGGCCGCCGAGCATCAGCAGCCCGTTGCCCTCGCTGCCGCCGGGACGCGCCGTGTCGGCCACGGGCATGCCGCCCTGCTGCTGTTGCAGCGTCTCGGTGAGCTTGCGGAAGGCTCGGCGGCCGGCCCGCTTGATGACCACGGAGCCGAACACGAGACCGGCGACCAGGAGCACGAAGACCAGGTAGCCGCTCGCCGCGCCGGCGACCACGGTCAGCAGCCAGATCTCCAGCACCAGCCAGGCGGCGATGCCCAGCGGCAGGAACGTGCGCAGCCGGGAACGCCGCGGCCGGGCGGGGTAGGTGGGGGTCGGAACGCCAGTCGTCATGCGTCCAGTGTGCCTGGGCCGCGCTCAGTACAGGATAAGAGGATGATCGACAGGACTGGTGAGCCGTACGGGAATGCCCGGGGTCAGGGCGGCTAGGGCTTCCAGGTCTTGCCGCGGGCCCTGTTCACCCGCTCCCCCACACCCCACGTCGTGACCCGCCACAGCGCTTCGACCAGGATGTCGCGGCTCATCTTGGAATCGCCGTGCTCGCGCTCCACGAAGGTGATGGGCACCTCGACCACGTGATACCCGGCTCTGATGGCTCGGCGGGCCAGGTCGACCTGGAAGCAGTAGCCCTGGGAGGCGACCTCGGCGAGACCGAGGCCTTCGAGGGTCTCGCGGCGGAAGGCGCGGTAGCCGCCGGTGACGTCCCGGATGGGTACGTCGAGCAGGACGCGGGAGTAGAGGCTGCCACCGCGGGAGATGAACTCGCGGGACTTGGGCCAGTTGACCACCCGGCCGCCGGGCACCCAGCGGGAGCCGAGGACCAGGTCGGCGCCCTTGAGGGCGGTCAGCAGACGGGGCAGTTCCTCGGGCTGGTGGGAGCCGTCGGCGTCCATCTCGATCAGGACGCCGTAGCCGTTGTCCATGCCCCACGCGAAACCCGCGAGGTAGGCGGCGCCGAGGCCTTCCTTGCCCTTGCGGTGCAGTACCTGGACCTGCTCGTCATCGGCGGCCAGTTCGTCGGCGAGCTTGCCGGTGCCGTCGGGGCTGTTGTCGTCCGCCACGAGAACGTGGGCATCGGGAACCGCCTCACGCACCCGGCCGACGATCTTCTTGATGTTCTCCGCCTCGTTGTAGGTCGGAATGATCACCAGTGCCGTGCCGAGCGGGCCGAACCGCCGCTGCTGGGCCTCTGCCGCGAGGGTCCCGTCGCCGTCGTTCACTGCTGCCCCTTCAAGTCCGTACGCAGACATCCACCATAGTGGCCTCCGCCTGCACCGACGTGTCGGCACGTGCGTACTGGGGTGTCGATTCGACAAGAGCCGGGTAAAGGAGTCCGCTTCGTCACCCGTGGGCGGTGCGGATCGGGGCCCGGCGCCCTTCGGGCCGACCTGGGACCCGCTGGCTGCGGGTCGACCGAAAGCCGTTGTCTACTGGACGTCCGGGCCCCACCCGGGTCACACCTTGCCGACCGGGTGGAACGTTCCGTCGCCGTGGCGCGGGCGCTGAGCCTGGCTGCCAGTGACGGTGCGCCGGTGCGGCACACCATCCCTGACCCAGCGGCGCTGCGGCGACTGCGCGGAGGTTCCCCGGTCGGGCGTCCGGTGGTGGACCCGGCAGAACCTACCGGCCGCCTGCCGTCGGCTGTCAACAGTGGCTTGGCCTGCGATTCTTTCCCCGATCGCCGGGTCGGCGCCGAGGATACGCAGGTCGCGCGACGGCCTGCCGACGCCGGTCCGTGCCCCCGCCGCCCCGGGAGATCACTCGCTCGGCCGTACGAACACCGTCCGGCCGCCGACCACCGTGCGCAGGCAGACGGGGAGGTCGGTGCCCGGGGTGAGATCGGGCAGTCCCGGAGTGCCGGAGCGGGGGTCGGTGGACCAGCGGGCGACCCGGTCGTCGGGAGCCTGGACCACCAGGGCGTCGGTGCGCCACACGGCGTAGTCCGCGGGCGCGCCCGGCACCAGGACCCCCGCGTCGTCGCGCCCCACGGCCCGCCAGCCGCCGCGGGTGTGGGCCGTGAACGCGGCGCGGACCGAGATGCGGTGCTCCGGGGTGCGGTGGAAGGCGGCGGCGCGGACGGTGCCCCAGGGGTCGAGCGGGGTGACGGGACTGTCGGACCCCAGGGCGAGCGGGACGCCTGCCTTCAGAAGGGCCGCGTAGGGGTTCAGGGCGCGGGCGCGCTCGGCGCCCAGACGCTGGGCGTACATGCCGTCCTCGCCTCCCCACAGGGCGTCGAAGGCGGGCTGCACGGACGCGGTGAGGCCCAGTTCGGCGAAGGCGGCGATGGTTTCGGGGGTGAGCATCTCGGCGTGCTCGACGCGGTGCCGGGCCGCCCTGATCCGGGCCAGGCCGACCTTCTCGGCGGCGGCGCGCACGCCCTCGACCACGGAGGTCACCGCAGCGTCCCCGATGGCGTGGAAGCCCGCCTGGAGGCCCGCCTCGGTGCAGGCGACGACATGCGCGGCGACCGCGGCGGTGTCCAGGTAGGCGGTGCCGGTGTGGCCGGCCTCGTCGCTGTACGGCTCGTGCAGGCAGGCGGTGTGCGAGCCGAGGGCCCCGTCGACGAACAGGTCCCCGGCGGCGCCGACGGCGCCCAGGGCGCGGGCCCTGTCGACCCCCTCCTCGCCCTGCTCCGCCCAGTAGCCGACCACCCTCGGGCCCGGTTCCCCGGCGGCGAGGCGGAGCAGCCCGGTGAGGTCGTCCTCCGAGGAGATCTCCGGCCCCCCGCACTCGTGGACGGAGCCGATGCCGAGCGAGGCGGCGCGCGAGAGGGCGGCCCGCTGGGCCTCGGTGCGCTGTGCCGGGGTCACCGCGCCGAGGGCGGCGGCCCGGACCTTGTGGTGGGCGTCGCCGGTGAGCGGGGCGTCGGAGCGGCCTGTGTCGCCCTGGACCAGGTCGAGCAGGGCCGTCGTCACGACCGCCGAGTGGACGTCGATCCGGCTGAGGTAGAGCGGGCGTCCGCCGGTGGCCTCGTCCAGTTCGGCGCGGCTCGGCGGGCGTCCCCCGGGCCAGCGGGCGGCGTCCCAGCCGTGGCCGAGGAGGACACGGTCGGCGGGGCGGGCGGCGGCGAACGCGCGTACGAGGGCGAGGGCCGCGTCCAGGGAGGGCGCGTCGGACAGGTCGAGGCCGGTGAGCGCGAGCCCGGTGGCGGTGGTGTGCACGTGTGCGTCGGTGAACGCCGGGGTGACGAGGGCGCCGTCGAGGTCGATCACCTCGTCCGCCGCGCCCGCGACGGCGTCCGCGGCGCCTTCCGAGCCGACCCAGGCGATGTGGCCGCCCTCGACGAGCATCGCGGTGGCGAAGGGGTCGGCGGGACTGTGGACTTCGCCGCCTCGCAGGAGGACGGTGGCGGGGGGTGCCGGGCGTTCACTCATGGGGACAGTTTCCCGTGCGCGGTCGCCGGAGCCGCACGTGGGGCGTGTTTCAGATCTTCGGCGGTCTCGCCTCGTACGGCGTCGACAGGACCACCGTCGTGCGGGTCGAGACGCCCGCGAGGGTGCGCACCCTGGCCAGCAGCTCCTCCAGCTCGTGGGGGGTCGCGACGCGGACCTTGAGGATGTAGTTCTCCTCCCCGGCCACGCTGTGGCACGCCTCGATCTCCGGGACGTCCTTGAGACGCTCCGCGATGTCGTCCGGGGCGCTGGGGTCGAAGGGCTTCACCGAGATGAAGGCCGTCATGGGCAGCCCGACGGCCTCCGGGTCGACGACCGCCGCGTAGCCGCGGATGACGCCTCGCTGTTCCAGCCGGCGCACGCGCTGATGCACGGCAGACGTGGACAGGCCCGTGGCCTTGCCCAGGTCGGTGTAACTCATCCGCCCGTCCTTGACGAGCAGCTGCACGATCTGTCGGTCCAGCTCCTCCATGGCGCAGAACCTACAGTGCGGTTGATCTCCTCCGATACCTGAGCGGTGCAGGTCATGCCCTGTTCGTGATGTGCCGGGGGTGACCTGTGGGCCGGACGAGGGACAAAAGCATCGCCACAGGCACCTGCGAACGGCATGTGACGAACGCCACAGCTCTCGAACATGCTCCGTGATGGTCTCGTGATTACCGCCGAGACCGGGCGGGAAGTGCTTGCTGTGGCCGAGGCCGCAGTTGCCTTGTCGGCCCAGCCCGAGGGGGAGTAACCCATGCAGAGTCTTAAGCGCCCTGGTCGCACCGCGCCCAAGAGGCCCCAGTTGGTGGTCGAACCCGAGCCGGAGGGCGTCGAACCCGACGCGCTCGACGGTGAGGAACTCGACGACTACGACACCTTCGAGATGGTCCGGGTGATCTGCCCGGACTGCGCGCAGCCCATCGCGCTGCTCGCGGACGAGGAGAGCCTGCCGGAGCACGCGCTGTGCGCGTCACCGTGGAACCCGTTCGGGCTCACGGTCTGCCCCGGTACGGGTCGCGCGGCGGCGGAGGCACGGTCCGCGGACGAGACCGCGGAGACCCAGGAGCAGCACACCGCCCTGCTGTTGACGCTCCCTCAGGGACTCGACTGGCGGACCCAGCCCTTCTCGCACGTCGGCGGCCCGGGCTCGCGCCCGATGCGGGTCCCCGTGATGCGGCGTCACGCCGCCTGAGCGCATCCGCTCGCACACTCCGACCGCCTCTCACCACGGCTCGCAGGCCGCCGTGGTGCGGTTCCGGTGCGCGCGTGTGCCGTCGCGAACGCAGGGCCGAATCCCGCGCGCGGTGACCTGACCGAGGGTCACCGCGTTGCCCTGGCATGACGACCCCCAGGTACGCGGCGACGCCGGGACGTCCGCGTCGGTTCTATGACTCCGGTCAGGCAGAATCGGTTCCGCGGAGGCGGTACGAGCAAGGTCGGCCGAACCCGCCTGCGCCACCGTCCGACCCGCCCATCTACCGTGCCCTGCTGCGCACTTGGGCCGACGGTGGCCGCACCCTGCCGGGGCGCCACGACCCGGAGTGGGTCCGGCTCGCGGCGCCGCCGGTCGGGCTCGGGATCGTGACCGACCCGTTCAGCGCGTCTCCGGGCCCACGAGATGACGGGCGATGACCATCCGCTGGATCTGGTTGGTGCCCTCGACGATCTGCAGGACCTTGGCCTCGCGCATATAGCGCTCGACGGGGAAGTCCGCGGTGTAGCCGTAGCCGCCGAGCACCTGGACGGCGTCCGTGGTGACCTTCATCGCCGTGTCGGTGCACAGGAGTTTGGCCATGGCGGCCTGCTTGGCGAACGGCCGGCCGGCGTCACGCAGCCGTGCCGCCGCGAGATACAGCGCGCGGCCCGCCTCGATCTGGGTGGCCATGTCGGCGAGCAGGAAGCGCAGTCCCTGGAAGTCGGAGATCGGCCGCCCGAACTGCCTGCGCCCGGTCGCGTAGGCCACCGCCTCGTCAAGTGCCGCCTGGGCCAGGCCGATCGCACAGGCGGCGATGCCGAGGCGCCCCGAGTCGAGCGCGGCCAGTGCGATCGCGAACCCCTGCCCCTCCTCGCCGATGCGCCGGCCGGCGTCCAGCCGGACCCCGTCGAAGTTGACCTGCGCGGTGGGTGAGCCCTTGAGGCCCATCTTCCGTTCCGGCGCCGCGGCGCTCAGCCCCGCCGCGTCGGCGGGGGCCAGGAACGCCGTGATGCCGCGCGGGCCGTCCTCGCCGGTGCGCGCCAGGACCGTGTAGAAGTCGGCGATGCCGCCGTGCGTGATCCAGGCCTTGGTGCCGGTGAGCACCCAGTCGTCGCCGTCCCGGACGGCCTTGGTGCGCAGGGAGGCGGCGTCGGAGCCGGCCGCGGGTTCGGAGAGGCAGTACGCGCCGAGGAGGCCGCCGCCGAGCATCGCCGGCAGGTGTTCGGCCTGCTGCTCCTTGGTGCCGTATCCGGCGAGGGCGTGGCAGGACAACGTGTGGACACTGACGCCGAGTCCGACGGTGAGGCGGGCGGCGGCGAGTTCTTCGACGACCTGGAGATAGACCTCGTACGGCTGATCGCCGCCGCCGTGGTCGGAGGAGTACGGGAGGCCCAGCAGCCCCGACTCCGAGAGGAGGGCGAACACTTCGCGCGGGAAGCGTCCGGCTTCCTCCTCCTCGGCCGCCCTGGGGGCGATCTCGCGCTCGGCGATGTCACGGACGAGCGAGATCAGGTCCCGGGCCTCGTCCGTGGGCAGTTGCCGGTCCACCGGCTGCGGGGCGTGTTCGGGCATGTCGACGCTCTCCTCCCTGTCGGGCGCGACGGCACACGCGCGCCTGAGTAGGGCGGCGTCCACCGGTGTCACTGGTCACGGCCGATGCTGGCCCTTCCGGGTCACGGAAGCGGTCGGCGAATGGCTGTGGAGCTGCGAGTATGCCCGATCGGCGGCACCCCGTCACCGGTTAACGAGCGTTTATTCGATCACATCCCGGGGCACCGGCCGAGCCGCGGAATTGGTACGAACCATTGACCGAAGTGGTCTAGTCCTCTTAGTGTGCCCGCAGTTCCTGACACCATCTCCCCCACGCTCCCCTCCCATCCGAGGAGACAGCTCCATGCACCGACCGCATCTCCCCCGCGTCCACTTCAAGGCGCTTGTGTCCGCCGCGTGTTGTGCCGTTCTCGGCGCCGGACTGCTGGCCGGCGCGGGTACCGCGACCGCCGCGCAGACGGCGTTGAAAGGCACGCACGTTCCGAAAGCCGCCGGTTCCAAGGTCGTCGGCTACTTCACCGATTGGGGCACCTACGACCGCAAGTACTACGTCAAGAACATCGAGACCTCCGGTTCGGCGGCCCGGCTGACGCACATCAACTACGCCTTCGGCAACGTCACCGGCGGCAAGTGCGTGATGGGCGACGCCGACGCGGCGACCGGCCGGGCCTACACCGCCGCCGAGTCGGTGGACGGGGTCGCCGACACCGCGAGCCAGCCGTTGCGCGGCAACTTCAACCAGCTGCGCGAGCTGAAGAAGAAGCACCCGAAGCTCAAGGTCCTCTGGTCGTTCGGTGGTTGGACCTGGTCGAGCGGTTTCGGCGAGGCCGCGCAGAACCCGGCCGCGTTCGCCAAGTCCTGCTACGACCTGGTCGAGAACTCCCAGTGGGCCGATGTGTTCGACGGCATCGACATCGACTGGGAGTACCCGAACGCGTGCGGCAACACCTGTGACACCAGCGGCAGGGCGGCCTTCAAGAACGTGATGGCGGCGCTGCGCGCGAAGTTCGGCTCCGGCAACCTGGTCACGGCGGCCATCACCGCCGACGCCTCCCCCGGCGGCAAGATCGACGCGGCGGACTACGCGGGCGCGGCCAGGTACGTCGACTGGTACAACCCGATGACGTACGACTACTTCGGCGCCTGGGCGGCGACCGGTCCGACGGCACCGCACTCGGCGCTGAACTCGTACCCCGGCATCCCGCAGGCCGGCAACTACACCTCGGCGACCATCGCGAAGCTCAGGGGACTCGGCATTCCGGCCTCGAAGCTGCTGCTCGGTATCGGCTTCTACGGGCGTGGCTGGACCGGTGTCACACAGTCGGCGCCCGGCGGCACGGCGACCGGTCCGGCGGCGGGTACGTACGAGGCGGGCTTCGAGGACTACAAGGTGCTGAAGACCAAGTGCCCCGCGACCGGCACCGTCGGCGGGACCGCGTACGCCAAGTGCGGGAGCGACTGGTGGAGTTACGACACCCCGGCGACCATCGGCACGAAGATGGCGTACAAGGACCGGCAGGGTCTTGGCGGCACCTTCTTCTGGGAGCTGAGCGGCGACACCTCGAACGGTGAGCTGATCAGGGCGATCAAGTAGGCGCACCCGGAGTGCGGTTGGGGGCGGAGGCCGAGCGCCTTCGCCCCCGCGCCGTCAGTTGTCCCGGCGGGCGGGCTCCGGTGTCACGTACGCCGGGTCGAGTTCCTCGATGGCGCGCATGGCGCCGCCCAGCATCTTCACGAGGAGTTCGCGCATGATGTCGCGGGAGAGTACGGGGCGGTCGATCCAGTCGAGGGTGGCGCCCTCCACGCTGCACACCCAGCCGAACAGCCCCATGCGGGCCAGCGGGCCGATGTCCCCTCTGCCGTAGGCGCCCTCGGCGATGGTCGCGACGATCACCTCGCGCACCCCGTCCCGGATGGCCTGCACCTCGGCGTCGAAGCCGACGCCGCCGCTGACGATCGTGCGGTAGGCGGCCTGGTTGTGCTCGGCGAAGCGCAGGTAGGCGTCCATGGTGCGGTGCACCCGGTCCACGGGGGCGTGGGTGAGACCGCTGGACGCGAAGCTGACCAGGTCGGCGACCGAGTCCTCGACGATGGCGAGGTAGTAGCCGCGCTTCGACTGGAAGTAGTAGTAGATGAGCCCCTTGGCGACCTGCGCCTGACGTGCGATGTCGTCCATCGACAGGGCGTCGTACGACCTGTCGGCGAACAGCTTCCGACCGATGGCGATGAGTTCGGCGCGACGCGCCAGGGAGCGGTCGGTGTTGCGCGCCCGCGGGCGTTCGGCGGCAGGCTGTCTACTACTGTTCAATTTGGGGCCCTGGTCTCCAACTGCGGGCGGGACATCCGAAGTATGGCAGACCGGAGCCACCTGCACGTTCGACTCTTATCGACAGGGACGGAGCCCGGTTCGCGGCAGTCGCACCGGGTCAGAGCAGGCCCAGCTGGACGACGAACATGGCGAGCACCATCACGAACGTCCAGCCCATGACGTGCTCAAAGATCTTCGGGCCGTCCTCTCGGGGGCCGCCGGTACGGGTGCGCGCGGGGGCTGCGGCAGTGCTCGCGGTCATGGCATCTCGCTGTGGTCGATGTGCGATGGACTCCCCCCCACCGTTCTGTCCACCTTGCCATTCATCGGGGCTTTCACGCCGGAGACGTTGGTCACATCGCCCTGAAAACGGACGGCCCCCGGTCTCCCGGGGGCCGCGCACACGTCTTGGGGTTCTCTTCGGCTCAGCGCACGCCCACCGCAGCGAGGGCCGCGAGCTGGGCGGCGGTCGGCCGTGCCGGGAAGTACAGGTAGCAGACGCCGCCGGTGCCGGACACGACCTTGCCGGCCGCGTTGTAGCGCTTGGTCCGCAACCAGATGTTCTCCCACTCGCGCCTCGCGTAGACCCGTCGCACGGCCTCGTTGGTCGCCGAGAAGGGGTCGTTGGCGATCACGTCGCCGTCGGCGGTGAAGCCGATCACGGTCATCAGATGGCCGGAGGTGCCGTAACCGGCCCCGGTCAGCTCGGTCTTGAGGAACGACTGGGACGTTATGGCCGGGATGCCGGCCGCGATCAGCGTCTCCAGCTGGCTGAGCGACTCAAGGCGGGTGACCACGCCCTGGAGGTCCGGGTAGGTCGCCGCGTAGGCCGCGTTGAAGGGCCAGTTGCCGCAGCCGCCGTACTGGAAGTCGTAGGTGAAGCGGGCCGCGTGGCACACCTGTGGGTCGGCGTAGGCCGGGTCGACCCAGGCCAGCTGCTGCGCCGTGGGCTTCCGGCCCCAGTATTCGACGATCATCTGCGAGGAGGTGGGGCTGCACCAGGCCTCGCCGCCGTTGTCGTACTCGGGGTACTGGCCGGTGTGGATCTCCTGCGAGTACCGGGGGACGATCAGTTCCCCGGCCGGGCCGGGTGCCGAGGCGGGGACGGTGAAGCGGTCCGGGACGTCGGAGCCCATCGCGCCGAGCCGCCAGACCGTGGGGGTGGCCGTGGTGCCCGGCTTGCGGTGGAGGGTCAGCCGCAGCCGGTACGAGACCAGGCGCAGGCCCGTGGCCGGGTCGTCGATGGCGAAGGTGTCTGTCCAGACGGTGCTCTTGCCGTCGGTCTGGTCGTCGACGGAGGTCCGCCTGATGTCCTGGTCGCCGGAGGCCCAGCGGCCCATCACGTACCAGGGGGCGGCGGTGCCGTCGGAGTACGTGCCGGTCAGTTCGACCTGGAGCCAGGTGCCGGCCGGGGTGCGCGCGTTCCAGGAGGCGATGACCTCGGTGGAGGGCACCGAGAGGCGGTGCACCGGGGACGTCCAGGTCGCGTACTCCCAGGCCGCCGTCGTACCGGTGTGCGGATCGGTGTAGTCGACCGTGCCGGCCGGAACACCGATCACCAGCCCGGGCCGCACACCGGCGACGGCACGGGTGCCCTGGGCCGTGCCGGCACACCAGTCCGTGTACGCGGCCCACGCGCGGTTGTCGACATGGCGAGCGGTATCCGCGGCCACCTCGCGGCCGGTCGCCGCCGGGGTGTCGGCGGTGGCCGGGCCCGCGCCGCCCGCGACGGCGGCGACGACCGCCGCGGCGAGGACGGTTCTGCGGGACGGCTCTTCGACTCTGCTCATGGCGAGGGACCCCCTGGTGTCCTGGACGGGCGGGACAGTGCACGGACGTTCGCCAACTATGGCCGCCGGTGACCGGCTCATGCCAGCACTTCGGGCCGCGTCGCGCCCAGAATATTGGTCTCGACCATTGGCGTGACCTGGGACGCGGGCGCCAGGCGCGCAGGCGGTCCCTAGAATGATCCCGGCAATATGTCCGAATTCCAGCGCCCCCGGGAACCGTCATCCACGACCTCGCTCGCACCCTGCGCCGACTGCCGCCGTCCTGCGGCCCCGTCCGCCTGATCGCCGTCGACGGCCACGCGGGGTCCGGGAAGACCACGTTCGCCGGACGGCTGGCCACCGCCCTCGGCGGGGCACCCGTACTGCACCTCGACGACATCGCCAGCCACGACGAACTGTTCGCGTGGACACCCCGTCTGGCCAACCAGGTGATCGAACCGCTTCGGCGCGGCGAGAACGCCTCCTACGCCCCCTACGACTGGACCTCCCGGCGCTTCGGACCGCCCAGGACACTGCCGGCCGCCCCGGTGGTGCTGGTGGAGGGGGTCGGAGCCGGGCGGCGCGCGCTACGGCCGTTCCTGGCGCGGCTGTTGTGGATGGAGCTGCCCGACGAGGAGGCCTGGGCGCGAGGACGGTCGCGGGACGGGGCGGAACAGAGCGAGTTCTGGGCCGGGTGGGTCGCCGCGGAACGACGGCACTTCGCCGCGGACCCCTCGCGTCCGTTCGCCGACCTGCTGGTACGGCAGTGCGACGAGGGGTACCAGGTGCTGCCGGGGCCCGACGGGACCGTTGGATCAGACCAGGATCTCACTCAGGGTGACGGGCCATCCGCTGTGTGGTGAACTTGTGAAGCCCCTTGTCACGCAACTTGTCCGAGTGCCTCAACTCGGCTTGACCGGTGAGCCGTACAGGACTTACGTTCTCAATGTGCGGCCATTCGGAGCCGCCCGCAGTCGCGAAGCCCCCGGTTGTTCCCCCGTGATCGGGGGCTTCGTTCTGCCCGCATTCCGGTTTCCGGCCGCCGCGAGGGGCCATTCGTTCACCCTGGGTGACCGCGCCGTGTGCGCCCCATATGCTCCCACCTCGTCAAACGGCCTGTGCGGCACCCTCCTGCGGGCACCTCCGGCGCAGGTACGATGCCCTCGGTGCGACTCGGACGGCTGCTCTGCGCACCGTTGCAACTCCCGTCCGCGGCACAGCGGTTCGACCAAGCTGCCGACGGGCACCGGCCCGTCGGAGAGGCAAATCGGGGGCACGGTTTGTGGGGGACGTGATGGACTTCGGCACGCAGGGCCCCGAGGCCCCGGCCGACCTCGCCTGGCTGCGAGGTGTGGACGCCTACACGATGGGCGCCTATCCGCAGGCGGAGGAGGAGTTCCGCACCGCGGTGCGGATGGATCCCGGGATGGCCGACGGCTGGCTCGGACTGCACGCGCTGCGCGTCGACACGACGACCGCGCTGCTACGGATGTTCCGGCACCGGGAGCGCTTCGGGGAGCAGCGCGCCCGCCATCGCCGGACACTCAACTCCTGGTACTGGCTGGGCTGGTGGGTGCAGCCCGTACTGGAAAGCCCGCGCGATCTGCTGCTCGCGCACGCCTCGCACTGGCTGGACGGTCGCCATGTGCCGGAACTGGACCGGGCGTTGGCCGGTCTGCCGCCGGTGGACACGGACCCGCAGGTCCGGTTCCTGCACGCGTGCCGCGCCTATCTCGTCAAGGACTGGGAGCAACTGGTCCGCAACACCGACCCGTTGATCAACGACGCGATGCTGGGCATCGAGGCGGGTCTGTTCGGCGGCATGGCCCGGGTGCGCCTGGAGATGTACGGGCAGGCGGAGCCGCTGCTGTCGGCGGCGCTGATGCGCTGTCGCAGCGAGCAGCCGCAGCGCAAGGAACTGCGGTACTGGCTGGCGCGGGCCCATGAGGGCACGGGCCGCTCGGCGGCGGCGCTGCCCCTGTACCGGGCGGTGCATCGCGTGGACGCCGCGTTCATGGACACCTCGGCGCGGCTCGCCGCGATCTCCGAGGGCGACGGGTACGACGAGGCGGCCGACCTCGCGGCGATCACCCTCTCCGGGATCGGACAGGAACTGCTGGAGAGCCCGGACGGCATCGACCCCCTGTTCGGCGGCGAGGGCCGCGATCTGAAGCTCTCGGAGCCCGAACTCCCGGCGACCGGGGTCCCGTTGCCGTCCGCGAGCGACTCGGTGCGCGAGAAGGCGGCGCTCCCGGTCCAGCCGCCGCCGACCGGCCCGACCGATCCCGGGCTGCTCGAGGAGGCGCTGGCCGAGCTGGAGCGCATGGTGGGCCTGGAGCCGGTCAAACGCCAGGTGAAGGCGCTCTCCGCCCAGTTGAACATGGCGCGGCTGCGGGCGGGGCAGGGGCTGCCGGTCCAGCCGCCGAAGCGGCACTTCGTCTTCTCCGGCCCGTCGGGCACGGGCAAGACGACGGTGGCACGCATCCTCGGCCGGGTGTTCTACGCGCTGGGGCTGCTCGGCGGCGACCATCTGGTGGAGGCGCAGCGGGCCGACCTGGTCGGCGAGTATCTGGGCCAGACGGCGGTGAAGGCCAACGAGCTGATCGACTCGGCGATAGGGGGCGTCCTGTTCGTCGACGAAGCGTACTCGCTCTCCAACTCCGGTTACGGCAAGGGCGACGCGTACGGCGACGAGGCCCTTCAGGTGCTGTTGAAGCGGGCCGAGGACAACCGGGACCACCTGGTGGTGATCCTGGCCGGCTACCCGGAGGGCATGGACCGGCTCCTCGCCGCCAACCCCGGGCTGTCGTCCCGCTTCACGACCCGCGTCGACTTCCCCTCGTACCGGCCGCTCGAACTCACCTCGATCGGCGAGGTGCTGGCCGCCGAGAACGGGGACGTGTGGGACGAGGAGGCGCTGGACGAGCTGCGCTCGATCGCCGGGCATGTGGTGGACCAGGGGTGGATCGACGAGCTGGGCAACGGGCGGTTCCTGCGGACGTTGTACGAGAAGAGCTGTGCGTACCGGGATCTGCGGCTGTCGGTGTATCCCGGGATGCTGACCCGCGACGACTTGTCGACACTACGCCTGCCGGACCTGATGCAGGCCTACGGCGAGGTCCTGTCGGGCCGGGGCCCCCAGGACCCGTCAGCCCTGTGAGCGGAGGTGAGCGCAGGTAGGGGGCGGGTTCGCGCAGCCCGGCGCCAACGGGGCGCCGCCTGCGCCCACCCGTGCCGCCCCAGGCGGCACGCATGCCCGCAGACTGGGCGGCCGGGACGGCCGGGTCTTTCAGGGGCGCGGGGAACTGCGCGACCAGCCCCCACCGGCCGGCAGCCAAGCGGATCGGGACGGACGGAGTCTTCAGGGGCGCGGGGAACTGCGCGACCAGCCCCCACCGGGGCCGCAGTCGAAGGCGAACCCCCCGCGCCCACAACGCATCAGCTCGCCAACACCTCCGACTGCACCTCCGCCCGAGGTTCCCCCACCTGAACCACCGGAGGTACCTGGCGGTGTGCCGGGTCCCGTACCTCGCCCACCAGCAGTTCCAGCACGTCCTCCATCGCCACCAGGCCGATCACCCGACCCGAGCCGTCCGCCACCTGGGCGAGATGCGTCGCCGCCCGGCGCATCACCGTCAGCGCGTCGTCCAGCGGGAGTTCGGAGCGCAGCGTCGTCATGGAGCGCCAGATGTGCTGCGGCACCGCCCGTTCGGAGTCCTCCAGGTCCAGTACGTCCTTCACGTGCAGGTAGCCCATGAAGGCGCCGTTGTCCGCGACCACCGGGAAACGGGAGTAACCCGTGCGGGCGGTGAGGGCGACCACCTGCCCCGGGGTGACCGAAGGACCCACCGTCACCAGGGACTCGCGGTCGAGGAGGACGTCGGTGACCGGGCGGGAGCCCAGTTCCAGCGCGTCCTCGAGTCGTTCCTGCTCGCCGGGGTCGAGCAGTCCGGCCTGGCCGGCGTCCTCCACCAGGCGGTTGAGCTGTTCGCTGGTGAAGACCGCCTCGACCTCGTCCTTGGGCTCGACGCGGAAGAGCTTCAGGACGAGCCGGGCGCACGCACCGAGCCCCACCGTGACCGGCCCGCACAGGCGGGCGAAGGCCACCAGGCCCGGGCTCAGCCACAGCGCCGTCTTCTCGGGCGCCGCCATCGCCAGGTTCTTCGGGAGCATCTCCCCGATGACCAGATGGAGGAAGACCACCAGTGCGAGGGCGATGACATAGCCCAGCGGGTGGATCATGCCCTCGGGCAGGTGGGCCGCCTCGAAGACCGGTTCCAGCAGGTGGGCCACGGTCGGTTCGGCGACCGCGCCCAGGGTCAGCGAGCAGACGGTGATGCCGAACTGGGCGGCGGCCATCATCTGCGGGAGCCGTTCCAGGCCGTACAGCACCTGGCGGGCCCGCGCGGTGCCGAGCGGTTCGATCTGGCTGCGGCGGACGGACACGAGGGCGAACTCGGCGCCCACGAAGAAGCCGTTGGCGAGCACGAGGAGGAGGGCGAAGAGGAGTTGGAGCACGCTCATCGGGCCGCCTCCACCGCGAGATCCGCCGTCTTCGCGCCGTCGGCGCTGTCAGCGCCGGTGCCGGTGCCGGTGCCGGTGTCCGTGCCGGTGTCCGCGCTGTTCTCTGTGCTGTCCGGGATCCTGATCAGCCGTACCCGTTCGGCGCGGTAGTGGCCGACCTGGCGGACCGAGAGGCGCCAGCCCGGCAGCTCGGCCCGGTCGCCGGGGACCGGGATACGGCCCAGCAGGTCGGCGACGAGGCCGGCGACCGTCTCGTACGGGCCCTCGGGCACGTCGAGGCCTATGCGCTGGAGGATGTCGACGCGGCAGCTGCCGTCGGCGTCCCAGGCGGGGTGGCCGTCCTCGGCCGGGGCGGCGGCGAGTTCGGTCGGTTCGTTGAGCACGTCGTCGTGCTCGTCGTGGACCTCGCCGACGAGTTCCTCGACGATGTCCTCCAGGGTGACCACGCCCGCCGTACCGCCGTACTCGTCGACGACGACGGCGATGGGCTGCTGGCTGCGCAGCAGTTCGAGCAGTGGCTGCACGGGGAGCGTCTCCGGGACCAGCAGCGGCGGCTTGGCGATCCGGCCCGCGGGGGTGCGCAGCCGGTCGGCCGCGGGCACCGCGAGGGCGTCCTTGAGGTGGACCATGCCGACGATCTCGTCGATCCGCTCCCGGTAGACCGGGAAGCGGGACAGACCGGTGGCCCTGGTCAGGTTGACGACGTCCTCGGCGGTGGCCGACGACTGCAGCGCGCTGACCCGCACGCGCGGGGTCATGATGTGCTGCGCGGTCAGCTCGCCCAGCGACAGCGTCCGGACGAAGAGGTCCGCGGTGTCCTGTTCCAGCGCGCCGGCCTGTGCCGAGTGCCGGGCCAGGGAGACCAGTTCGCCGGGGGTGCGGGCCGAGGCCAGCTCCTCGGCGGGTTCCACGCCCAGGGCGCGGACCAGCCGGTTGGCCACGGCGTTGAGCCCGGCGATCACCGGGCGGAAGAGCCGGGAGAAGGCGTGCTGCGGGCCGGCCACGAAGCGGGCGACCTGCATCGGCTTGGAGACCGCCCAGTTCTTGGGCACGAGTTCGCCGATCACCATCTGCACAGCGGCCGCCAGCAGCATGCCGACGACGACGGCGACACCGGAGGCGGCGCCCTCGGGGATGCCGATCGCGGTGAACGGGCCGTGCAGCAGCTCGGCGAGCGCCGGCTCGGCGAGCATGCCCACGACGAGGGAGGTGATGGTGATCCCGAGCTGGGTGCCGGAGAGCTGGAAGGACAGCTCCTTGAGGGAGTCGACGACCGTGCGGGCTCGTCTGTCTCCCTCGGCGGCGGCCTTCTCGGCGTCCGGACGCTCGACCGTGACAAGGCCGAACTCGGCGGCGACGAAGAAGCCGTTGGCCAGGATCAGCAGGAATGCGGCTCCGAGGAGCAGCAAGGGGGTGGTCATGATGCCGCCGCCTCGATATGTCGGAAGGGGGCGGCGCAGGTACTACAGGACGATCCGTCCATCGCTGGAGGGAGTCACTCCTCGGGTAGCAGGGGGCCTCTGAAGACCGGGGGGAGCATCAGTGGCGGAGGCGCGTGGAAACGCCTCCGCCAACAGATTAATCAAGACATGGCCCTGTGCGGCAGGGTGGACGTCCCTGAGTCAGCCCTGATCTTGCTCGGGGTCGCCCGCGGACCGCGCCTCGGTGAGCGCCCGCAGGGTGCGCGCGTCCTCGATGGCGCGCTGTTTGGCGATGCCGGGCTGGATGCCGAGCGCGGGCAGACTCGTACCGTCGCTGAGGTCGAGGAAGACCCACGGGTCGCCCGGACGGAGGTTCACCCGGAGGATCTCCGCCCAGTCCAGGCGCCGTTTGCTCGCGATGTTGACGACGGTGACCCCGGCCTCGTCGGCGACCACCTTCGGCCGGGACAGCAGCAGAAGCACCGAGGACAGCAGGGCGCCGGTGAAGACGAAGCTGAGGCGCTCCCCCGGGCTGAGCTTCTCCAGGAGCAGCGCGATCGTCGTGATGACGACGAAGATCGCGACGCTCGCGGTGCCCAGCACGGCCCGGGTCCGGCCCGGCCGGAAGGTGACGGGCAGCGCGGGCAGCGCCGGCGGAACGGGTGCGGTGGGCTGGTCCTGCATCGGCGTACGGTCCCTGTCGCTCACGGTGTCGGTCGCTTCCCGTGTCCCAGTCGCTTCCGGTGTCTCAGAGGCGGCAGGCGTGGATGGCCGTGGTCAGGATGGCGCGCGCGCCGAGGTCGTACAGGTCGTCCATGATCCGCTGGGCCTCCTTGGACGGGACCATCGCGCGGACGGCGACCCAGCCCTCGTTGTGCAGCGGCGAGACGGTCGGCGACTCCAGACCCGGGGTCAGGGCGACGGCCTTCTCCAGCTGCTCCACGCGGCAGTCGTAGTCCATCATCACGTACGTCCGGGCGACGAGGACGCCCTGGAGGCGGCGCAGGAACTGCTGAACCTTCGACTCAGCAGTCTCGTCCGCCTCCGCTCCGACGCGGCGGATGACGATCGCCTCGGACTTCGTGATGGGCTCGCCGAACACCTCGAGGCCCGCGTTGCGCAGTGAGGTGCCCGTCTCGACGACGTCCGCGATGACCTCGGCGACACCGAGCTCGATCGCAGTCTCGACGGCGCCGTCGAGGTGGACGACGGAGGCGTCCACGCCGTGGTCGGCGAGGTGCTTGGCCACGATCCCCTCGTAGGAGGTGGCGACGGTCAGACCGGCCAGGTCCTCGATACCGGTCGCGGTGCCGGGCTTGCCGGCGAAGCGGAAGGTGGAGCGGGCGAAGCCGAGCGGAAGGATCTCCTCGGCGTTGGCGCCGGAGTCGATGAGCAGGTCGCGGCCGGTGATGCCGATGTCGAGGCGGCCGGAGGAGACGTAGATCGCGATGTCGCGGGGGCGGAGGTAGAAGAACTCGACCTCGTTCTCCGGGTCGACGATCCGCAGCTCCTTGGACTCGCGGCGCTGCTGGTAGCCGGCCTCATGCAGCATCGCCGACGCGGGGCCTGACAGGGAACCCTTGTTGGGGACGGCGATGCGCAGCATGAGGTCGGCTTCCTTTGTGTGTGGTGTGCGGGACGTGAGGGTGGTGCGGGCGGGGCGGGACCTACAGGTGGGCGTACACGTCGTCCAGCGAGATTCCGCGGGCGACCATCATCACCTGGACGTGGTAGAGCAGCTGCGAGATCTCCTCGGCGGCTGCTTCCTTCCCCTCGTACTCGGCGGCCATCCATACCTCGGCGGCCTCTTCTACGACCTTCTTGCCGATGGCATGGACGCCCTTGCCGACCAGTTCTGCGGTGCGGGAAGTGGCGGGGTCGCCCGTGGCGGCCTTGTGCTGGAGCTCGGTGAAGAGCTCCTCGAACGTCTTATTGGACATGGTGACGTTCACTTTACGCGTTGTGCCGGCCGCCCTACCTCCACGGTTCAGATACTGAGCGGAGGGTGGCCGCGGTCGCCACCGCTGCCGTCACCGCCTCGTGCCCCTTGTCCTCGTTGGAGCCCTCGATGCCCGCGCGGTCGAGGGCCTGTTCCTCCGTGTCGCAGGTCAGCATGCCCATGCCGACGGGGACGCCGGTGTCGACCGAGACCTGGGTGAGGCCCTGGGTGACGCCCTGGCACACGTACTCGAAGTGGGGGGTGCCACCCCGGATGACGACGCCGAGCGCCACGATCGCGTCGTAGCCCCGGCCGGCCAGGACCTTGGCGACGACCGGGAGTTCCCAGCTGCCGGGGACCCTCAGCAGGGTCGGCTCGTCGATGCCCAGGTCGTGCAGGGCGCGCAGGGCGCCGTCCACCAGACCGTCCATCACCTTCTCGTGCCACTGCGCCGCGATGACCGCGACCCGCAGGTCGGCGCAGTTGCGTACGGACAGTTCGGGTGCGCCCTTGCCGCTCACGTTCTCGTCTCTCCTCTGTGATCGCTGGTTACTGGTTGCCGCACGGGGACACGGGGGCCGTGTCCAGCCAGGGCAGGTCGTGTCCCATCCGGTCCCGCTTGGTGCGCAGGTAGCGGAGGTTGTGCTCGCCCGCCTGTACCGGCATCGGCTCGCGGCCGGTGACCTTGAGGCCGTGGCGGACGAGCGCGTCGGTCTTGTCGGGGTTGTTCGTCATCAGGCGCACGCTGCGGACACCGAGGTCCTGGAGTATCTGCGCGCCGGCGCCGTAGTCCCGGGCGTCGGCGGGCAGGCCGAGCTCCAGGTTGGCGTCGAGGGTGTCGCGGCCCTGCTCCTGAAGCTCGTACGCCCGGAGCTTGGACAGCAGTCCGATGCCGCGTCCCTCGTGGCCGCGCAGGTAGACGACGACTCCCCGGCCCTCGTCCCGGATGCGTTCGAGGGAGGTCTCCAGCTGGGGGCCGCAGTCGCAGCGCAGGGAGTGGAAGACGTCGCCGGTGAGGCATTCGGAGTGGACGCGGACCAGGACGTCCTCGCCGTCGTCGGCGCCGATCTCGCCGTGGACGAGGGCGATGTGCTCGACGCCGTCGACGGTGGAGCGGTAGCCGTACGCCGTGAACGTGCCGAAGGCGGTGGGGAGCCGGGTCTCGGCCTCCCGCCGGACGGTGGGTTCGGCGCTCTTGCGGTAGGCGACCAGGTCCTCGATGGAGATGATCGTCAGACCGTGCTTGCGGGCGAAGGGGATCAGCTCGGGCAGGCGCAGCATACGGCCGTCCTCGCCGGCGATCTCCACGATGGCGCCGGCCGGCCGCAGCCCCGCGAGGCGGGCGAGGTCGACGGCGGCCTCGGTGTGGCCGTTGCGGACCAGCACACCGCCCGACCTGGCGCGCAGCGGGAAGATGTGGCCGGGGCGGACGAAGTCGTCGGCACCGGCGACGCCGCCCGCGAGGAGCTGAAGCGTGGTGGCCCGGTCGGAGGCGGAGATACCGGTGCTCACACCGTGAGCGGCCGAGGCGTCGACCGAGACTGTGAACGCGGTTTTCATCGACTCGGTGTTGTCGTCGACCATCTGCGGCAGCCGGAGCCTGTCGAGCTCGTCGCTCTCCATGGGGGCGCAGATGAGCCCACGGCACTCGCTCATCATGAAGGCGACGATCTCGGGGGTCGCCTTCTCGGCGGCGATGACGAGGTCGCCCTCGTTCTCCCGGTCCTCGTCGTCGACGACCACGACCGGACGCCCGGCGGCGATGTCCGCGATGGCCTGCTCGATCGGGTCGAGGGACCAGTCCTCGATGTTGTCGGTGCTGTACAGGATCGGTGCCGTGGTCATGCGGGCGCTCCTTCCAGGACGGGCCGCGTCTCCTTGCGGGAGCGCAGCCACCAGTCGCGCATGCCCCACAGGACGAGCGCGCCGTAGATGACGTAGACGAAGCCGGAGAAGGCGTAGCCGTTGGCGAAGTTGAGGGGGACGCCGACGAGGTCGACGAGGAGCCAGGCGAACCAGAACTCGACCATGCCGCGCGCCTGGGCGTACATGGCGACGATGGTGCCGACGAAGATGTAGGCGTCGGGCCAAGGGTCCCAGGACAGGCTCGGGTAGGCCTTGAAGAGCAGCGCCACGGCGACCGTGCCGAGGGCGGCGGCGCCGATCATGGCGGCACGTTCGCGCCAGGTGGCGAAGCGCGGGGTGATGTGACCGTCCTTGCCCTGCCCCTTGTTCCGGTTCCACTGCCACCAGCCGTAGCCGGCCACGAGCATGACGACGACCTGCTTGCCGGCGCTGCCGGTGAGGTGGCCGTAGAAGGCGCCGAAGAGGACGAGGCCGGACAGGAACTGCACGGGCCAGCTCAGGATGGAGCGGCGCCAGCCGAGGGCGAGGGCGATCAGGCCGAGGACGTTGCCGATCATGTCCGACCAGAGGATGTGCTGGTCGAGGAGCGTGAACGCCTCCTTGTTCAGCCAGTTCACTTCGCGTCCCCTCGCGTGTCCAGTGCTCCCGGTGCCCCCTGCGCGCCGAGCAGTCGCTCGACGTACTTGGCGATGACGTCGACCTCGAGGTTGACCGGGTCGCCGGGCTGCTTGCGGCCGAGCGTGGTCAGGTCGAGGGTGGTGGGGATGAGGCTGACGGAGAAGTAGTCCGGGCCCGCGTCGACGACGGTGAGGCTGATGCCGTCGACGGTGATGGAACCCTTCTCGACGACATAGCGGGTGAGGTCGGCGGGGAGTGAGATCTTGACGATCTCCCAGTTCTCGGACGGCTTGCGTTCGAGAACCGTGCCCGTGCCGTCGACGTGGCCCTGCACGATGTGGCCACCGAGGCGGGCGCCCAGGGCCATGGGGCGTTCGAGGTTGACCCGCGAGCCGACGGCGAGGACGCCCAGGCTGGAGCGGTCGAGGGTCTCCGCCATGACGTCGGCGGTGAATTCGTCGCCCTCGTGTTCGACGACCGTGAGACACACGCCGTTGACGGCGATGGAGTCGCCGTGGCGGGCGCCTTCGGTGACCACGGGGCCACGGAGCCGGAAGCGGGAGGCATCGCCGAGGTTTTCGACGGCCGTGACTTCGCCCAGCTCTTCGACGATTCCGGTGAACACTTCCCGGGTCCTCCCTGCCTCTTCGGGCACGGACTCCGGGGCCTGTCGATGACGACAGCTCTGAACGGGCAGGAACACCGGGAGCGACGCCGGACGGAGCTCGACCCATGGCCGAGCGGTACGGCGGCGCGCACGAATGCCCGCCCGCCGCGCACTGCCTCCCATCCGGACTTTAACCGTCGGTCCAGGAATTCCACCTGGTCAACCGGCCGCCGAAAAACAAGCGGACGGGTCGCGGACTATAACCGCCGGTTCGGACTTTCACCGACCCCGGAGTGCGCTGCTTCTGTTAAAGGCCAGTGTGCCACGCCGGGTCGTACTCCATGCGGGTGAGTTGTGTGGACTCGCTCACAAGTCCCGGTCAGCGGGGGACGATCCGGCCATGCGATTGGTCCATACCTATTGACCGTCATGCTCCGGACCTCCTAGCGTCTGTGCCGGACCGGCGGCGGTGACGACGGCCCTTGCCCGCCGCCGGCCCCTCGCCCGCCCTCCCGCTCTTCCGCTCAGGTGGCCGCGGCGCCCCCGAACAGCACCTCCTGGGCGCGCTCCCGGGCCGTCAGCAACGCCCCGCGCAACACCCCGCCACCGCCCAGCGTGCTCGCGCGCACCTCCGCCGGGAGGGGGGACAGACGGGCGAGCCGTTCCTCGACACGGGCGGCGAGCACATCACCGCCGGCCCGGCCGACCTCACCTCCCAGCACCACGCACCCCGGATCCAGGACGGCGACGACGGACGCGGCACCGATGACGACGCGGTCGGCGACGATGTCGAGGAACCGGGCGTGCGCCGGGGCGTCGGGCGTAGCCACGGCGGCCCGGACGAGGGTGGCCGCGTAGGGCTCGTGCGCCTCGGGGGTGACCACCAGGCCCTGCGCGCCCGCCAGTTGGGCGATGGGCGACGCCGCGGCGAGGGAGTGGAAGCCGCCCTCGCACTCCGTGGCCGAGGGGAGCCGTCTTGTCCCGGGCACCGGCAGGAAGCCGATCTCGCCGGTCCCGCCGGAGGCCCCCCGGCGCAGGGCGCCGTCGAGGACCACGGCCGCGCCGGTGCCGTGGCCGAGCCACAGCAGCACGAAGGTGTCCCGGTCGCGGGCCGCGCCCTCGCGCTGCTCGGCGAGGGCGGCGAGGTTGGTCTCGTTCTCGACGATCACGCGGGTGTCGGGGAGCCGTTCCTGGACCGCCGACACCAGCCTGCGGTGCCACACGGGCAGTCCTCCGGTGTCCCGGAGCTCACCGGTCGCCGGGTCGATCAGACCGGGGGCACCGATCCCGACGGTGTGCAGTTGTTCGGCCCCGGCCTCCTTGGCGACCCGCTCGACGAGGGCGACCGCCTGTTCCACGGCGGGGCCGGTGCCGGTGTCGTCGCCGATGGGCACGGACGCCTCGGCCAGCACCTCGCCCACCACGTCGGTCACGGCCACGGAGACGCCCTCGGTACGGACATCGACGGCGGCCAGGTGGGCGAGGCCGGCGACGATCCCGTACACCTTCGCGTTCGGGCCTCGCCGCTGCTCCCCAGACTCCCCCACGACCGCGATCAGTCCGGCGGCGGTGAGGCGCTCGACGAGGTCGGCGACCGTGGGGCGGGACAGGCCGGTCAGCTGTTTCAACTGCCCTGCCGCCAACGGGCCTTCCTGCTGGAGCAGACGCAGGGCGAGCCGGTCGTTGATGGCCCGGGCGGTGCTCGGGGATGCGGGCATGGCGAGATCCTTCCAGATCGGCGGGGCCGCTCCCGCCGCGGGACGGCCGATATCCCGCTATCTATCAGGCAGGGTTCCTGATAGTTTACGGCGGCGCGCGGCACAGGCTCCGCGACCCAGCGAGCAGCAGACCCGGGGAGGGGCCCGCAGAATGAGTGCAGTGCTGTACGAACGAGACGTGGTGAAGCGGGCCCGGTACGCCGTGGCCGCGGTCTTCGCCGTGCACGGCGCCGTCACCGGCTCGTTCGCGACCCGGGTGCCGTGGATCCAGGACCACGCCTCGGTCAGCGCGGGTCAGCTGGGGCTCGCGCTGGCGTTCCCCGCGCTCGGCGCGTCCCTGGCGATGCCGCTCGCGGGCCGCGTCAGCCACCGCTTCGGCGCCCGTACGGCGCTGCGCGGGCTGATCGCGTTCTGGACCCTGGCACTGGTCCTGCCGTCCCTGGCCCCCAACCTCCTCACGCTCTGCCTCGCCCTGTTCGTCTACGGCGCCTCCGCGGGCATGGCGGACGTCGCGATGAACGCGCTGGGGGTGGAGATCGAGAACCGGCTGGGCAAGTCGATCATGTCCGGCCTGCACGGCATGTGGAGTGCGGGCGCTCTGATCGGCGCGGCGGGCGGCACCCTCGCCGCGCATCTGGGTTCGGACGCGCGCCTCCATCACGCGCTCGCGGCGGCGACCCTCACCGTCCTCGGCCTGGCCGCCTGCCACTGGGTACTGGATCTGCGCCCCACCGAGGACGAGGAGCCGCCTCCGAGGTTCGCGCTGCCGCCCAGGTCCGCGCTGCTGATCGGCGCCATCGGGTTCTGCGCGGTGTTCGCGGAGGGCGCGAGCCTGGACTGGTCGGCGGTCTATCTGCGGGACGAGCTGGGCACCTCGGACGGTCTGGCGGCGGCTTCCACGACCGGTTTCATGCTGACGATGGCGGTGGCGCGGCTCATCGGGGACGCCGTGGTGAACCGTTTCGGCGCGGTGCGCACGGTACGCGCCGGCGGCGTGCTCGCCGTGCTCGGCGGTGTGCTCATCGTGGTCGCCGAACAGCCCGCCGTGGCGATGACCGGCTTCGGACTGCTCGGTCTGGGCATCGCCGTGGTCGTCCCGCTCTGCTTCGCGGCGGCGGGCCGCAGCGGCCCCAACCCCAGTCAGGCCATAGCGGGCGTCGCCACCATCACGTACACCTCGGGCCTGGTCGCGCCGAGCGCGATCGGGACGCTGGCCCAGGCGACCAGCCTGGTGGTGTCGTTCGGGCTGGTCACGGTGTTGGCGGGCGGGCTGGCCGGGTTCGCGGGGGTGCTGCGTACCGCCGACAGGGACCGGGCGAAGATCAGTCCGCCGAGCGCAGCAGTGCCTGAGCGCAGGCCCTGAACCGGTCGCTCCACGAGGTGGGCCGCAGGGTCCCCGCGTCGAGCCGGACCAGCACCCGGGTGCCACGGGCGTACGTCGTCCCCCCGTCGGCCGAGCAGAACCGGAAGCCGTAGGTGAGGCCGGTGGTGCCGAGGCGGTCCAGCCACAGGTGCACGGCGTAGGCGCCGGGCCGGTCGACCGGTGCCTCGTAGCCGATGACCAGTTCCCTGACCACGTTGCAGAAGTCCCCGGCCGCCGCCCAGTCGCCCTCGAAGGTGAAGCCGTACCCGTGCCACAGCTCGTTCCAGGCCCGCTCCACCAGCAGCGGGTAGCGGGCGTTGTGGAGCATGCCGAGGGAGTCGAGGTCGTCGAAGTGGACGGTGACGGGTATCAGACGCCCGTACGAGCCGTCGGGGACGGCGGGGGCGGTCGGGGCTTCGGCGGTCACGGGCGGGACTCCTGGGGCGTACGGGGTGAGTGGTGGGTGCAGCTACCTGCGCGCCCTCATCCTAAGCGCACGCTCAGATTCACCCTCCGGGCCGCTCAACGCGCCAGGTCGTAGGCGTACGACGCGGTGAACGTGCCCGGCGTGCCCTTGCAGCCGTCCGACTCCCCCGGCAGCTTGACCCAGAGGTAGGCGTCGATCCGCGCCTCACCGGTGTTCGTGGTCGGCGCCCGCCCGAGTTTCCGGCCGGCCGGGTCGCACCACTCGCCGTCGGGTGGGGCGCCGTTGCCGTTGCGGCTGGTGTCGATCACGGCACCGAGGCTCGCGGGGCCGCCGAGGGCGTCGAGGACCTGTCGGTCGTAGGCGATCTCGTCGTCGGTGCGGTGGAAGTTGGAGACGTTGCTGAAGACGCCGTCGGAGGACGCGGCCGAGGCGGCGCCCGCCTGGCGGAGCAGGGCCGCCTGCTTGGCCGGGGGGTTCCAGCCGGAGTGGCCCGCGTCGTAGTAGACGCGGGCGTTGGGGTTGGCGGACTTGAGGGCGCGGCCCGCGCGGGCCAGTGAGGCGAACCGGGCGGCTCGCCGCGCCGGGGACAGGCAGTCGGACAGGGCGACCGCGTCCGGCTCCAGGATCACGATGACCTCGCCGGAGCCGAGGCCCGCCGCGAACGCGTCGATCCAGCCGTCGTACGCGCCGAGGTCGGGTGCGCCGCCCTGGGAAGCGCCGCCGCAGTCGCGGTCGGGCACGGCGTACGGCACGAGGACGGGGACCCGGCCGGCGCCCGCCGCGCCGGCGGTGACCGCGCGGACCCGGGAGGCGATCGTCGAGGGCGAGAAGTCGGCGAACCAGACCGCCGCCGGACGGTCGGCGATCTCCGCCTCGATGACAGGGCGGCGCGGATCGTCACGGTTGGCGCGGACCCAGTCGAGGACCTGGGAGTCGGGGTTGCGGTAGAGGCGGGGGGACACGGGGACGGGCGCCCGCTTCGGCTCCGGCGCGGGCTCCGTCCTCGTGGGCGAGGGTGTCGGCGTACGGCTCGGCCTTCTCGGCTCCGTCGTACGGGCGGACGGGGACGGGGACTTGGCGGCGCTCGGCGGCGGGGAGACCGGCGACAGGGACACGGCCGGCAGCGGGGCGAGCAGGGGTGAGCCGGTCACCTCGAGTTCGGCCGCGTCGAGTTTGGCGCCGCCGTTGTCGTCGAGCGCGGAGAGCAGCCCGGTGGCGGTGCCGAGGGCGACCACCACCGAGGCGGCGGCGACCATGACGGAACGCCGGGCGGCGCGCCTGCGTTCGGCCCGGCGCGCGGCCAGGCGCTGGGCGCGCGAGCCTGACACGTACTGTTCCCCCTCCTCTGCCGCGGCGGGCGCGTTCCCCCGTTCTGGGTAAGCGTCCGGCCCGGCGGCACGTGCGCCAGCCTAGGACTGGGACCCTGCCTTCATGGTGCAATTGGAACAGTTCACCACTCCCGTCGACCGTGTCGTCTCGCGGATGCGCGCGCTGGACGCCCAACTGCCGCCGCGCGACGGGCTGGCGGTCTTCAACCGTGTCTACCTCGCGGTGACGGAGGCCTTCGACCGGCGCCTGGAGGCCGGCGCGTTCCCGGACCCTGAGGCCGCGATCACCCTGGATGTGCGGTTCGCCGAGCTGTATCTGCGGGTCGCCGAGGACGGCCACGCGCCCGCGTGCTGGCGCCCGCTGCTGCAGTTCCGCCGTCATCCGGGCGTACGGCCGGTGCAGTTCGCGCTCGCGGGCATCAATGCGCACATCGGGCACGATCTGGCGCTCGCCGTGGTGGACTCCTGTCGTACGCTCGACTGCGAACCGGCCGATCTGGAGGACGAGTTCGAGCAGGTGGGCGATCTACTCGTCTCGCTGGAGGAGCGCCTCCGCGAAGAGCTGATGCCGGGTCCCGACCTGCTCCAGATCGCCGATCCGCTCACCCACCTGCTCGGCGCGTGGAGCATGGAACGGGCCCGGGCCGCCACCTGGACCGCCGCCCGCGCACTCTGGGCACTGCGCCGACTGCCCGATGTCGCCGAGGAGTTCACCGACCGGCTCGACGCGGCGGTCGGCTTCGCGAGCCGCATGCTCCTCACCCCGCTGCCGGACTGATCCGGCCACTCCCGCGCAGGGCCTCCGCCACAACTGGATGAACGTTGTACGTTCGACGGCGACAGCACCTCTTGACCTCTTGCGATCTCCAGGAGATCTCTCGCGAAGGAGCACGAGCATGGCCGTCCGGCTGGGTCTGGGTCTACCGCAAGCAAGCCAGTACGACATAGGACGGGACGTGCCGGACGTGGCACGCGAGGCCGAACGGATCGGCTACGAAAGCCTCTGGGTGTTCGAACGCGCACTGTTCCCGGAGCCCGCCACCCAGGGCCTGTACGGCATGGAGGGCGTCCCCTGGCCCGACACCTACCGCAATGTCGCCGAGCCGCTGGTGACGCTGACGCTGGCCGTCGCGGCCACCGAGCGCGCCCGCCTCGGCACCAGCGTGCTGGTCGCCCCGCTGCACGGCCCCTTCCAACTGGCCCGCATGCTCGGCACATTGGACGCGGCGAGCGGCGGCCGCGTGGTGGCGGGCTTCGGCACGGGCTGGTCCCTCGACGAGTACGCCGCCGCCGGGGTGGCCCCGTTCGCCGAGCGCGGCCAGGTCCTGGACGAGGTCCTCGATGTGTGCCGGGCGGTCTGGGGCCCGGACCCGGTCAGCTTCGACGGCCACCTGACGAAGATGGCGTCGGCCGTGGTCGGCCCGAAGCCCGCCCGGCCGATCCCGATACTCCTGCCCGCCTTCAGCAAGAAGTCCCTGACGCGTCTCGTCGAACGCGGCGACGGCTGGCACCCCATCGCCTCGGGCGCCGAGCAACTCGCCGCCCAGTGGCGGCAGGTGAAGGACTTCGCCGCCGAGAAGGGCCGCACCAGGCCGATCGAGACGGTGGTACGGGTGAACCTCACCTACACGGCGAAGGCGTACGACGGCGCCGACCGCCGGCCCTTCCAGGGCAGCGTCGACCAGATCGTGACGGACCTCGCCGCCCACGCCGAGATCGGCCTCGACGAGTTCTTCTTCGAGTTCGGCGACGCCGCGCGGAACGCGGCCGAACTCAAGGACCTGGCCGCCGAGTTGTACGAGGCGGCACGGGCGGCCGGAATCTGATCGCTCTCAGCTCCCGAACCGCACTCAGTCCTCGGGGAGTTCGACGGGCGCGATCTCGTCGTAGACGTCACCGGGGCCGGGGTTGGTCGGATCGGTGGTCCCGCCGAACTGGTGCATGACGCCCCAGACCGCGTTCAGCGCGGTCTGGACGGCGCCCTCGGCCCAGCCCGCGGTCCACGAGATGTCGTCACCGGCGAGGAACAGCCCACGCTTGTCGGCGGGCAGCCGGTCCTGCATGAAGTGCGTGAACAGGCGCCGCTGGTAACGGTAGTGACCGGGCAGGTTGGCCTTGAACGCGCCCATGAAGTAGGGCTCGTTCTCCCAGGACACGGTGACCGGGCTGCCGATGATGTGCTTCCGGATGTCGACCTTCGGATAGATCTCGCCGAGCGACTTCAGCATGACCTCCATCCGCTCGTTCGCGGACAGCGGCAGCCACTTGAGGCTGTCGTCGCACCAGGTGTACGAGAGACAGATGACGGCGGGCCGGTCCGGACCGTCGTCGAGGAGGTAAGTCCCGCGCGTCATACGGTCGGTGAGGGTCATGGACATCACGTCCCGCCCGGTCACCTCGTCCTTGTCGAGCCAGAAGGGCCGGTCGACGGGCACGAAGAGCTTGGAGCTCTCCATGTAGTGGGTGCGCTCGATGGCGGTCCAGTGGTCGATCGGGAAGAGCGAGTCGTCGCAGGCGATCTTCGAGAGCAGCATCCAGGACTGGGCGGTGAAGATCGCCGCCGGGTACGTACGGATGTCGCCGCCCGCGTCCGTGACGGTGATCCGGTTGCCGGCGGTGCGATGCAGACGCGTCACGGCCGGGCGCGGTACGCCGTTCACGTGCAGGGCAGCGAGGGAGGTCCCGTACGGCCAGTGGACGATCTTCCCGGGCTCGCGTTCCCAGAGCCGCAGCGGCAGCTGCTGGCTGCCGCCCACGATGCCCCGGTGGTGGTCGTCGGCCTCGGTGTAGACGACCCGCAGGATCTCCAGGATCGAGTTGGGGAAGTCGGTGTCCCAGCCTCCCGTGCCGAAGCCGACCTGGCCGAAGATCTCGCGGTGCCGGAAGGACTTGAATGCCTCGGAGTCGCAGAGGAAGCCGTAGAAGGTCTGGTTGTCGAGCTTCTCGACGAGCCGCGCCCAGATCTCGCGGATGCGCGGGACGTCACGCTCACGCAGGGCCCGGTTCATGTCGGAGAAGTCGGCACCTTCTTCGAGGCACTTGCTCCAGGCCTCGGCCACATCGCGGTAGACCTGCGGCAGGTCGTCGACCGTCTCCGCGTAGTGCGACTCGCCCTTGAGGTCGACGACGGTCGAAGGGGTGCACTGGGCAAGGGGATTGGGGAACGGCCGGGTCTCCAGGTCCACCAGGTCGATGTAGTGCTGGAGGGCGGTGGAGGAGGGCGGGAAGCGCATCGCGCCCATCTCGGCGGTGAGGGAGGGGTCGCAGCCGTCGAACCCGACGGTCCGCAGCCGCCCGCCGATCCGGTCGGCCTCGTACACAACGGGCTTGAGGCCCATCTTCATCAGCTCGTACGCGGCGACGATCCCCGACAGCCCGCCGCCGATGACCGCGACCTCCGTGCCGTGCTCGGTCGCGGGAATCTGCCCGAGGCCGGCCGGGTGGGCGAGGAAGTCGTCGTACGCGTAGGGGAAGTCCGGCCCGAACATGGTGATCGGCGGCTGCTGCGCGTCGGCGTGCTGGACGGCGGTGGGCACCGTGGACGTCATGGGGTACGGACTCCTTGCGGGCGGAACAGGTGAGGTGAGCGGGGGGAAAGGGAAAAGGGTGGCTCAGGTGACTCGGCCGAGGGAGCCGTAGAGGCCGGGACGGCGGTCCTGGAGATAGGGGTTCGCCTCGCGGGAGGCGGCCAGGAGCACGGGGTCGACGTCGGCGAGGAGGAGCTCCTCACCGCGGCCGGCCCGGGTACGGGCGACTCCGTCGGGGCCGGCGAGCGTGGAAAGCCCAACGAACTCGAACTCCCCTTCCTGGCCGACCCGGTTGACGTAGACGACGTACAGCTGGTTCTCGAAGGCCCGCACCGGTACGACGGATTCGGCCACGAACTGGAACGGATGCATCTGCGCCGTCGGGACGAGGAGGAGGTCGGTGCCGGCGAGGGCGTGGGCGCGGACGTTCTCCGGGAACTCGACGTCGTAACAGATCATCAGGCCGACCCTCAGACCGCCCAGTTCGGCCTGTACGACGGGCTGCTCGCCCGGCGTGAAGTGGTCGCGCTCGAAGCGGCCGAAGAGGTGGGTCTTGCGGTAGTTGGCGAGACGGTCGCCGCCGGCGGAGATGAGCTGCGCGGAGTTGAAGACCAGCTCGCCGGACCGCTCCGGGTAGCCGTAGGCGATGGCCAGGCCGTGCCGCGCGGCGATCTCGGCGACCGCGTCGGCGGACTCGCCGTCGGCGGGCTCGGCGAGGCGGCCGACGCCGTCGCCGATCGCGTACCCCGTGAGGAACATCTCCGGCGCGGCCAGCAGTTCGGCGCCCGCGGCGGCGGCGCGGTCCGCGGCCTCGTCGAGCACCTTGAGATTCCCGAGGAGCGATCCGGGGCGGCCGGAGCTCTGGAGGAGGGCGGTGCGCATGCGGGGTCCTTGCAGGGGCTTGAGGGGGGTTGGGGGCCAGATAGACGGTACGGCGGTGCGGGGCAGGACGACAAGGAGCAGCCGTTGCGCACCAGCGAACGAATCGTTGCGCGGGATGCCGCCGGGGCGGCGATTCGTTGTTTCTTCGCCCCCGCCGCCCCTACCCGTCCCATCCTTCTCGGGGGCGCTGCCCCCGAACCCCCGCTCCTCAAACGCCGGAGGGGCTGAATGATGCCGGCCGGGGCTTGATCATTCAGCCCGTCCGGCGTTTGAGGACGAGCGCGTCAGCGCGAAAGCGGGGGTCTGGGGGCGGCAGCCCCCAGGGATGGGACGGGTAGGGGCGGCGGGGGCGAAAAACCCTCTAGCGCACCCCGAACGTCGTCAGTACCGCCGCATGGTCCGAGGGCCAGGCATTGCCGGCCACCTCGGGCCACACACGAGCCACCCCGCTCACCACCACCCGAGAATCCAGCACCCGCAGCCCCCTCCCCCCACACAACACGAAGTCGATCCGATCCTGCGGCTCCACCCTCCCGCTCCCGTCCTCATGCTCGACATGAACCGGCGACCACGTATGACCGGGCTCAAGGCCCGCATCCGGATGCACCTCCCGGTACGAGTCCCGCAGCCCCGCCTCCTCCGCCACCTTCGTCACCGGCCACTCCACCCCCGGCCAGTCCAGATGCGACGGCGTGTTGAAGTCCCCGACGAGCACGACCGGGACGCCGGAGTCGCACGCGCCGGAGTCGCCGATCCGCCGCAGAATCTCCCGCATCCGCTCCAGCCGCCCCGCCTCCTTCGCGATCACCTCCCCCGCCGCAAGCCCGCTGAAGTGGACCTCGTAGGGCCCGTACGGCGCGCAGTCGAGGTGCGCGCTCCAGACGTCGACCTCCTGCCCCGCGTCCAGCCGGACGCGTACCCCGGTCGCCCCGTAGAAGCCGACGTCCGGGTCACCGTGGCGCGCGGTGATCGGATACCGGCTGATGACGCCCAGGTTCGGGCCCGCCTGGTGGTGGTGCCAGCCGAGCGCCTCGGCCAGTTCCCGTGCGGAGGTGCCCTCGGTCTCCTGAAGGCCGACGACGTCCGCGCCCGTCTCGGCGATCACCTCGAGCTGCTTCGCTCGGTGATCGTCGATCTTCGTGCCGCCCAGCCACAGGTTCCAGGTCATCACCCGGAGCTGCTGCTCGGGGGTGACCATGGCGGCGAGAGTCCCCACGGTGACGCCGGCCAGGGTGGGCAGGACCGTGCGGCCGGGCGCCGGCTCGATCGGGGCGAGCGAGGGCACGGCGAGGACCGCGCACCCGGCCGCCTCCGCCGAGGCGACGCCGGTCTCCGTGTCCTCGACGGCCACACAGGCGGCGGGGTCGACGCCCAGGGCGTGGCAGGCGGCGAGGTAGGGGTCAGGGGCGGGCTTGGTGTGTTCGGTGTCGTCGGCGGTGACGGACACCGCGAAGCGGGAGACGCCCAGCGCCTCGAGGACCGTGTCGGCGACGGCCCGGGGAGAGGCGGTCACCAGGGCGGTGGGGACGGCGGCCTCGGCGAGCGCGTCGAGCAGGGCGAGGGCGCCCGGGCGGGGCACGATGCCGGTACGGACGCGGTCCGCGAACTCCCGGTGCAGTTCGGCGGCGAGGCGCCCGGCCTCGGCGCCCGTGGCGGCGGCGAGCCAGTCGGCGGTGTGCTCGACGGGCCTGCCGAGCACCTCCGGCTGGTCCGCCTCGGTCAGCGGCCTCCCGGCGACCTGCTCCACCGCCTCCCACCACAGCCGCTCGGTGTCGACGAGCGTGCCGTCCATGTCGAACAGGACTGCCTGGAGCGGGAGTTGGGGTACATGGCGGGCGTCGGAGCTGTGGGGGTTGTGGGGGGACACGTTTCTCTCTCTCACGGATTCACGTCACGGACGGTTCGCGCGCTCGGCCACCAGCACCGGCCGCTCCGGCAGCGACACGTGCACGGCGGCTCCCGCGCCCAGCGTGGCGGCCTCGTGCGCGGGCAGGTCGGCCTTCACCTCGGTGCCGTCGCCGAGTCGCACGGTGATCCGGGTGACCGCGCCGAGGAACGCCGTGGCGACGACGCGGGCGTCACCGGCATCCTCGGCCACGACCCGGACCGCCTCGGGCCGCACCAGCACGTCGACCTCGACGGCGTCCGGCGCCCCGCCGTCGACCGGGAGCCGCTGCCCGAGCACCTCGACCGAGCCACCGGACAGGCGCCCCGGGATCCGGCTCATCGTGCCGACGAACTCGGCGACGAACGCGGTGGCGGGCCTGCCGTACAACTCGGCGGGGGCGGCGCACTGTTCGAGCCGCCCGGAGCGCATCACGGCGACCCGGTCGGCCATGGACAGGGCCTCTTCCTGATCGTGCGTCACGAACAGGGTGGTGATGCCGAGTTCCTGCTGCAGGCGGCGTATCTCCTCGCGGAGCGTCAGCCGTACCTTGGCGTCGAGCGCCGACAGCGGTTCATCGAGGAGCAGTACGCGTGGGCGCAGGGCGAGTGCGCGGGCGAGTGCGACGCGCTGCTGTTGGCCGCCGGAGAGCTGGTGCGGAAACTGCTCGCCCTTGTCGGCGAGGCCCACGAGGTCGAGCAACTCGGCAGCTCTGGCGCGACGTTCGGACGTACGGACCTTGCGCATCCGCAGTCCGAAGGCCACGTTGTCGAGGGCGCTGAGGTGCGGGAAGAGGCTGTACGACTGGAAGACCATGCCGGCGTCCCGGCGGTGGGCCGGCACCTGGGTGACGTCCGCGCCGTCGACCAACACCTCGCCGGAGTCGGGGTGTTCGAACCCGGCGAGCATGCGCAGGGCGGTGGTCTTGCCGCAGCCGGACGGGCCGAGCAGCGCGAGCAGCTCCCCCGGCCGCACATCGAGGTCGAGTCCGTCGAGGGCGACGGTCGGGCCGAACTCCCGGCGCAGTCCCCGGAATTCGACAGTGGCTGCCTTGTCGAGCGTCATGTGGTTCATCCCTTGGCGGCGGCGGTTCGGGAACGCCCGCCGAGCCCGGCGAGCGCGAGGAGGAGGGCCCAGGTGACGAGCAGGCTGAGCACGGACACGGCGACGGACAGCTGGGCCTGCGAACCGCCGACGCTGTAGATCCACACGGCGAACGGCTGGAAGCCGAGCAGCTGGGCCACCGTGAACTCGCCGAGCACCAGGGCCAGCGTGAGGAAGGAGGCGTTGAGCAGCGCCCCGCGCAGGTTGGGCAGCACGGCCGTCACCAGCGCCTGGACCGGGCTCGCACCGCAGCTGCGGGCGGCCTCCACCAGCGTGCGGACGTCGATCGCGCGCAGTCCGGCGTCCAGCGACCGATGGACGAAGGGCAGCGCCATCACGACGTACGCGAGGACGAGGACTACGGGGAAGTCCGGGTTCTGGATGGCGACGAAGGTCTGGAACAGGGGCGTACGGGAGAGGTGTTCGGGGCCCCACTTGAGGACGGTCGAGATCCCGGCGACGAACGCGATCGGCGGGACGACCAGCGGCAGCGAGCAGATCACCTCGACGACCGGCCGCAGCCGGGGTGCGCCGAGCCTCAGGGCGACCATCGCGGGGACCATCAGGAGCAGGACCACGGCGATGGTGGCGGCGGCCAGTTCGAGGGAGAGCGTCAGACCGGGGAGGAAGCCGTCGGCGCCGACGATCTGGCTGTACGCGTCGAAGGTGACGCCTTCGCCGGGCACGTCGACCGTGAAGATCACGGAGGCGGCGAGCGGGACGAGGAAGTACAGCGCGGCGCCGCCGAGGACGAGCCAGCGCCACGCGTTCAGGCGAGCCATCGCGCGCTCCTCCGTTGCAGGGGCAGGTAGACGGCCATGACGAGGCCCGCGATCAGGACCATGTCGAGGCTGAGGGCGAGCGCCACGTTCTCCTGGCCGACGAGCACGTTGCCGGAGATGGCGTCGGCGATCTGAAGGGTGACCAGCGGGATCGAACTGCCCACCATGGCAGCGGCGGTGGCGTACGCGGCGAAGGCGCTGCCGAAGAGCAGCACGAACCCGCCGAGCAGCGAGGGCAGCAGCACCGGCAGGGCGACGTGCTGCCAGTACTGGAGGTTCGTGGCGCCGTTGTTCCGGGCGGCCTCGCGCCACTGGGACCTGAGTCCGTCGAGCGCGGGGGTGATCGTGAGGACCATCAGCGGGATCAGGAAGTAGAGGTAGACGATCACCAGTCCCCAGAAGCTGTAGAGGCTCCAGCCCTTGTCGGTGAGCCCCAGATGCCTGGTGAGCACACCGGAGTTGCCGAGGGTGGCGACGAAGGCGAAGGCCAGCGGCACCCCGCCGAAGTTGGCGAGGACCCCGGAGGCGGTGAGGACGGCCTCGCGCAGCGCGCGGAAGCGGGAGGTCACCACGGCCTGGGCGAGCGGCAGTCCGAGGACGGTCGCGATGAACGCCGACACGGCGGACAGCTTGACGCTGCCGAGCAGGGCGGTGAGATACGCGCCCTGGAGGGAGTCGGTGAGGTTGGCAGTGGTGTACGAAGTGGCGCCGGTGGTCTGGTTCTTGACGGTGAAGGCACCGTTGAGCATGGCCAGGGCGGGCACTCCGAAGGCGACCGCCACGAAGGCGAGCAGCGGCAGTACGGCGAGCCAGCCGGGGGCGCGACGCCGCCGCTTCACGGAAGCGGCGGGCGTCACGTCGACCCGGGTGAGGGTGGCGGTCATCCGGAGACGGCCTTGCCCCAGCCCTGGGCCAGCACGGTCTTGGCCTTGGCCTGCTGAGCCTCGGTCGGGAAGGACGGCGTGCCGGAGACCTTGGGCAGCTTGGCGGCGGCGGCCGTGTCGAGCGTGCCGGCCTTCTCCATGGCGGGCATCAGAGCCGGGCGGGCGTACCCCTTCAGCCACAGGTTCTGGCCCTCGGCGCTGTAGAGGTACTCCTGCCACAGCCGGGCGGCGGCCGGGTGCGGGGCGTCCTTGTTGACGGCCTGGGAGTAGTACTGGGAGAACTCACCGTCGCTGGGGACGGTCACCGTCCAGTCGACGCCCTTGGACTTGAACTCGTCGGCGTAACCGGCGTTGAGGTAGTCCCAGTCGATGCTGATCGGCGTCTCGCCCTTCTCGACGGTGGCCGGGGTCGACTCGACGGGCGTGTAGTTGCCGTTCTTCTTCAGCTTGGCGAAGAAGTCGAGGCCGGGCTGGATGTCGTCGAAGGAGCCGCCGCTGGCGAGCGAGGCCGCCCAGACGCCGGCGAAGGCCGAACCGGACTTGGTGGGATTGCCGTTGAGGGCGACCTGGCCCTTGTACTGGGGCTTCAGCAGGTCGGCGAAGGTGGTGGGGCAGGTCTTCACGCGCTTGGCGTCGCACCCGATGGAGATGTAGCCGCCGTAGTCGTTGAACCACCGGCCCTCCGGGTCCTTCTGCCCCTCGGGTATGTCGGCGAAGGAGGCGACCTTGTACGGCGCGAGCAGCCCCTGCTGGGCGGCGCTCAGCGCGAACGAGCTGCCGAGGTCGAGGACGTCGGGCGCCCGGTCCTGCCCCTTGCGGGACGTGACGGCGTTGATCTCGTCCTGGCTTGCCCCGTCCGGGTTCTCGACCTCGATCTTGATGCCGTACTTCTTCTGGAAACCGTCGATCAGGGCACCGTAGTTGGCCCAGTCGCGGGGCAGCGCGATGGCGTGCAGCGTGCCCTCCTTCTTGGCCGCGGCGACCAGCTTGTCCATGCCGCCGAAGTCGGCGGCCGAGGTCGCGGTGGCCGCGCTCTTGCCGTTCGCGGTGGTCGACGTGTCGTCGGGGGCCGCGCCGCAGGCGCTCAGGGCGAGCGCGGCGACGACGGCGAGGGCGCCGCCGCGGACGGCTGTTCTCGGCAGGGTCACGATCACGGTCTCTCCAGGGGTGCGCACGAGGGTTGAGGTAGTGCGGAGAACTTGTCTGAACAAGTTGGCTTCAGTAGGACTTCCGCTGGTATCACGCCCGTAAACACTGGCGAAACACTGACCCCCGATTCCCTGCACTTTTCCGCTGGGCAGGGACAGTTCACGGACGTCGATTAGGCTGGTCACGCTGTGCACAGCGACGAACCCAGAGGGGAAGCATGACGGCGCGACACGAGGAGATCGCCGACGAGCTGCGCCGGGCGATCGACCGCGAGCAGTACACCGTCGGCAGCCGTCTGCCTCCGGAGACGGAGCTCGCGAGCCACTACGGCGTGGCACGCGGCACGATCCGCCAGGCGGTGGCGGCCCTGACGGCCGAGGGACTCATCGGCTCCCGTCAGGGCGCCCGCCGGGTGGTCCTGGCCAGCCGCCGCAGCCAGACCTTCGAGGAACTGCGCAGCTTCGCCCAGTGGGCGCGCGCGATGGGCCGCGAGGCGACGGGCCAGGTGGTGCACCAGGAGTACCGCCGGGCGACGACGGAGGACGCGATCCGTCTCCAACTCCGCGAGAAGACAAAGGTGTTGCACGTCCTGCGGGTACGCGGCCTGGACGGCGAACCGGTCCTCCTGGAACGCACGGTCTACGCCGACTGGATCGCCCCGGCCGTGGAACCCATCGAGCCGGACTGCCCCTCGGTCACCCAACGCCTCTTCGAGGACACCGGGTTGGTCTTCGCATACGGCGAACACGTCATCGACGCGGTGGCGGCCGGCGCCCAGGACGCCGAACTCCTGGAAATCCGCCGCACCAGCCCCCTGCTACGCGTCCGCCGCGTGACAACCACGAGGGAGGGCCGCCCGGTCGAGTGGTCCGACGACCGCTACAGAGGCGACGCGGTGAGCTTCAGCATCCACAACTCGATCGCCAACAACGCCCTGTCAAGAAAACCAGCGGGGCGATAAAGGGGCGCGGGGAACTGCGCGACCAGCCACAACGAACCCGCACTCGCAAACGTATCCGCAGCGCCCCCTACGTAGGCGACCCGGAAGAAAACCGCCGCAACAACGGAGACAGCACCAGCACCGACTTGGTCCGCTCAACGAACGGCTCCCCGGCGATCCGCTCAAGCACCCGCTCGAAGTGCCGCATATCAGAGGCGAAAACCTGCACCACCGCATCCGCCTCCCCGGTGACGGTGGACGCCGCCACCACCTCCTGATACCGCTCCAGCCCTCGCCGTATCGTCTCCGGCGAGGTGTTGCGCCGGCAGTAGATCTCGACGAACCCCTCCGTCTCCCACCCCAGCGCCGCCGGATCCACCCGCACGGTGAACCCGGTGATCGCCCCGCTCTCCCGCAGCCGGTCCACGCGTCGCTTCACGGCGGGCGCGGACAGTCCGACCAACTGCCCGATGTCCGCGTAGGAACGACGCGCGTCCTCGGCGAGGGCGTGCACAATCCGTTCGTCGAGATCGTTCAGCACGCCGCGTCAGCTCCAGCTGGCGTGGAGCGGCTTGCCCTCCGCGTACCCGGCCGCGCTCTGGACACCGACGACGGCCTTCTGGGCGAACTCCTCGATGGAGTTGGCCCCGGCGTAGGTGCAGGAGGAACGGACGCCCGCGATGATCGAGTCGATCAGGTCCTCGACGCCCGGCCGGGCCGGGTCGAGGAACATCCGGGAGGTCGAGATGCCCTCCTCGAACAGCGCCTTGCGGGCCCGGTCGTACGCCGATTCCTCCGACGTACGGTTGCGCACCGCACGCGCCGACGCCATGCCGAACGACTCCTTGTAGAGGTGCCCGGAGGCGTCCTGCTGAAGGTCGCCCGGGGACTCGTACGTCCCCGCGAACCAGGAGCCGACCATGACGTTGGACGCACCGGCGGCCAGCGCCATCGCGACGTCGCGGGGGTGGCGTACCCCGCCGTCCGCCCACACGTGCTTGCCGTACTTCTTCGCCTCGGCCGCGCACTCCAGGACCGCCGAGAACTGCGGCCGGCCCACGCCCGTCATCATGCGGGTGGTGCACATGGCGCCCGGTCCGACGCCGACCTTGATGATGTCGGCGCCCGCCTCGATCAGGTCCCTGACGCCCTCGGCGGCGACGATGTTGCCGGCGGCGATCGGAACGTGCGGGTCGAGGTCACGGACCAGCTTGATGGCGCTGAGCATCGACTCCTGGTGGCCGTGCGCGGTGTCGATGACGAGCGTGTCGACGCCCGCGTCGAGCAGTTGCTGCGCCTTTCCGGCCACATCGCCGTTGATGCCGACGGCGGCGGCGATCCGCAGCCGGCCGTTCGCATCCGTGGCCGGCGTGTAGAGGGTTGCACGCAGCGCGCCCTTGCGGGTGAGGATGCCGGCGAGCCTGCCGTCGGCGTCGACGGCGGGCGCGTACCGGCGGTTGGCGCCGTCGAGACGGTTGAAGGCCTCGCGCGGGTCGATGTCGGCGTCGAAGAGCAGGAGGTCCTTCGACATGACCTCGGAGAGCTGAGTGAAGCGGTCCACCCCGGACAGGTCGGCGTCGGTGACCACACCGACCGGCCGGTGCTCGGCGTCGACGACGACACCCGCGTTGTGCGCCCGCTTGGGCAGCAGGGCCAGGGCGTCGGCGACGGTCTGGTGGGGCGCGAGCACGATCGGTGTGTCGAGGACGAGATGACGGCTCTTCACCCAGGAGATGACGTCGGTGACGACCTCGATCGGGATGTCCTGCGGGATCACGACGAGCCCGCCGCGCCGCGCGACCGTCTCGGCCATCCGGCGGCCCGCGATGGCGGTCATATTGGCGACGACCAGCGGGATCGTCGTACCCGTGCCGTCCGGGGAGCTGAGGTCCACGCCCTGCCGGGAGCCGACGGAGGAACGGCTGGGGACCATGAAGACGTCGTCGTACGTCAGGTCGTACGGGGGCTGGATGTCGTTGAGGAAACGCACGTGCTGCACATCCCGGTCGATCAGAGGTGGCCCCCGGACAGGACAGCCAGGGGGAAGAGCACGTACCTCATTGTCCCATGCCGGTGACCTGAAACCGCCTGGTCGGATCGTCCAGACGGCCCGCCGGCCGGCTCGTGCCATCCTCCGACCGGCCGCGCCCGGCGCACACCGCTACGGAGCTGCGGCGAGCACCATCACCACCGCGAGCCCGGTGTCCGTCTCCCGCCAGCTCGCGGCCGCGTCGGCGAAGATCTCCTGGAGCGTGTTCCACTCCTCGGGCCGGGCCGCCGCGTACTCCTGCCAGTTGCGGACGAGGAGGAGCCGGCCACGGCTCGCGGGCCACCCGCCCAGGTCGCCGAGACAGTCCGCCAGGGCGTCCCAGTTCGCCCCGAAGTAGTCCGGGAACCGCATCACGGTGGCACAGGCCGTCATCAGCCCCGCCCTGTCGGAGACATCGGTGAGGTCGAGGTCGGCGGCCTCCCAGCCGGCATCGCGGGCGGCTTCGAGCGCGCGCTCCGCCGGCAGGTCGGCGGGCCAGGACAGAACACCGGCGGGCGTGCGGCCCGCGAACACCGGTGCGAGCGGGTGGTCGGTCATCTCAGTACCGCCGTGAGGAGTCGCGAGAAGTCGAAGTGATCATCGTCGTAGTAGATCCCACCGCCCGCCCCATGACAACGAGGACCGGGTGGCGGCCTCCCAACAGGACATGTTGATCGGCGAGTCGTTCAATGAGGATGATCGGCCAGTCTCCGGCGGGAGCCGCGCATGTCATCACAGACAGCAATGCCAGCACCAGCAGCGGGGGGACGCAAGGACCGGCGTGGGAGACTGCGCCGACTGGGCGAGTGGTGCGCCCGGCACTTCGTGATCGTCATCGTGGCCTGGCTGATCGCGCTCGCCGCGCTCCAGGCGCTCAACCATTCCTTCGGCGGCGAGTACTCGGACAACTTCTCCCTGCCCGGAGTCCAGTCGCAGCAGGGCCTGGACGTCCTGAAGAAGCACGATCCGGCGGCCGGCGGGTACGGCAGCCAGATCGTGCTGCGGGACTCGGCCAAACCACTGACCGACCTGTCCACCCAGCTGTCCCAGACGGTCTCCGACCTGCAGAAACTCCCGCACGTCCTGTCCGTGCAGAATCCGCTGCCGCCGCCGGGATCACAGCCCACGGGCACACAGTCGGTCGGACCGTTGTCCGGCGACGCGAAGACCGGCTACATCACCGTCCGCTTCGACGTCCAGCCCTCCACCCTCGGCGACGACTACCTCCACGGCGTCGACGACTCGGTGAAGCCGCTGCGGTCGGCCGGCGTGCAGGTCGAGTACGGCGGGCCGCTGGGCGAGCTGGCCCGGCCCGACGCCGACGACCGGGTCAGCGAGCTGATCGGGTTCGCCGTGGCGATCGTCGTCCTGCTGGTCGGCTTCGGCAGCGTGCTCGCCGCCGGCATCCCCCTGCTGACCGCGCTGATCAGCGTGATCGGCGGGCTGGCCTGCCTCGGGCTGCTCGCGACGGCGTTCACCTTCGGCACGGTGTCCCCCACGCTGGCCACCATGATCGGCCTCGGCGTGGGCATCGACTACGCGCTGTTCCTCATCACCCGGCACCGGCAGAACCTGATGAACGGCGACGATCCGGTACGAGCCGCCGGCCGCGCCACCGCCACCAGCGGGCGCGCGGTCCTGGTCTCCGGGTGCACGGTGATCGTCGCGCTGGCCGGGCTGTTCGTCTCCGGGGTCGGCTTCATCGGCAAGCTGGGCGTGGCCGCCGCCGTGACGGTGGTCTCCGCGGTCGTGGGCGCCCTGACCCTGGTACCCGCGCTGCTGGGGCTCATCGGCCGCCGTATCGACCGTTACCGGGTGCGCCGCCCGATCGCCGAGACCACGGCCGGCGCCGGCGCCGACGCCGCGGAACACGGCACCTGGCACCGCTACGCGCAGCGCGTCGAGCGGCGCCCCTGGTGGTTCCTGGCCGGCGGGGTGGTGACCGTGCTGGTGCTGGCGATCCCGCTGCTGTCCATCCAGCTCGGTCACATCGGGGACGGCGCCGATCCGAAGTCGTTCACGGACCGGCGGGCGTACGACATCATGGCGCAGTCGTTCGGGCCCGGCTCCAACGGCCCGCTGACCGTCGTCATCGACCAGTCGAAGGTGCCCTCCGACCAGCGCTCGGCCCTCGCCTCGCAGGCGTCGAAGGCGCTGACGGACGTACCGGGCGCCGCCACCGTCACCCCGCTCACCGCGACGAAGGACGGGGACGTCCTGGTCGGCACGGTCTACTCCAAGGAGGCGCCGCAGAGCGAGACGACCACCGACCTGACGAACCGCCTGGTCGACGACACCCTGCCCGACGCCGTCTCCAAGACGGCGGCCCACGGCTATGTGACCGGCACGACCGCCGCCCAGGTCGACTTCCGCGACATCGTCGCGAGCCGCCTCCCGCTGATCATCGGCGTGGTCGTCGCACTCGCCTTCCTGATCATCCTGGCGGTCTTCCGGGGCCTGCTGGTGGCGCTGAAGGCGGCCGTGCTCAACGTCCTGTCGATCGCGGCCTCGTACGGCGTCGTCGTGGCCGTCTTCCAGTGGGGCTGGGGCGGGCCCGCGCTCGGGGTGGAGGGCAAGGTGCCCATCGAGAGCTATGTGCCGATGATGATGTTCGCGATCATCTTCGGGCTCAGCATGGACTACGAGATCTTCCTGCTCTCCCGCGTCCACGAGGCCTGGCTGCGTACGGGCGACGCGCGGGCGTCCGTGGCCCACGCGCTGGAGATCACCGCCCGGGTGATCACCTGCGCGGCCCTGATCATGGTGAGCGTCTTCGCCGCGTTCGTCGTCAGCGACAACGTGGTGGTGAAGATGCTCGGTCTGGGGCTCGCCGTGAGCGTCCTCATCGACGCGACGGTCGTACGGCTGCTGCTGGTGCCGGCGGTCATGACGCTGCTGGGCGCGCATGCCTGGTGGACACCCGCATGGCTGGACCGGGTGCTGCCGCACGTGGACCCGGAGGGCGGCGAGGACGACTGAGGAGAGCCGCCCCCGCCGAACAGAGCGATGCCCGGGCCCTGGGCGGACCCGGGCATCGCCCGCACTCTCACATTCCGTCAGGCCATCGACCCTGCCATCGACCGGGCCATCGGCTGTCAGGCCGTCAGATCCCGTCCGGGTCCGCCCTGTTGAGCGCCGGCTTCGGGGTCGTACCCGCCGTCAGCAGATAGTCCGCTGCCGAGGTGTCCGTCACCAGGCTGGTGACCAGCCCGGATCGCAGCACCGCGTCGATCGCCGGCGCCTTGCGCTGCCCGCCCGCGATCGCGACGACCTCGGGGACCCGGCGGAGCTGGTCCGCCTTGACGGTGATGCACCGCTCCCCGAGGTCCCGGCCGACCCGGCGCCCCTCCGCGTCGAAGAGGTGCGCGGACATCTCGGCGGCGACTCCGAGGGACGCGTAGTGACCGCGTTCCTCGTCGCTGAGCATGTCGTGCACCGTCGAGATGCCGGCCTCCCAGGAGCCGATGGAGACACAGGCGACCGTGACCTTGTCGAAGTACTCGAAGGCCCGCGCGATCCCGGTCTGGCTGCGCAGCGCTGCGGCGGTGGCCGCGTCGGGCAGCAGCATCGGGGCGTAGATGGGGTGGGCGTCGCCGCCGGACACCTGCGCGGCGCGACGAACCGCCTCGACGGAGCCGCGCTCGGCGGTTCCGGCGTCGTACACGCCCGTCAGCTGGACCACCGTGCAGGGCGGCAGCCGGTCGAGGGCCGCCGCCATGTGGATGGTGGAGCGGCCCCAGGCGAGGCCCAGCACATCCCCTTCGTTCACCAGTTCGCCGAGCAGATCGGCGGCCACCTCACCGAGGTTCTCGGGATCGGGCGACTCCTCCGCCTCTGCCGGGGACTCGACCACGACCGCGTGCCTGAGGCCGTACCGGGCCCGCAGCGCGTCCGAGCGCTCGGCGTCCAGTTCGGCCGGGACACGGATCTCGATCCGCACCAGATCCCGTTCGAGAGCGGTTTCCAGCACCCGGGCCACCTTGAAGCGGCTGACGCCGAACTCCTCGGCGATCTGGATCTTGGACTTGCCCTCGAGGTAGAAGCGGCGGGCCATGGCCGCCGCCTGCACCAGCTCAGCGGGTCCCATCCGCATGGCTGACCGGCCCGCCGACATACCCGACACGGCGATCTCCTCACTGCTCTTCACTCGCTGCTGTTCACATTCTGGATTCGCCGTTCATCCTGTCAGATCCCGAGTGCTTGATCTGCCCAGAAGTACGTCGTTCACGTTCCCTTGGCTCAGTGGTCGCACGCCCAGCTCGCACCGGCGGTCGCCGCGTCGGCCTGGGTGCGCAGTGCGCGTACCGCCTCGGCCGGGTCCGCGGCGCCGTACACCGCCGAGCCGGCGACAAAAACGTCCGCGCCGGCCTCGGCGCAGCGCTCGATGGTGGCGGCGGCCACTCCCCCGTCGACCTGAAGCCACAGCTCAAGGCCGTGCTTGCTGATCAACTCGCGGGTGCGGCGAATCTTCGGGAGCATGATGTCGAGAAACGCCTGGCCGCCGAAACCCGGCTCGACCGTCATGATCAGCAACATGTCGAGTTCGGGCAGCAGGTCCTCGTACGGCTCGATCGGGGTCGCGGGCTTGAGGGCCATGGAGGCCCGGGCGCCCTTCGCCCGGATCTCGCGGGCGAGCCGCACGGGAGCGGCGGCGGCCTCCACATGGAAGGTGACGGAACCGGCACCCGCTTCCACGTACTGCGGCGCCCATCGATCGGGGTCCTCGATCATCAGGTGACAGTCCAGCGGGGTCTCCGTCGCCCGTGCGAGGGACTCTACGACCGGCACACCGAGGGTGAGGTTCGGTACGAAATGGTTGTCCATCACGTCGACGTGAAGCCAGTCGGCCCCTTCGACCGCCTTCGCCTCCTCGGCGAGTCGGGCGAAGTCGGCGGACAGGATACTGGGGTTGATCTGCGCGGCCATGCCCCAAGCCTGCCATGCCCTCCGGGGGTTGTGCGGGCGGGTCCGTTGTGGGATGGGTTGTGTGTAGTCCGCGGGTGCGTTGTGGTTGTTCGCGCAGTTCCCCGCGCCCCTTACCAATACCACTCGAGGTCGGTATGAGCGGGAACCGTGGGATTGGCTATCTCGTTTGTGGGCGGCGGGCCAAGTGGCTGGTGTTGGTGTTGTGGCTGGTGGTGCTGTTTCTGACTGCGCCCTTTGCCCAGAAGCTCGCCGATGCCCAGGACAATGACGCGGCCTCGTGGCTGCCTGGGTCCGCGGAGTCGACCCAGGTTCTCCATCTGTCCGAGGACTTCAGGCCCGAGCAGATTCCCGCGATCGTCGTGTACGCGCGTGAGGGCGGGCTCACCGCGGCGGACCGGGGGCGGATCAGTGAGGACGCCGCGCAGCTCAGGAAGCTGCGGGACCACGGCATCCGGGGTGCGGAGACCCGGGGGCCGGTGTACGACCGTGCCGCCGATCCGCGGGCCGCGCAGATCCTCGTACCCATCACGATGGACGAGAAGGGCTGGGAGCGGATCGCGCCCGCCGTCGACTCCATCCGGGCCGCCGCCACTACCGGTGCGGCGGGGCTGACCGTGCACATCACGGGTCCCGGGGGTACGTCGGCGGACTTCTCGGAGGCCTTCAACGGCATCGACTCGACGCTTCTGCTCGCCGCGATGGGCGTGGTCGTCGTCATGCTGCTGCTCACCTATCGCAGCCCCACCCTGCTGGTGGTGCCCCTGCTGGGGGTCGTCGTGGCCCTCTTCACCGCTCAGGCGCTGATCTACTTCCTCGCCGAACACGCGGGCCTGACGGTGAACGGCCAGAGCGCCGGCATTCTCACCGTGCTGGTGTTCGGAGCGGGGACGGACTACGCCCTGCTGCTGGTCGCCCGCTACCGGGAGGAGCTGCGCCGGCACGAGGACCGCCACGAGGCGATGGCGCTGGCCCTGCACCGCGCCGGTCCCGCCGTCATCGCGTCCGGCGCGACGGTCGTCCTCAGCATGCTGGTCCTGCTGGCCGCCGAGATGAACTCCACAAGCGGTCTGGGACCGGTGGCGGCGATCGGGGTGGCGGTGGCCCTGCTGGCCATGATGACGCTCTTCCCCGCTCTGCTGGTGATCTGCGGCCGCTGGATCTTCTGGCCGGTGATCCCGCACAACGGTTCGCCCGACCCGACGGAGCGCGGTCTGTGGGCCCGGATGGGACGGCGTATCTCGGTCCGTCCGCGCATGATCTGGGGCATCACGGCGGCCGCCCTGATCGCCTGCTCGTTCGGCCTGATGCAGCTGCGCGCCGAGGGGCTGAGCAACGCCGACGCCTTCACCGACAAACCGGACTCGATCGTCGGCCAGGAGGTGTCCGCGCGGTACTTCCCGGCGGGCAGCGGTGATCCGCTCGTCGTCATCAGCGACCAGGCCGAGGCCCAGGAGGTCCGACGGGCGGTGGCCGGGACGCGCGGTGTGGTGCCGACCTCCCTCGCCGTGCCACCGGGCACGAAACCCTCCTTCGAGGGCAAGGCGCTGTTCGAGGCCACGATGACCGCCCCCGCGGACAGCGAGGCCGCCAAGCAGACCGTGGAGCGGGTCAGGGACGCCGTGCACGCGGTGCCGGACGCGGACGCCCAGGTGGGTGGCGGTACGGCGGCCCTGCTGGACATGGACAGGGCGACCACGCACGACAATCTGCTGATCATCCCGCTGGTCCTGGGAGTGGTCCTGCTGATCCTCTGCGCCCTGCTGCGCGCGCTGATCGCCCCGCTGCTGCTGATCGGCACGGTGGTGCTGTCCTTCGCGGCGGCCCTGGGCATCAGCGCCCTCGCCTTCCGCCACCTGTTCGACTACGCGGGTGAGTCGACGGACTTCCCGCTGTTCGTCTTCGTGTTCCTGGTGGCGCTCGGCATCGACTACAACATCTTCCTGACCACCCGTATCCGCGAGGAGGCGGCCCGCCAGGGCACCCGCACGGGCGTGGTGACGGGCTTGTCGACGACCGGCGCGGTCATCACCTCGGCGGGCCTGGTCCTGGCCGGCACGTTCGCGGCCCTGGGGACGCTGCCCATGGTGGCGTTCGCGGAGATCGGGTTCGCGGTGGCCCTGGGCGTGGTCCTGGACACCCTGGTGGTCCGGTCGGTGCTGGTCCCGGCCCTGTTCCTGGACGTGGGCCCGAAGGTCTGGTGGCCGCACCGCCTCGCCCGGGAGGACGGCGGAACCACGGCTCCGGAGCCGGCCGCCGCCGCCTCGAAGGTCAACCGGTCCGTCGGATGAGGGCCAGATACATGGCGTCGGTCCCGTGCAAGTGCGGCCACAGCTGTACGTCGGGACCGTCGCCGAGGTCGGTGACGCCCTCCAGCAGCGGCCGGGCGTCGACGAGTTCGGTGTCCGGGTGCTGCTTGAGCAGGTCGCCGACGACCGCCCTGGTCTCCGCGAGGTGCGGCGAGCAGGTGGCGTAGCCGACGATCCCGCCGACACGGACCGACTCCAGCGCGGTGGCCAGCAGCGCGCGCTGGAGCGGCGCGAAGCCGTCCAGGTCCTCGGGACGTCGCCGCCAGCGCGCCTCGGGCCGTCGGCGCAGGGCGCCGAGTCCGGTGCACGGCACGTCCATCAGCACCCGGTCGAAGCTGCCGGCCCGCCACGGCGGCCGGGTCCCGTCCCCGACGACGACCTGGTACGGCCCCGGGTTGCCGTCCAGCGCCCTGGCGACCAGCCCGGCCCGGTGCGGCTGCTTCTCGGACGCGAGCAGCACGGCCCCGCGTTCGGCGGCCAGGGCGGCGAGCAGCGCGGCCTTGCCGCCGGGCCCTGCGCACCCGTCGAGCCAGGCCTTGTCGGGCCCGTCGATCGGAGCGTTGGCCAGGGCGAGGGCGACGAGCTGACTGCCCTCGTCCTGCACACCCGCCCGCCCGTCCCGTACGGCGTCGATGGCCCCGGGTTCCCCGCCCTCGGCGAGCCGCACGGCGTACGGCGACCAGCGCCCCGGCACGGCCGACTCCTCGCGGAGCAGTTCGTCGGTGGTGGACCGTCCGGGCCGGGCGACCAGGGTGACCTCGGGCCGCTCGTTGTCGGCGGCGAGCAGTTCCTCGATCCCCGCGCGGCCACCGCCCAACGAGTCCCACAGCGCGGAGACGACCCACCGGGGATGCGAGTGCACAACGGCGAGATGGTCTTCGGGGTCCTCGTCGTAGGGCGGCGCGACCCGCTCGATCCAGCCGTCGAGATCGTGCTGGGCGACCTTGCGCAGCACGGCGTTCACGAACTTGGCCCGCCCGTCCCCGAGCACGACCCGGGCCAGCTCGACCGAGGCGGACACGGCGGCGTGCGTGGGGATCCGCGTCCCGAGCAGCTGATGCACACCGAGGCTCAGGACATCGAGCACCGGCGGATCGACCTCGCGCAGCGGCCGGTCGACGCACTCACCGATGACCGCGTCATACGTCCCCTGCCTGCGCAGCGTCCCGTACACCAGCTCGGTCGCGAGAGCCGCGTCCCGCCCGTCGAAGTCGCCCTTCGCGCGGGCCGCCCGAAGCAGCGGCGGCAGCACCAGGTTGGCGTACGCGTCCCGCTCGTCCACGGCTCGCAGCGCCTCGAAGGCGAGGATGCGGACGGGGTCCTTCTGGGGCCGACGGTAGGGCTTGCCGGGCTTCTGGGGCCGACGGGGCTGCTCGCTCACGAAAAAGGTGCTCCGGATATGGGAAAAGGGGTGCGGTTTCCAGCGTACGTCGTGCCGGTCCGGCCCGGACCTCGCGGTGCCGCCGCGGATACGGGCCGCGAGAGCGACGGCTCAGGCGCCGAGCACCTCACCGTCGGCGATCCGCACGCCCCGCGCCCAGTCGGCGGCACGCATCGGCTTCTTGCCCTGTGCCTGCACCCAGAGCAGCTCGACGGCGTACGAGCCGGTGCCGACGTACACGTTGTTCTTGCCGACGGAGAGCACACCGGGGGCGAGATCCGTGCGCTCGGGCACGGGTGCGACGTGGATCAACTTGAGCCGCTCGCCCCGGAACACCGTCCAGGCGCCGGGCGCGGGAGTGCACCCGCGCACGATCCGGTCGGCCCTCAGCGCGGGCACGGACCAGTCGACGTGGGCGTCCTCGACGGTGATCTTCGGCGCGAGGGTGACGCCTTCGGCGGGCTGCGGTACGGCCTTCAGGGTGCCGTCCTCGATGCCGTCCATGGTCGCGGCCAGCAGCCCGGAGCCGGCGAAGGCGAGGCGGGTCAGCAGGTCGCCGCTGGTGTCGGTGGGCCGGATCGTCTCGGTCACCGTGCCGTAGACGGGGCCCGAGTCGAGGCCCTCCTCGATGAGGAAGGTGGACGCCCCGGTGATCTCGTCGCCGGCCATGACGGAGTGCTGCACGGGCGCGGCGCCACGCCAGGCGGGCAGCAGCGAGAAGTGCAGGTTGACCCAGCCGTGGACGGGGATGTCGAGGGCGACGCGAGGCAGCAGGGCCCCGTACGCGACCACGGGACAGCAGTCGGGCCCGATCTCCCTGAGGCGCGCGAGGAACTCCTCGTCCCGGGGCCTCCTGGGCTTCAGCACCTCGATCCCGGCCTCCTCGGCCCGCTGGGCCACGGGACTGGCGACCAGCCTGCGTCCCCGCCCGGCAGGCGCGTCGGGCCGTGTGACGACGGCGACCACGTCATGCCGTCCCGACCCGATCAGGGCATCCAGAGCGGGAACGGCGACCTCAGGGGTACCAGCGAAGACAAGCCTCATGGGTGGGCGTGGGCCTCTCGGACGGGATTCTGCGGGCAGCGCACCAGTCTATGACCGCACTCCAGGGGGCGTACGCACATGCCCCTACGCCCCCGCACCGTGACCACACACGCAAAAACGCGTTGGTCAAGAAAGAGTTGACCACAAGGGTTGACCAGATGGGCCGCACATCGCGCGGCCCGATCCTTTTCAACGCCGGTTCGAGAGGCTTGTTCATGGCCGACCACGCAACCCACGACGCCCAGGCTCGGGCCAGCCTGCACTTGCTGGTGCGGGACATCGAGCGGGTCCGCCGGCAGGTGGACGCACTGCGCACCCTCACCGCCCAGTTGGGCAACGTCTACCGCCCGCGCCGCTCCGGCCCCTCCACGGGCTTCGTCGTCTACGGCCGGGCGCCCGCACCGACCGTCCGCCTCGCACAGGAACTGCGGGACAGCGTCGAAACGCTGGTCACGGCCGCTGTGGACTTCGACCGCTCACTCGGTTTCTCGTGGGACGCGGTGGGCTCCGCCCTCGGGGTCACCAAGCAGGCCGTGCACCGCCGTTACGGGGCCCGTCGCGCCGCCGCCCAGGCCGCGGCCGACGCCGAGCGCGCCACGGAGACGGCGACCACCCGCACGGTCGGCGTGGGCACGGTCAGCGGCGTCGGCACCGCCATGCCCACGGTCCCCGCGGCCCGCTCCATGCCGACTCAGCCGACGGCAGGCAGCCCGACCCTCCGCGAAGAAGTGAGGCCCACGGCTTTCCCCGGCCCCCGCAACGGCTGACCCACCCTCAAGCCAACACCCACCCCACCCTCTGCCCTCCCGGCCCCCACCGGGAGGGCAGAGTCATACGGACCCCCGGCTGCCGCCGGGGCATGACGTCCACCTGTGTCCCGTCACGCCCGAGGCCCAGTACGCCTCCCGCATCTCTGATCAGTCCCGGCCCGGCATCCCCGCCCTGCTCTGTCCCGGGCCGGGCCCGGGCGGGCCCGACGGCAAACCCCACCGAGCAAGTCCACCCTCGACGTGCCACAGGCCCCGGGCCACCCCCATCCGCCCGGCCTCAAGCCCAGAGCAACCCCACTCGACCGACTGCCCCAGCCGACGACCGAGGGCCCCACCGGACCACCGGCCCCGAAGCCCACCCTCTTTTCTTGCAGGCCCAGCCGCCCACCGAGCCCCGCCCAGCGCGGAACCCCGCCCTGCACTCATCCCTCACCCGATGTCAGGCGGATCGATCCGCACCCACACGGGCTCCTCACCACCACGCCCCGCCCGGGCCATCCGTGCGGCCTGTGCCGACTTCAGCGCGGCGGCGAGTGCGGCGCCGCTTCCCGGCGGCACCCTGATCAGCGCCCGTTCCCACTGCTCACCGGGCGGCGGCGCCCCCGTCCGCCGGGGTCGGCCCGGCGCCGTGACCGGCAGCGGCACCGGCCCCAGCACCTCGGCGTCGCCCGGCAGTTCGGCCCCGGCGAGGAACCCGGCGACAGCCCCCGCGCCTCCGGCCACGGACGCCATTCTGGACACCGGCGGAAACCCCAGCTCGGCACGCTCCGCCAGCTCCCGGACGGCATGCCCGACGGGGTCCCACCGCACCAGCGCCTGCACCGGCCGCAGGGTGGGCTCGGCGACCACGACGACCGTCCCCCGTGACGCGCCCTGTCCCCGGACCAGCGCCGCGGCCGCCATCCACCGGCGCAACGCGTCCTCCCCGGCCCGCAGGTCGGGGCGCCCGAGCATGGCCCAGCCGTCGAGCAGCAGGGCGGCCGCGTAGCCGCCCTCGGCGACGGGCTCGGCGCCGGGCGTGCTCACGACGAGCGCGGGCGTCCCGGGCACCGTGTCCAGCACGTGCTCGCGGCCGGACGTCCGCACCGGCACGGCCGGAAACGCCCGCCCCAGCTCCTCGGCGGTCCGCCGCGCGCCCACGACCTGCGCCCGCAGCCGGAACCCGCCGCACTCCGGACAGTGCCAGCCGGTCTCCTCCCGCCCGCACCAGGCGCACCACGGCGCCCCGGCGTCCCGCGCCTCCATGGGCCCGGCGCAGTGCCGGCACCGAGCGGGTTCCCGGCATCGGGCGCAGGCCAGCCGCGGTACATAGCCCCGCCGGGGCACCTGCACCAGCACCGGCCCCTGCTTCAGCCCGTCGCGCACCGCCTGCCAGGCGAGGCTCGGCAGTCGTGCGGCCCGGGCTGCCTCGTCCCGGGCGAGATCCCCGTCCCCCACGGTCCGTACGAGCGGCGCGGCGGCCCGCACCTGCTCCCGGCCGGCGACCAGCGGCCGGGCCCACCCGCTCTCGACGAGCTGCGCGGCCTCCACCGTGCAGCTCCAACTCCCCAGCAGAAACGCGCACTTGTCCTGCGCGGCACGCAGCAACAGCACTTCCCGGGCATGCGGCTGCGGGGCGTGCTGCTCGCTGTGGCTGTCGTCCCCGTCGTCCCAGAGGGCGACGAGCCCCAGGTCCCGGACGGGCGCGAACATGGCGGCCCGGGTCCCGATCACGGCCCGTACGGACCCCCGTCGCACGGCGAGCCACTCCCGGTACCGTTTCTCGGGCCCGGCGTCGGCGGTGAGCACGGCGTGCCGCCCCGCCCCGAGAAGGGCGGTCAGCGCGGCGTCGACCCGCGCCACGGCACGTCCGTCCGGCAGGACGACAAGCGCTCCGCGCCCCGAGGCGAGCGTCGCGCCGACGGCCCGTGCCAGTTCGTCGCTCCACTCCGGACCGGGCAGGGCGTTCCACACCGCGCGCGGCGCACTCCCGGAAGCGAGCGCCTCGAGAAACGCGCCCCCCTGCTCGTACCGCCCCCACGACCCCGCGTCCGGCGCCCCGGCCACGGGCAGAGCTGCCGGCGAGGCCGCTTTCTCGGCCCGGGCGTTGCGCGGCGGTACGGCCAGTTGCAGCACATCGGCGAGGCTTCCCGCGTACCGGTCGGCAACGGCCCGGGCCAGCGAGAGCAGTTCCTCGCTCAGTACGACCTCGGGCGACACGACCTGGGCCAGGGCGGCCAGCGGCCCGGAGTAGTCGGATTCGGCGAGCCGCGCGACAAGGAACCCGTCGATGAGCCCCCCGCCCTCACGGCGTCCGTCCCGCACCCGGTGCCGCCCGGCCCCGAACCTGACCCGCACCCGCACCCCGGGCTGCGCGTCGGCGTCCAGTTCCTCGGGCACGGCATAGTCGAAGTACCGGTCGAGGTGCAGAACACCCTTGTCGACAAGTACACGTGCGACGGGCAGTTGTTCGGCGAGTGCGGCCCCCCGCCAGGTCCGGGGCTTGGCCCTCGGCGCCTTGGCCTGCCGCACGCTCTCCCGGATCAGCGCAAGCTGCTCGGGCGGCGCCGTCCCGTCGGCCCCTCGGGCCCCGCCGCTCCCCTGCCCGTTCTCGCTGCTCACGCCTGCATTCTTACCAAACGCCACTGACATCGGGCGGTGCCCGCACTCCCGAGATCAAGTCGGCAGCGGCACGAGTTCTCAGATTCACCGCACGCCCGAAGGACGCACTCCACCGAAGTAACCGCGGCCCGCGCACCGGGAGAAGACCACCACAGTAGGAACCCGCGCCGCCGCACCGCCAGCCATTTCCCGACATGCCGAAGCCCGGCGCCCTTGGAGGACACCGGGCTTCGACCGAAAGCCAGGCGGACAGTCCGCTGCAGGCCTCGGGCCTTACAGACCCACCGCCGCGCGCAGCGCGTCAACGCGGTCCGTCCGCTCCCACGTGAAGTCGGGCAGCTCACGGCCGAAGTGGCCGTACGCCGCCGTCTGGGCGTAGATCGGGCGGAGCAGGTCGAGGTCGCGGATGATCGCGGCCGGGCGGAGGTCGAAGACCGTGGTGATCGCGGCCTCGATCTTCTCGGCGTCGACCTTGGCCGTGCCGAAGGTCTCCACGAACAGGCCCACCGGCTCGGCCTTGCCGATCGCGTACGCGACCTGGACCTCGCAGCGCGCGGCAAGACCCGCGGCCACGACGTTCTTGGCGACCCAGCGCATCGCGTACGCCGCGGAACGGTCGACCTTGGACGGGTCCTTGCCCGAGAAGGCGCCGCCACCGTGGCGGGCCATGCCGCCGTACGTGTCGATGATGATCTTGCGGCCGGTCAGACCCGCGTCACCCATCGGGCCGCCGATCTCGAAGCGGCCGGTGGGGTTGACCAGCAGGCGGTAGCCCTCGGTCTCCAGCTTGATGCCGTCGTCCAGGAGCGCCTTCAGCTCGGCCTCCACCACGAACTCGCGGATGTCGGGAGCGAGGAGGGAGTCCAGGTCGATGTCGCTCGCGTGCTGCGAGGAGACGACGACCGTGTCCAGCCGGACCGGCTTGTCACCGTCGTACTCGATGGTGACCTGGGTCTTGCCGTCAGGGCGCAGGTACGGGATCGTCCCGTTCTTGCGGACCTCGGACAGCCGGCGCGAGAGACGGTGCGCGAGGTGGATCGGGAGCGGCATCAGCTCCGGGGTCTCGTCCGTCGCGTAGCCGAACATCAGGCCCTGGTCGCCGGCGCCCTGCTTGTCGAGCTCGTCCTCATCGCCCTCGACCCGCTGCTCGTAGGCCGTGTCCACGCCCTGCGCGATGTCCGGCGACTGCGAACCGATCGACACCGACACTCCGCACGAGGCGCCGTCGAAGCCCTTCTTGGAGGAGTCGTAGCCGATCTCCAGGATCTTGTCGCGCACCAGCTGCGGGATGGGCGCGTAGGCCTTGGTGGTGACCTCGCCGGCCACATGGACCAGGCCGGTGGTGATCAGCGTCTCGACGGCGACTCGGGACGTGGGGTCTTCGCGCAGAAGCGCGTCGAGAATGGTGTCGCTGATCTGGTCAGCGATCTTGTCGGGGTGACCTTCGGTCACGGACTCCGAGGTGAAAAGGCGACGGGACACAACGCTCCCTGTGGTTGCAGCGGCTGCTGGCTGATCATTGGCGGACGGCTCGGGAGCTGCGCCCGGTGTCGTCCGTGGACAGTTTATCGGTCGCGCTCGTTCATCGGCCCCTCCGTCTCGCCTCTCGGAAGCGCCGTGACCTGCGGCACGGGCATTCTGCCCAATGACGAGGGGTGTACGCCAGGGGCTGGTCGCCCCGAAAGCACGAGGTGGGAGGGGTGTCAGAAATCTCTCGGGGAATCTCTCGGGGCGAATGAACCATTCAGTCGAACCGGTCGGCAACCAGGTCCCACACGATCTCGGCCAGCGCCTCCTTGGGCCCGTGCGGCACCGGGGTCTCGCTGCCGTCGGCGCCCAGCACGACGGCCTCGTTCTCCTCGGAACCGAAGGTCCTGCGCTCCCCCACCTCGTTGACGACCAGCAGGTCGCACCCCTTGCGGCGCAGCTTCGTACGGCCGTTGGCGAGGACATCGTCCGTCTCGGCGGCGAAGCCGACGACCACCTGGCCCGCTCGGGCGCGGTCGGCCGAAATCTCCGCGAGAATGTCCGGATTCCGGACCAGGACGACGGGTTCGGGGTCCGCACCGTCCTTCTTCTTGATCTTTCCGGCCGCGTAGGCCGCCGGGCGGAAGTCCGCGACCGCCGCTGCCATCACCACGGCGTCGGCGTCCGGAGCCGCCTTCAGTACGGCCTCCCGCAGCTGGACGGCTGTCCCCACCGGCACGACGTCCACTCCCGCGGGGTCCGGCAGGCCGGTGTTCGCGGCGATCAGGGTGACCCGGGCACCTCGCGCGGCGGCCGTCCGGGCGAGCGCGTACCCCTGCTTGCCGGAGGAGCGGTTGCCGAGGAAGCGGACCGGGTCGAGGGGTTCACGGGTGCCGCCCGCGCTGACGACGACATGCCGGCCGACCAGGTCGGGTGCCTGTACTCCCCTGGCGAGCACCCGGCGGCAGACCTCGAAGATCTCGGCCGGGTCGGGCAGGCGCCCCTTGCCGGTGTCGACGCCGGTGAGGCGTCCGACGGCCGGTTCGATGACGAGGGCGCCGCGGCGGCGCAGTGTCGCCACGTTCTCCTGGGTGGCCGGGTGCTCCCACATCTCCGTGTGCATGGCGGGGGCGAAGACGACGGGACACCGGGCGGTGAGGAGGGTGTTGGTGAGCAGGTCGTCGGCGAGGCCGTGGGCGGCTTTGGCGAGCATGTCGGCCGTCGCTGGGGCGACGACGACCAGGTCCGCCTGCTGGCCGATGCGGACGTGCGGGACCTCCTCGACGTCGTCCCAGACCTCCGTGGAGACGGGCTGGCCGGAGAGCGCCGACCAGGTCGCGGCGCCGACGAAGTGCAGCGCCGAGGCCGTGGGGACCACGCGGACGTCATGGCCCGACTCCGTCAGTCTCCGCAGCAGCTCGCAGGCCTTGTACGCGGCGATGCCGCCACTGACCCCCAGTACGACCTTCGGCTTGCCCACCGGGCCTCCCCTGACTCGCTACGCGACTCGACATCTGACTCGGTACCCGACTCGGCACCTGACTCGGTACTCGTCCATGACACACCACAGGCCCGACAGTCGGGCTGCCGGGCCTGTGGATAAGTGCACCAAAAGTTGAAAATACTACTGCGCGGGGCCCTCAACGGCCTCGGACGTCAGCAGACCCGCGTTGATCTCGCGCAGCGCGATCGAGAGCGGCTTCTCGTGGACGTGGGTGTCGACGAGCGGACCGACGTACTCGAGGAGGCCCTCGCCGAGCTGCGAGTAGTACGCGTTGATCTGGCGGGCACGCTTGGCCGCGTAGATCACCAGGCTGTACTTCGAGTCGGTGGCCTCGAGGAGCTCGTCGATCGGAGGGTTGATGATGCCCTCGGGCGCGGTGATGGAAGAGGACACGCTCTGCCTTCCGAAAGGTGGGATGGGATCGAAACGATCACACAACTTCCATCAAGGCTAGCAGCTCGCGCGCCACGTCCTCGACGGAGGTGTTGACCAGGGTCTCGTCGAACTCGGGCTCGGCGGCCAGTTCGATCTTGGCCGCGTCCAGGCGGCGTTCGATCACCTCGGGCGGTTCGGTGCCCCGCCCGGTCAGTCTGCGCACCAGCTCGTCCCAGGACGGGGGAGCCAGGAACACCAGCAGGGCGTCCGACATGGACTCGCGGACCTGCCGGGCGCCCTGGAGGTCGATCTCCAGGAGGACCGGCTCGCCGGACTCCAGTCGCTCCAGCACCGCCGCACGCGGCGTGCCGTAGCGGTTGCCGGCGAACTCGGCCCACTCGAGGAGTTCGCCGTTGGCGATCAGCTTGTCCATCTCCTCGTCGGTGACGAAGAAGTAGTGGACGCCGTGCTGTTCACCGGGGCGCGGCTTGCGGGTCGTCGCCGACACCGAGAGCCAGACCTCGGGGTGTTCCTTGCGCATATGGACGACGACCGTGCTCTTGCCGACGCCCGAAGGGCCGGAGAGCACGGTCAGCCGCGGACGTACGTCCGGGGGCTCGGGGGTCGTCCCCCGGAATGTTGCAGCCATACGGCGATTATTCCAGGAATCCCGGGGTGCCAGGACTCAGGAGCCGGTGCTGCCGAACTCGCGCTCCAGGGAGGCGATCTGGTTGGAACCGAGGCCACGCACCCGGCGGCTCTCGGAGATACCGAGTCGCTCCATGATCTGCTTGGCGCGGACCTTGCCCACGCCCGGAAGCGATTCGAGCAGGGCGGAGACCTTCATCTTGCCGATGACGTCGTTCTCCTGGCCCTGCTTGATGACCTCGTGAAGGGAGGCGCCGGAGTGCTTGAGTCGATTCTTGACCTCGGCCCGCTCCCGGCGAGCCGCGGCGGCCTTTTCGAGCGCGGCTGCGCGCTGTTCAGGGGTAAGGGGCGGAAGAGCCACGCCTACGTCACCTCGGATGTCGAACTGTCGGATACGGACCGGTGAGGAAGCCAGTAACCCCTCACCTGGTGAGCTACGAACAACGTGCTCGCTCGTTGACTCTCGTCGGAGACTAGCGGCCAAGTCCGCCAGAGTCAGCGAGAACAGCGGAAAAGTCCTGGTCAGCCTTTGCCAGGTCGGATATTTCGGTCATATTGCCCTGGATTTGAGAATGTATTCAGTCTCAAGGCGTCCTGAAGTCACTCATCGGAGGACTGCACCGATCGACGTGAATCCTCAGGTGGCGGCCACGGCGGCCCGGATCTCGTCCGCGAAGCGGTCCGATGCGTCCCGAAGCGCGACGAGATCGGGACCGTGACGCAGAACACCTCGGCTGACGTTCGGAACCACGTTGCGCAGCGCCGCCCCGAACACCCCGGGAAGGTCGGCCGGGGTCGCCCCCTGGGCGCCGACGCCGGGTGCCAGGAGAGGTCCGTTGATGTCGAGGTCGTAGGACGAGAGGTCACCGAGCGTGGCCCCGACGACTGCCCCGAAGGACCCCATGGGCCGCTCCCCCGCGTTCTCCGCGGCGAGGTACGCCAGCATGGTCGCGCCGACGTTCAGCCCGTCCTCGCGAACCGCGTGCTGCACCTGACCGCCCTCGGGGTTCGAGGTCAGCGCCAGCACGAACAGGCCCGCGCCGCTCTCCCGCGCGAGGTCGACCGCCGGCTGCAGCGAGCCGTAGCCGAGGTAGGGCGAGACGGTGAGCGCGTCCGAGAACAGCGGGGCGCCCTTCTCGAGGAAGGCGGCCGCGTACGCGGCCATGGTGGAGCCGATGTCGCCTCGCTTGGCGTCCATCACCACCAGCGTGCCGGCGTCCCGCGCCTCCTGGACCGTTGTCTCCAGTACGGCGACCCCGCGCGAGCCGAAGCGCTCGAAGAACGCGCTCTGCGGCTTCATCACCGCGACCCGTCCGGCCAGCGCCTCGACGACGGTGCGGCTGAACCGCTCGAGGCCGGCGACGTCGTCGTTCAGCCCCCAGTCGAGGAGCAGCGAGGCGTGCGGGTCGATGCCGACGCAGAGGGGGCCGCGCTCGTCCATGGCGCGGCGCAGCCGGGCACCGAAGGGTTCCAGGACTGTCATGCGGTCTTCCTCACGTCGGCGCCGACGGCGTCGGCGAGGGTGGCGTACGGGCTCGTACGGAGGCGGGCGGCGAGGCCCTTGTGGATGCCGCGTCCCCAGAAGGGGCCCTCGTAGACGAAGGCGCTGTAGCCCTGTACGAGGGTGGCGCCGGCCAGGATGCGCTGCCAGGCGTCCTCGGCGTTCTCGATGCCGCCGACGCCCACCAGGGTGATCCGATCGCCCACGCGCGCGTAGAGGCGGCGCAGCACCTCCAGGGAGCGTGCCTTGAGAGGTGCGCCGGAGAGGCCGCCGGTCTCCTTCACCAGAGTGGGTTCGGAGGTCAGGCCGAGCCCCTCGCGCGCGATGGTGGTGTTCGTGGCGATGATCCCGTCCAGGCCGAGCTCGACGGCGAGGTCGGCGACGGCGTCCACGTCCTCGTCGGCGAGGTCGGGCGCGATCTTGACCAGCAGCGGGACACGGCGCGAGGTCACCGTACGGTCGGCGGCCTCGCGGACGGCGGTCAGCAGCGGGCGCAGCGCCTCGGTGGCCTGGAGGTTGCGCAGGCCGGGCGTGTTGGGCGAGCTGACGTTGACGACGAGGTAGTCGGCGTATTCGGCGAGCCGCTCGGTCGATTTCACGTAGTCGGCGACGGCCTCGTCCTCGGGGACGACCTTGGTCTTGCCGATGTTGACGCCGACGACGGTCCTGAAGACCGCCTCCCGGCTCGCCAGGCGGGCCGCCACGGCCAGCGAACCCTCGTTGTTGAATCCCATGCGGTTGATGAGCGCCCGGTCCGGCACAAGGCGGAACAGCCGCTTCCTGGGGTTGCCGGGCTGCGGCTCTCCGGTGACCGTGCCGATCTCGACGTGGTCGAAGCCGAGCATCGACATCCCGTCGATCGCGACGGCGTTCTTGTCGAAGCCGGCCGCGAGCCCGAAGGGTCCGTGCATCCGCAGCCCGAACGCCTCGGTGCGCAGCTCCTCGTAGCGGGGCGCGAGCGCGGCGGCGACGAAGGTCCGCAGGACGGGGACGCGGACGGCGAGGCGGATCCAGCGGAAGGCGAGGTGGTGGGCCTCTTCGGGGTCCATCCGTGTGAAGACGAGACGGAAGAACAGTTTGTACATGGTGGTGTCCTCGAGACGGCCTCACGACGAGGCCTCATAAAGAGGGGGACACCGTTTCCGGTGTCCCCCTGAAGGCTTGCTAGTCGCGGGCCGCGGTCAGATGTTCGGCGTGTTCCTGGAGGGAACGGACGCCCACGTCACCGCGGTTGAGGGCGTCGATGCCCTGGACCGCCGCGGCGAGCGCCTGGACGGTCGTCAGACAGGGCACGGAGCGCGCCACGGCCGCCGTACGGATCTCGTAGCCGTCGAGGCGGCCTCCGGTGCCGTACGGGGTGTTGACGATGAGGTCGACCTCGCCGTCGTGGATGAGCTGGACGATGGTCTTCTCACCATTGGGGCCCGTGCCCTCGTTCTGCTTGCGGACGACCTTCGCGTTGAGGCCGTTGCGCCTGAGGACCTCGGCCGTGCCGGAGGTGGCGAACAGTTCGAAGCCGTGCGCGACCAGTTCCCGGGCCGGGAAGATCATCGAACGCTTGTCCCGGTTGGCGACCGAGATGAACGCGCGTCCCTTCGTCGGCAGCGGCCCGTACGCCCCCGCCTGCGACTTGGCGTACGCCGTGCCGAAGACGGAGTCGATGCCCATGACCTCGCCGGTGGAGCGCATCTCCGGGCCGAGCACGGTGTCCACGCCCCGCCCCGAGGTGTCCCGGAAGCGGTTCCAGGGCATGACGGCCTCCTTGACGGAGATCGGCGCGTCCAGCGGCAGTTCACCGCCGTCGCCGTGCGCCGGGAGCAGTCCCTCGGCCCGCAGTTCGGCGACGGTGGCGCCGAGCGAGATCCGGGCCGCGGCCTTCGCCAGGGGCACCGCGGTCGCCTTCGAGGTGAAGGGGACCGTGCGGGACGCGCGCGGGTTGGCCTCGAGGACGTAGAGGATGTCGCCGGCCAGCGCGAACTGGATGTTGATCAGGCCCCGGACTCCGACCCCGCGCGCGATGGCCTCCGTGGAGGTCCGCAGCCGCTTGATGTCGAAGCCGCCCAGGGTGATCGGGGGCAGCGCGCAGGCCGAGTCGCCGGAGTGGATACCGGCCTCCTCGATGTGCTCCATGACGCCACCGAGGTACAGCTCCTCGCCGTCGTACAGGGCGTCGACGTCGATCTCGATCGCGTCGTCGAGGAAGCGGTCGACCAGGACCGGCCGGGAGGGGCTGATCTCGGTCGACTCGGCGATGTAGGACGACAGCCGGGTCTCGTCGTACACGATCTCCATGCCGCGTCCGCCGAGGACGTACGACGGCCGTACGAGGACCGGGTAGCCGATCTCGTCGGCGATGGCCTTGGCCTCGGCGAAGGTGGTCGCCGTGCCGTGCTTGGGGGCCGGGAGGCCGGCCTCCGCGAGGACGCGGCCGAAGGCGCCCCGGTCCTCGGCGGCGTGGATGGCCTCGGGCGAGGTGCCCACGACCGGTACGCCGTTGTCCTTGAGGGCCTGCGCGAGGCCCAGCGGGGTCTGGCCGCCGAGCTGCACGATGACGCCCGCGATCGGGCCGGCCAGCGACTCCGCGTGGACGATCTCCAGGACGTCCTCGAGGGTCAGCGGCTCGAAGTACAGGCGGTCGGAGGTGTCGTAGTCCGTGGAGACGGTCTCCGGGTTGCAGTTGACCATCACGGTCTCGTAGCCGGCGTCGCTCAGGGCGAAGGAGGCGTGGACACAGGAGTAGTCGAACTCGATGCCCTGGCCGATGCGGTTGGGGCCGGAGCCGAGGATGATGACGGCCGGCTTCTCGCGGGGCGCGACCTCGCTCTCCTCGTCGTAGGAGGAGTAGAAGTACGGCGTCTTCGCCGCGAACTCGGCGGCGCACGTGTCGACCGTCTTGTACACCGGGCGCACGCCCAGCGCGTGCCGCACCTCGCGCACGACGTCCTCGCGCAGGCCCCTGATCTCGGCGATCTGCTGGTCGGAGAAGCCGTGCCGCTTGGCCTCGGCCAGGAGCTCCGGGTCCAGGCGCTCGGCCTCGGCCAGCTCGTCCGCGATCTCCTTGATCAGGAACAGCTGGTCGACGAACCACGGGTCGATCTTCGTGGCCTCGAAGACCTCCTCAGGGGTGGCGCCCGCGCGGATGGCCTGCATGACGGAGTTGATGCGTCCGTCGGTCGGCCGTACGGCCTCGGCCAGCAGCTCCGCCTTGTCGCCGGGCTCGCCGACGAAGGTGAACTGGCTGCCCTTCTTCTCCAGCGACCGCAGCGCCTTCTGCAGGGCCTCGGTGAAGTTGCGGCCGATGGCCATGGCCTCGCCGACGGACTTCATGGTCGTGGTGAGGGTGGAGTCGGCCGACGGGAACTTCTCGAACGCGAACCGGGGGGCCTTCACGACGACGTAGTCGAGCGTCGGTTCGAAGGAGGCCGGGGTCTTCTCGGTGATGTCGTTCGGAATCTCGTCGAGGGTGTACCCGACGGCCAGCTTGGCGGCGATCTTGGCGATCGGGAAGCCGGTCGCCTTCGACGCGAGCGCCGAGGAGCGCGACACGCGCGGGTTCATCTCGATGACGATGATCCGGCCGTCGTCCGGGTTGATCGCGAACTGGATGTTGCAGCCGCCGGTGTCGACCCCGACCTCGCGGATGATCGCGATGCCGATGTCACGCAGGCGCTGGTACTCGCGGTCGGTCAGCGTCATCGAGGGCGCGACGGTGATCGAGTCGCCGGTGTGCACGCCCATGGGGTCGAAGTTCTCGATGGAGCAGACGACCACCACGTTGTCGTGCTTGTCGCGCATCAGCTCCAGCTCGTACTCCTTCCAGCCGAGGATGGACTCCTCCAGAAGCACCTCGGTGGTCGGCGACAGGGTCAGGCCCTGGCCGGCGATGCGGCGCAGCTCCTCCTCGTCGTGCGCGAAGCCGGAACCGGCGCCGCCCATGGTGAAGGAGGGGCGGACGACGACGGGGTAGCCGCCGAGCGTCTCGACGCCGGCGAGCACGTCGTCCATGGAGTGGCAGATGACCGAACGGGCGGACTCGCCGTGCCCGATCTTCGCGCGGACGGCCTCGACGACGCCCTTGAAGAGGTCGCGGTCCTCGCCCTTGTTGATCGCCTCGACGTTGGCGCCGATCAGCTCGACCCCGTACTTCTCCAGGACACCCTGCTCGTGCATGGAGATCGCGGTGTTCAGGGCCGTCTGGCCGCCCAGGGTGGGCAGGAGCGCGTCCGGCCGCTCCTTGGCGATGATCTTCTCGACGAACTCGGGGGTGATCGGCTCGACGTAGGTCGCGTCGGCGATCTCCGGGTCGGTCATGATCGTCGCCGGGTTGGAGTTGACGAGGATGACCCTGAGGCCCTCGGCGCGCAGGATGCGGCACGCCTGGGTGCCCGAGTAGTCGAACTCGGCGGCCTGGCCGATGACGATCGGGCCGGAGCCGATGACCAGGACGGACTGGATATCGGTGCGCTTAGGCACGCTGGCCCTCCATCAGTGCGGTGAAGCGGTCGAACAGGTAGGCGGCGTCGTGCGGACCCGCCGCGGCCTCGGGGTGGTACTGGACGCTGAACGCGGGCCGGTCGAGCAGCTGGAGCCCTTCCACGACCTGGTCGTTCAGACAGACGTGCGAGACCTCGGCGCGCCCGTAGGGGGTGTCGGAGACCTTGTCGAGCGGCGCGTCCACGGCGAAGCCGTGGTTGTGGGCGGTCACCTCGACCTTGCCGGTCGTACGGTCCTGGACGGGCTGGTTGATGCCCCGGTGACCGTACTTCAGCTTGTACGTGCCGAAGCCGAGCGCCCGGCCCAGGATCTGGTTGCCGAAGCAGATCCCGAAGAGCGGCGTGCCGCGCTCCAGGACCGCCCGCATGACGGAGACGGGGTGGTCGGCGGTGGCCGGGTCGCCGGGCCCGTTGGAGAAGAACACCCCGTCGGGGTTGACCGCGTACACGTCCTCCGCGGTCGCCGTGGCGGGCAGCACATGCACCTCGATGCCGCGCTCGGCCATCCGGTGCGGGGTCATGCCCTTGATGCCGAGGTCGACGGCGGCGACGGTGAACTTCTTCTCACCGATCGCGGGGACGACGTACGTCTCCTTGGTGGCGACCTCGGCGGAGAGGTCGGCGCCCTTCATCTCCGGGGCCTGGCGTACCTCGGCGAGCATGGTGCCGTCGTCGGGCAGCGCGTTGCCGGAGAAGATGCCGACGCGCATGGCGCCGCGCTCGCGCAGATGACGGGTCAACGCGCGCGTGTCGACGCCGGAGATGCCGACCACGCCCTGCGCGCGCAGTTCCTCGTCGAGGGAGCGCCGGGAGCGCCAGTTGGAGGGCACGCGCGCGGGGTCGCGTACGACGTAGCCCGCGACCCAGATGCGCTGCGACTCGGGGTCCTCGTCGTTGACGCCGGTGTTGCCGACGTGCGGGGCGGTCATGACGACCACCTGGCGGTGGTACGACGGGTCGGTGAGGGTCTCCTGGTAACCGGTCATGCCGGTGGAGAAGACGGCCTCTCCGAAGGTCACCCCCACGGCCCCGTAGGCACGGCCGCGGAAGATCCGGCCGTCCTCCAGGACGAGTACGGCGGGAGTTTTGCTGGCTCCCCGGGTGGAGGTCGTCATCGTGCGCCTTCCGTTTCCGTCGTCTTGTTGATCATCTGGTTCAGGGTCCGGACCCACTCGCCGTGCTCGGCCGCGCGGTCGGAGCGGAACCCGGAGTCGAGCAGCCTGCCGCCGTGCTCCCAGGTCACGACCAGCAGACCGCCCTCGGTGAGGACCTTGCCGGCGATGCCCTTGTCGAGCCGGGCCTCGCGCAGCGCCTCCAGGGGGACGTAGAAGTCGGTCGCGCCGGGGCGTACGACGTCCAGTCCCGCGTCCGTCAGTGTCAGCTCGACCCGGCTGCGGGTGCCGAGGCCGTGCGCCACGATGCGGTCGAGCCACTGGCCCGCGGTCGTGGAGCCGTGGTAACGGCCGCTCATCGACAGCACAGTCAGTCTCGCCTCGCCGGGCTCGTCCGGCGCGACGGGGAGCTCGGGCAGGTCGCCCTGGAGCGTGCCGCGCCACTTCCAGCCCTCGCGCATCAGCCAGTAGATGAGCGCGACGAAGAGCGCGAGCCCGACCAGCCAGCCCACCCGGGCGGCCCAGTCGGTCACCTCCGCCGACTTCTGTTCGGCGGCGACGTACGTCAAATGCGGCAGTGATGTCACGCGAGCTTCCCGTCGACGAGCGTGGCCTTGCCCCGGAGCCACGTGTGCGTGACACGGCCCGGCAGCTCACGCCCCTCGTACGGGGTGTTGCGGCTGCGGGAGGCGAAGCCCGCGGGGTCCACCGACCCACGGTATGCCGTGTCGACGAGGGTGAGGTTGGCGGGCTCACCTGCCGAGACGGGGCGGCCGTGGCCCGTCGCCCGTCCGATGCGCGCGGGGGCGAAGGACATGCGGTCGGCGACGGTCGCCCAGTCCAGGAGTCCGGTGTCCACCATCGTCTCCTGGACCACTGACAACGCGGTCTCCAGGCCGACCATCCCCATGGCGGCGGCGGCCCACTCGCAGTCCTTGTCCTCGTGCGGGTGCGGGGCGTGGTCGGTGGCGACGATGTCGATCGTGCCGTCGGCGAGCGCCTCGCGCAGGGCCAGCACGTCGCGCTGGGTGCGCAGCGGCGGGTTCACCTTGTAGACCGGGTTGTACGTCCGGACCAGCTCGTCGGTGAGGAGGAGGTGGTGCGGGGTCACCTCGGCGGTGACGTCGATGCCCCGGGACTTGGCCCAGCGGACGATCTCGACGGACCCGGCGGTCGACAGATGGCAGATGTGGACGCGGGAGCCGACGTGCTCGGCGAGCAGCACATCGCGCGCGATGACCGACTCCTCGGCGACGGCGGGCCACCCTCCGAGCCCCAGCTCGGCCGACACGACGCCCTCGTTCATCTGGGCGCCCTCGGTCAGCCTCGGCTCCTGCGCGTGCTGGGCGACGACCCCGCCGAAGGCCTTCACGTACTCCAGGGCGCGCCGCATGATCACGGCGTCGTCGACGCACTTGCCGTCGTCGGAGAAGACGGTGACACCGGCGGCCGACTCGTGCATGGCGCCCAGCTCGGCGAGCTTCTTGCCCTCCAGGCCGACGGTGACGGCGCCGATGGGCTGGACGTCGCAGTAGCCGTGCTCCTGGCCCAGCCGGTAGACCTGCTCGACCACACCGGCGGTGTCGGCGACCGGGAAGGTGTTGGCCATGGCGAACACGGCCGTGTAGCCGCCGCTGGCCGCCGCCCGGGTCCCAGTCAGCACGGTCTCGGAGTCCTCGCGCCCCGGCTCCCGCAGATGCGTGTGCAGGTCGACGAGTCCCGGCAGCAGCACCTTCCCGTCGGCCTCGACGACCTCGGCCCCCTCGGCGGACAGCCCGGCACCGACAGCGGCGATGGTCTCCCCGTCGACGAGCACATCCTGCGGCTCGCCACCGAGCACCCGCGCACCACGAATAAGGATCTTGCCCATGTGTCTTACTTCTCCTCGGTACGGGTGTGGGTGACGGCGGGTTCGTTGCCGCCGAGCAGCAGATAGAGCACGGCCATCCGGATGGAGACACCGTTGGTGACCTGCTCGATCGCCGTACAGCGCTCCGAGTCGGCGACCTCGGCGGTGATCTCCATGCCCCGGACCATCGGCCCGGGGTGCATCACGATGGCGTGCTCCGGCATCCGCGCCATACGGTCGCCGTCGAGGCCGTAGCGCCGCGAGTACTCGCGCTCGGTCGGGAAGAACGCGGCGTTCATGCGCTCCCGCTGCACGCGCAGCAGCATCACCGCGTCGGACTTCGGCAGCGTGCTGTCGAGGTCGTACGAGACCTCGCAGGGCCAGCTCTCGACGCCGACCGGCACCAGGGTCGGCGGGGCGACCAGGGTGACCTCGGCGCCGAGGGTGTGCAGCAGGTCGACGTTGGAACGGGCGACGCGGCTGTGCAGGATGTCGCCGACCAGGGTGATGCGCTTGCCGGCGAGGTCCTGGCCGATGCCCGCGTCCCGGCCGACCAGTCGGCGGCGCATGGTGAAGGCGTCGAGCAGGGCCTGCGTGGGGTGCTGGTGGGTGCCGTCGCCGGCGTTGATGACGGCCGCGTCGATCCAGCCTGAGGTGGCGAGCCGGTAGGGGGCGCCCGAGGCGCCGTGCCGGATGACGACGGCGTCGACGCCCATGGCCTCGAGGGTCTGGGCGGTGTCCTTCAGGGACTCGCCCTTGGAGACGCTCGATCCCTTGGCGGTGAAGTTGATGACGTCCGCGGACAGACGCTTCTCCGCGGCCTCGAAGGAGATCCGGGTCCGTGTCGAGTCCTCGAAGAAGAGGTTGACGACGGTACGGCCGCGCAGGGTCGGCAGTTTCTTGATCGGCCGGTCGGCGACCCGGGCCATCTCCTCGGCGGTGTCGAGGATCAGGACGGCGTCGTCGCGGGTGAGGTCGGCGGCCGAGATGAGATGACGCTGCATCTTTCAGGCTCCGTAAGGAAGTTCAGGAGATTCCGGGCAGACAGGGGCATCGCGGGATGACGTGCGGCGCGGGGCCGCACGCGCGCGTGCTACTGCTGGGCGGTCTGCTTCGCACCGAGCAGCACGGTGTCCCGACCGTCCTCCTCGGCGAGCTGGACCTTGACCGTCTCCCGCAGCGACGTGGGGAGGTTCTTGCCGACGTAGTCGGCACGGATGGGCAGTTCGCGGTGTCCGCGGTCGACGAGGACCGCCAGTTGCACCGCGCGCGGGCGCCCGAGGTCGTTCAGGGCGTCGAGGGCGGCGCGGATGGTGCGGCCGGAGAAGAGCACGTCGTCGACGAGGACGACCAGTCTGCCGTCGAGGCCGTCACCGGGGATGTCGGTGCGGGCCAGCGCGCGCGGCGGGTGCATGCGCAGGTCGTCGCGGTACATGGTGATGTCGAGCGAACCGACCGGGATCTTGCGGTCGGTGATCTCCGCCAGCTTGGCGGCGAGCCGCTGGGCGAGGAAGACGCCCCGGGTCGGAATGCCGAGGAGCACCACGTCGTCGGCGCCCTTGGCGCGTTCGACGATCTCGTGGGCGATGCGGGTCAGCACCCGCGCGATGTCGGGGGCTTCCAGCACGGGCCGGGCATCGGCCTCGTACTGCTGCTTGTCCTGCTGCCTTGCCTGCTCTGAGTCCATACGAAACGGACCTCCTTCTCCGCCTCACGGGACGGATCATTAAAGGACGTCGGAATTGCGCCATCCACGGTACCAGTCCGCGCAACGCACCTGATCACCGCATGGGCGTCAGGCGTCACCCGACTGCCGTAACCGCACGTCGTCCCGTACGGAAGGGTCGGGCGGGACCATTCGGCTTGACGGGGAAGAGTAACGCTGCGTAACCTCACAGTGAGTCACCAGCCGCGCGGCTCGTCCGCACGTCGACACTGTGTCCGGGAGCTATATGTCCAGCGAATACGCCAAACAGCTCGGGGCCAAGCTCCGGGCGATCCGCACCCAGCAGGGCCTTTCCCTCCACGGTGTCGAGGAGAAGTCCCAGGGACGCTGGAAGGCGGTCGTGGTCGGTTCGTACGAGCGCGGCGACCGTGCCGTGACCGTGCAGCGACTCGCCGAGCTGGCGGATTTCTACGGGGTTCCCGTGCAGGAGCTGCTGCCGGGCACCACGCCGGGCGGGGCCGCCGAGCCGCCGCCGAAGCTCGTGCTCGACCTTGAGCGGCTGGCCCATGTGCCGGCCGAGAAGGCGGGTCCCCTGCAGCGCTATGCCGCGACGATCCAGTCCCAGCGCGGCGACTACAACGGCAAGGTGCTGTCGATCCGCCAGGACGACCTGCGCACCCTCGCCGTCATCTACGACCAGTCGCCCTCGGTCCTGACCGAGCAGCTGATCAGCTGGGGCGTTCTGGACGCGGACGCGCGCCGCGCCGTCTCCCACGAGGAGAACTGAGCCCGACGGCTTTCAGCCGTTGAGCAGAAACGTGCCGCCGGGGTGGCCGGAACCTATGGGTTCGGGCCACCCCGGCGGCGTTCTGCGGGCCTGGAGGGCCTCAGGGCACAGGTGAGAACGCGGAGGGCCCACAGCGTGTCGCTGTGGGCCCTCCGGCGAGTCCGCGCCCGAAGGGCGCGGGGAACTGCGCGATCAGCCACAGGCGGCCCGCACATCACATACGACCGCAGTTCCCCGGCGTGTCCGGCGGAGCTATTCGCGGCGGAGCGAGGACTTCAGGTCCTTGAACCGGCCGAGGAGGCCGTTCACGAACGAGGGGGACTCGTCCGTGGAGAACTCCTTGGCCAGCTGCACCATCTCGTCGAGAACGACCGCGTCCGGGGTCTCGTCGACCCAGATCAGCTCGTAGGCGCCGAGGCGCAGGATGTTGCGGTCGACGACCGGCATCCTGTCGAGCGTCCAGCCGACCGAGTACTGCGCGATCAGCTCGTCGATGCGCTTGGCGTGCTGCGCGTACCCCTCGACGAGCTGCATCGTGTACTCGCTGACCGGGGGCTGGCGGGTATCGGCATGGGAGTGCCGGATCCAGTCCCCGAGGACCGTCTGGACATCGACCCCGCGCTGGTCGCCCTCGAAGAGGATCTGGAAGGCACGCTTGCGGGCCGTGTTGCGGGCAGCCACGGTTAGCTGTTCACCCGGCCGAGGTAGTCGCTCGTACGGGTGTCGACCTTGATCTTCTCACCGGTGGTGATGAAGAGCGGGACCTGGATCTGGTGGCCCGTCTCCAGCGTGGCCGGCTTGGTGCCGCCCGTGGAGCGGTCGCCCTGGACACCCGGCTCGGTCTCCTGGACCACGAGCTCGACGGCGGCCGGCAGCTCGACGAAGAGCACCTCGCCCTCGTGCTGCGCGACCGTGGCCGTGAAGCCCTCGATCAGGAAGTTGGCAGCGTCGGCGACGGCCTTGCGGTCCACCATGAGCTGGTCGTACGTCTCCATGTCCATGAAGACGAAGTACTCGCCGTCCATGTAGGAGAACTGCATGTCACGCTTGTCGACAGTGGCCGTCTCGACCTTGACGCCGGCGTTGAACGTCTTGTCGACGACCTTGCCGGAGAGCACGTTCTTGAGCTTGGTGCGCACGAAGGCCGGGCCCTTGCCGGGCTTGACGTGCTGGAACTCGACGACGGACCAGAGCTGGCCCCCGTCGAGCTTGAGCACCAGGCCGTTCTTGAGGTCGTTCGTGGAAGCCACGGTTGCGGAATCTCCTGGACTGACGTGGACGACCCCGGGGCAGACGCGACAGCTCGAAGCTAGAGCGCGAGCAGTTCCTTGGTCGTGATGGTAAGTAGCTCGGGTCCGCCGTCCGCCTCAGGGCGTACGACGAGCGTGTCATCGATCCGGACACCGCCCCGGCCCGGGAGGTGGACCCCCGGTTCGACGGTGACCGGCACGCAAGCGTCCAGTTTACCCATGGCTGCGGGGGCGAGCTGCGGCTCCTCCTCGATTTCGAGGCCCACACCGTGTCCGGAGAGCTCCGAAAGGCGGTCCGCGTACCCCGCGGAGTCCAGAACCTGGCGTGCCGCGCGGTCCACGTCACGGTAGGCGGCGCCGGGTGCCAGTGCCTCGCGTCCGGCGCGCTGGGCTGCGAAGACGAGGTCGTAGAGCTCGATCTGCCAGTCGGCCGGCGAGGTCCCGATGACGAATGTGCGGCCGATTTCACACCGGTATCCGCGATACACGGCACCGAGACAGACAGACAGGAAGTCTCCCTCTTCCACGCGCCGATCCGTGGGCCGATGCCCCCGGCGGCCGGAGTGGGGCCCGGTCGCGACGGCGGTCGCGAAGGCGGGGCCGTCGGCGCCGTGATCGACGAGCCGCCGCTCGAGTTCCAGGGCGAGGTGTCTTTCCGTACGCCCGACCAGGATCGACTCCAGCAGCTCGCCGAGGGCCTGGTCGGCGATCTCGGCGGCGATCCGCAGACAGGCGATCTCCTCCTCGTCCTTGACCACGCGGAGCTGCTCGACCGCGCCGCCGAGGTCGGCGAGACGCAGCCGGGGGGCGACCGAGCCGATGGCCCGGTGCCGGGCCACGGTCAGATGGTGCTCCTCGACGGCCAGGGACTCGGTGCCCTGCGCGGCGGCGAGATCCGCGGCGGCGACGGCGGGATCGCCGCCGGGCGCGGACAGCGCGTGCACACGCAGCGCCCCGTCGGGACGGCTGCCCTCGGGCCCCGCGCACACGAGCAGGTCCTCGCGTTTTCCCAGCAGCAGTACGGCTCCCTGCGGGGCCTCGCCCGCGAGATACCGCACATTGGCGGCCCGGGACACCAACGCCCCCGCACTACCGCCCGCGTGACACCGCTCCCGAAGCCGCGCTCTGCGCGCCGCGTACACCTCTGACATGCCCCGAGCGTATGAGCGCCGCGGGGTTGGCGCCGGTCGGAGAGGGCCGAGTGGGCGACCCCTCGGGGGCGCTGCCCCCGAACCCCCGCTCCTCAAACGCCGGAGGGGCTAATTTTTAGCCCGTCCGGCGTTTGAGGACGAGCGCGTTCAGCGCGAAGCGGGGGTCTGGGGGCGGCAGCCCCCAGGACGGGATGGGACGGGTAGGGGCGGCGGGGGCGAGAAAACTACACCTCAGGCAACGCCGGCGCCGTCCTCGCCGGCCGCTCCTCCAGCGACTCCAGCGCCAGCCGGATCGCCGCATCCAGCTGGACATCCCGCCCGGCGGCGTAATCCTGCGGCGTCTGCACGACCTCCACGTCCGGATCGACCCCGTGGTTCTCCACGCCCCACCCGTAACCCTCCAGCCAGAACGCGTACTTGGGCTGAGTGACCCGCGTCCCGTCGACCAGCCCATAGCGGTTGTCGATGCCGATGACCCCGCCCCACGTCCGCGTACCGACCACCGGCCCGATCCCCAGCGCCTTGATCGCCGCGTTCACGATGTCCCCGTCCGACCCCGAGAACTCGTTGGCGACGGCGACGACGGGCCCGCGCGGCGCGTCCTCCGGGTAGCTGTACGGGCGCAGCCCGCGCGGCAGGTTCCAGCCGACGATCCGCCGCGCCAGCTTCTCGACGATCAGCTGCGACGTGTGCCCGCCCCGGTTCTCGCGGACGTCGACGACGAGCCCCTCCTTCGCGACCTCGACACGCAGGTCACGGTGGATCTGGGCCCAGCCGGGCGCCTGCATGTCGGGCACATGGAGATAGCCGAGCCGGCCGCCGGACTTCTCGGTGACGTACGCGCGCCGGTCGTTGACCCACGCGTGGTAGCGCAACGGTTCCTCGTCCGCGAGGGGTACGACGACCACGTGGCGCGGGTCGCCGCCGCCGGACGGCGAGATGGTCAGCTCGATGGGCTTGCCCGCCGTACCGACGAGCAGCGGGCCCGGCCCGGTCACCGGGTCGACGGGCTGTCCGGCGACGGCGACGATCGCGTCCCCGGGGCGCACCGCGACGCCGGGTGCGGCGAGCGGGGAGACACCGTCGGGGTCGGAGGTCTCGGCGGGGAGGATGCGGTCGATGCGCCAGAGCGGGGTGTCCTGGGGGCCGTCCTCGTGGCGGGAGATGTCGGCGCCCAGGAGGCCCTGGCGCTCGCCGCCGCCGTAGCCGCCGCGCGGGGTGACGTACGCGTGCGAGGTGCCCAACTCGCCGTGAACCTCCCAGAGAAGGTCGACGAGGTCGTCGTGGGTGGCGACGCGGTCGAGGAGGGGCCGGTAGCGGTCGAGGACGGCGTTCCAGTCGGTGCCGCCCATGTCCGCGCGCCAGAAGTTGTCGCGCATGATGCGGCCGTTCTCGTCGTACATCTGCCGCCATTCGGCGGCCGGGTCGACGATCTGGCGGACGCGGGAGAGGTCGACGGTGATGTTCGAGTCGCTCTCGTCGTCGTTCGAGGCGCGCCGGTCGCTGGGTACGACCTTCAGCTTGCCGTCGGTCCACAGCAAAACGCGTTTGCCGTCGCCGCTGACGGCGAAGTGGTCGGCGTCCCCGGCGAGGTGCTCGATGCGCTTCTGGGCGAGATCGTACCGCTCCAGCTCGGTCTTGGGGTCGGGGTCGTCCGGGGTGGCCCGGGAGGAGCCGAGGACTCCGCGGACGGGGTGGCGCAGCCACAGCACGCCGTCCTTGGCGGCGCGGAGCGTGGAGTAGCGGGCGGCCTCCACCGGGAAGGGGACGATCCGGTCGGCGAGCCCGTCGAGGTCGATACGGGTGGCGGGGGCGCCCTCGCTGTCCGGGGTCTCGTCCTTGTCCGGCGCCTCGAAGGGCCGCCCGTGCCGCTGCGGCCCGAAGGGCGAGGGCGTGGTCGCGGCGAGAGGGATGAGGTGCGGACGGGAGCCGCCGACGAATGCGAGGTCGAACACGTGCTCGTCGTAGACGGGGTCGAAGGACCTGGCCGAGAGGAAGACGAGATGCTTGCCGTCGACGGTGAAGGCGGGCGAGTAGTCCCGGAAGCGGAGCGGGGTCGCCTCGGTCACCGACAGGTCGGTGGTGTTGGCGAGCTTGAGCTGACGCAGCGGGTCCGGCCCGGGGTGGGACCAGGCGAGCCAGGCGGAGTCGGGTGAGAAGACGAGCCCGGTCACATTGCCGTCGTCGCTGCTGTCGACCTCGCGCACCTCGCCCGACTCCCGCTCGACGAGCAGCACACGCCCGTCGTGGGAGGCGACGGCGACCCGGCTGCCGTCGGGTGCCACGGCGAGGCCGAGGACGCGGCCGAGCTGTCCGGCGGCGAGCCGGCGCGGCGGCGCCCCCGGTGCGGTACCGGTCGCGGGGGCGAACTCCAGTGCGTCGTCACCCTCCGCGTCCGTCACCCACACGGCCCACTCCTCGCCGTCCGCGCGGAAGGCGCGGGGCAGCCGGGCCCGTACACCGTGCCCGGAGGCGAGGACGCGGGCGGGGCCGGAGCGGTGGGTGACCCAGTGCACCGAGCCGCGCACCCCGATGGCGCTGCCGCGTCCGGTGTGGTCCGGCGCGCCGGAGCTGAACCACCGGGAGGCGCTGACGGGATGGGGCTGGAGGTCGACGCGCTGGCCGCCGAGCCGGATGTCGAGGAGTCGCGGCTCGGCCCCGTCCAGGTCGTCGAGGAGCCACAGTTGACCGGCGGAGGAGTACACGACCCGGCTGCCGTCGCTCGCCGCATGCCGGGCGTAGAAGCCGTGGAGCGGGGTGTGACGTCGCAGGTCGGACCCGTCGGCGAGGGAGGAGTACAACGCCCCGACACCCTCGTGGTCGGAGAGGAAGGCGATGCGCTCCCCCACCCACACCGGGTACTCGATGTTCCCGTCCAGCTCGGCGTGCAGCCGTACGAACTCGCCGGCGCCCTCCCGGTCGATCCACAGCTTGCCCGCCGTACCGCCCCGGTAGCGCTTCCACCAGGCGGCCTCGCGCCCCATGGGAGCGGAGAGGAGAACGGTCGCTCCCGGCCCGCCCTGGACGACATCGCCGACGGGCCCGTACGGCAGGAGAGTTGCCGGGCCGCCGTCGAGCGGGACGGCGCGGGCCCAGGAGCGGCGCAGGCTGGCCTGGCCCTGGGTGCTGATGGCGAGGACCCGCCCGTCGGGGGTCCAGCCGCGTACCTGGGTCCGCCAACTGCCCCAGTGGGTGAGCCGCTTGGCGGGTCCGCCGTCGATGGGGGCGACATGGACCTCGGGGGCGCCGTCGCGGGTGGAGGTCCAGGCGAGGCGGGTGCCGTCCGGGGAGAAACGGGGATGGTTCACCGGTACGTTGTCGGCGCTGACGCGCCAGGCCCGGCCGCCGTCGAGCGGGGCGACCCAGACGTCGTCCTCGGCGGTGAAGGCGACCGAGTCGCCGTGCAGATGCGGAAACCGGAGATACGCAGGCGAAGAGGGCTGAGTCACCCGATCACCCTAAGCAGCGGGCACGCCCCCGGACAGAGGTTTGGATCACTTCATGCCTGCTCATTTACCCTCGACGGGCCAGCAGTTCGGGTTCTTCTGGCAGTAGACGGTCTTCGTCGCGGTGACGGTCACGGTCGGTTCGGGCCGCCCGTTGTCCGGGGGACGCCAGGTGGCGCGCGGGGTGCTGGGCGCGTCGCAGTTGCCGAGTCCGGTGACGCGGAACCACTGCTTGCCGGCGACCTTGGCGGTGAGGTCACCGCGTACGCATCTGCCGTCGACCGCGCGCGTCACTTTGCCGTCGACGGTGATGTCCTTGCCGCCCTTCGTCTCGCCCCGGCACTCGACGCTCGCGACGGTGCTCGCGCTCGGCGAGGGCGAACTCCCGGACCCGGACGCCTTGTTGCCGCCGTTGACCGAGGCCGTGCAGGTGAGCCACTGGACGTCGACGTCCCGTCGCTCGAGTTCCTTCGTCGCGGTCTGGTCGGTGGTGAACGCCACCGTGGCCGAACTGAGTCCACCGGGATCGCAGGCGACGATCCCACTCACGCCGGCCACCACGAGTCCGGCCGCCGCGACCACCCGGCGGCTCCTGCGCGGCCGGTGCCAAATCCGTCTCATAGCCCCCATGTTGGGCAGCCTGCCACCGCCGGGCCCCGCCCCGGAAGGCGTGTACCGGACAGGGTCTAGGACCAGCGTCCGGTGCGGCCGAGCAGCAGTGCCGTAGCGGCGGTACCGGCGGTCGAGGTACGCAGCACACTGGCCCCGAGCCGGTACGCCTTCGCCCCCGCCTCCTCGAAGAGGGCCAACTCCTCGGGGGAGACGCCGCCTTCGGGCCCGACGACCAGCACGATCTCACCAGCGGAGGGGAGTTCGGCGGTCGCGAGCGCGGCGCTGGGGTACTCACGGTCCTCGTGCAGTACGGCGGCGAAGTCGGCGTTGGCGAGAAGTGCGGCAACCTGCTTGCTCGACGCGGCGTCCGCGACCTCCGGGAAGCGCACCCGGCGGGACTGCTTGCCGGCTTCCCGGGCGGTGGCCCGCCACTTGGCGAGCGCCTTCAGCCCACGGTCGCCCCGCCACTGGGTGATGCACCGGGAGGCGGCCCAGGGAACGATGGCGTCGACCCCGGTCTCGGTCATCGTCTCGACGGCCAACTCGCCCCGGTCGCCCTTGGGAAGAGCCTGGACGACGGTGATACGCGGAGACTCCACCGCCTCCTCGACGACCGCGCCGAGCCGCAGAACCAGCTGGTCCTTGCCCTCGACACCGACGACCTCGCCGTCCGCCCAGTGTCCGGCGCCGTCGGTGAGGACGACGGCCTCACCGACCCGCAGCCGCTTCACGGAGACGGCGTGACGGCCTTCGGGCCCGTCGAGGACGTACTGCCGGACGTCGGGGAGGTTCTCGACGACGAACACGGGCGCGGTCATGAGCTCGCACCCCCGCCCAGCAACGCGTCCCGCGCGACCTCGATCTCGTCGGCCAGCACCCGCACCAGCTCGCCCGCCGGAAGGTCACGGGCCATCCGGTGCCCCTGTCCCGCCCACAGCGCCATGCCCTGCGCGTCGCCCGACGCGGCGGCCTTCTTGCGCAGGGGCGAGGTGAGGTGGTGGACCTCGGGGTAGGCGGCGGGCGCGTACGGGCCGTGCTCGCGCACGAAACGGTTCACCAGCCCCCGGGCCGGCCGGCCGGAGAACGCGCGCGTCAGCTCCGTACGGACGAAGAGGGGGTTCGTCAGCGCCTGCTTGTGCAGCGCGTGGGCGCCGGACTCGGGGGTGGCGAGGAACGCGGTGCCGAGCTGGGCGGCGCTCGCGCCCGCGGCGAGGACGGCCGCGATCTGGCTGCCGCGCATGAGCCCGCCTGCGGCGACAAGGGGCAGGTTCACGGTCTCGCGGACCTGCGCGAGAAGGGAGAGCAGCCCGATCGCGGCACAGTCGGCCTCGGGGTTGTCCCGGTGGGTGCCCTGATGGCCACCGGCCTCGGCGCCCTGCACGATCACCGCGTCGGCCCCGGCCCGCTCCACGGCGAGGGCCTCCTCGGCGGTGGTCGCGGTGACCAGGGTGAAGGTGCCCGCGCGGCGGAGGGAGTCCAGTACGTCGGGGCTCGGCACCCCGAAGTGGAAGGAGACGACCGCCACCGGGTTGTCGAGGAGTACGGCGAGCTTGGCGTCGTACCCGTCGTCGCGTCCGCTGTCCGGGTCGCCCAGCTCGGTGTCGTACCAGGTGGACTCACCCGCGAGCTGGTGGGCGTACACCTCGACGGCGGCGGGGTCGGCATACTCGGGCTGCGGCATGAAGAGGTTCACGCCGAAGGGACGGCCGGTGAGTCCGCGCAGGGTCTTGATCTCCTGGTACATCCCGTCGGCGGTCTTGTACCCGCCGGCGAGGAACCCGAGCCCGCCCGCATCGGCGACGGCCCCGGCCAGCTGCGGGACGGAGACGCCGCCCGCCATGGGGGCCTGCACGATCGGGTGAGGAAAGAGATCGGTCAGTGCGGAGGACATGACGGCATGTTGTCACGTCCCCCGCACAAGTCCGAATCAGGCCTTACCCCCAGCTCCCGCAGGGGCGCGGCCCCGTCCTCAGCGCCCGTTGAAGGCGTCCTTCAGCCGCGAGAACAGCCCCTGCTGCCCAGGCTGGAACTGCCCGGTGGGCCGCTCCTCACCCCGCAGCTTCGCCAGTTCCCGCAGCAACCGCTCCTGCTCGGGATCGAGCTTCGTGGGCGTCATGACCTCGACATGGACGATGAGGTCACCGCGCCCGCCGCCCCTCAGGTGCGTGACCCCGCGCCCGTGCAGCGGGATCGACTGCCCGGACTGGGTGCCGGGACGGATGTCGACCTCCTCGAGCCCGTCGAGCGTCTCCAGCGGCACCTTCGTGCCCAGGGACGCCGCCGTCATCGGAAGGGTCACCGTGCAGTGCAGATCGTCTCCGCGCCGCTGGAACTGCGAGTGCGGCAGCTCGTGGATCTCGACGTACAGGTCACCGGCGGGACCGCCGCCCGGGCCCACCTCGCCCTCACCGGCGAGCTGGATCCGCGTACCGTTGTCGACACCCGCGGGGATCTTCACGGTCAGCGTCCGCCGCGACCGCACCCGCCCGTCGCCCGCGCACTCGGGGCACGGCGTCGGAACGACCGTCCCGAACCCCTGGCACTGCGGGCAGGGCCGGGACGTCATGACCTGGCCCAGGAAGGACCGCGTCACCTGGGACACCTCACCCCGGCCGCGACACATGTCGCAGGTCTGGGCGGAGGTCCCCGGCGCGGCACCCTCACCGCTACAGGTGCCGCACACGATGGCCGTGTCGACCTGGATGTCCTTGGTGGTCCCGAAGGCGGCCTCGTCGAGCTCGATGTCGAGCCGGATCATCGCGTCCTGGCCGCGCCGCGTACGCGACCTCGGCCCGCGCTGGGACGCCGTTCCGAAGAACGCGTCCATGATGTCCGAGAAGTTCCCGAAGCCACCGGCGCCGAAGCCGCCCGCGCCTCCGCCGCCCGCCTGCGAGAGGGGGTCGCCGCCGAGGTCGTAGACCTGCTTCTTCTGCGGGTCCGACAACACCTCGTACGCGGCGTTGATCTCCTTGAACCGCTCCTGCGTCTTCGGATCGGGGTTGACGTCCGGGTGCAGCTCGCGGGCGAGCCTCCTGAACGCCTTCTTGATCTCGTCCTGGGACGCGTCGCGGCGCACGCCGAGTACGGCGTAGTAGTCCGTGGCCACTTACGACTCCGCCAGGATCTGTCCGACGTACCGTGCCACTGCGCGTACCGCTCCCATCGTTCCCGGGTAGTCCATGCGGGTCGGTCCGACCACGCCGAGCTTGGCGACTGCCTCGCCGCCCGAACCGTAGCCGACCGACACGACGGACGTGGAGTTGAGTCCCTCGTATTTGTTCTCGTGACCGATTCGCACGGTCATGCTCGAATCCCCGGCCTCACCAAGGAGTTTGAGAAGTACGACCTGTTCCTCCAGGGCTTCCAGAACGGGTCGGATAGTGAGGGGAAAGTCATGGCCGAAGCGGGTCAGATTGGCCGTTCCGCCGATCATCAACCGCTCCTCGGTCTCCTCGACGAGCGTCTCCAGAAGAGTGGAGAGCACCGTCGCGACCGTCCCCCGGTCCTCCGCCTCGAAGGCGTCCGGGAGATCCTGCACCAGCTGCGGCACGTCCGCGAACCGGCGGCCCGCGACCCGGCTGTTGAGCCGCGCGCGTAGATCCGCCAGCGACGTCTCCCCGAAGGGCGCCGGGCAGTCGATCATCCGCTGCTCCACGCGGCCCGTGTCCGTGATCAGCACGAGCATCACGCGCGCGGGAGCGAGCGAGAGCAGCTCCACATGCCGGACGGTAGAACGCGTGAGCGACGGATACTGCACGACGGCGACCTGCCGCGTCAGCTGGGCAAGCAACCGAACAGTCCGCCCGACCACATCGTCGAGATCGACGGCACCGTCCAGAAAATTCTGGATGGCACGCCGCTCGGGGGCCGTCATCGGCTTCACACCGGCGAGCTTGTCGACGAAGAGCCGGTAGCCCTTGTCGGTCGGGATGCGCCCCGCACTGGTGTGCGGCTGGGCGATGAACCCCTCGTCCTCCAGCGCCGCCATGTCGTTGCGGACCGTCGCCGGGGAGACCCCGAGGTTGTGCCGCTCGGTGAGCGCCTTGGACCCGACCGGCTCCTCGGTGCCGACATAGTCCTGGACGATGGCGCGCAGCACTTCGAGCCTGCGTTCACTGAGCATCCGCGCGCACCTCCAGCTGCTGTCGTCGTCCCTGAGCGCTGCTCTTCACTGACCAGCCCTGGCACTCTTCGCGTGCGAGTGCCAGAGTTCCCCGGCCCAGTGTACGGCTGTCGGGTACGCCCCCGGCAAGGGCGGCCTGCGCCGACCTGCCGACGTGTACCGACCTGTCCTGCGATGTCGCGTCCGGCTAGCGTCGCCGCATGAAAGCGACTTGGGAAGAGCCGCGGTGGGAAGACCTGGGCTGGGAACGCCTGGCGGCCGGGGCCGGACGGCGCCGGCTGCCGGTCTGGGACTGCACGGTGGGGCTGGTGACCTGGCCGGGCGGCGCACTCCTGATCGACGCGGGATCGAGCCTCGCGGAGGGCGCGAAGGTGCGTCTGGAGGCGCAGAGGCTCGCCGGGCGCCGTGTGGACTTTCTCGCACTCACCCACCCCCATTTCGATCATATTTTCGGAGCGGCGGCGTTCGCGGGCGCGCACATCTTCGCGGCAGCGGCAGAAGCCGCCGCCCCCACTCCCGACGTCTACGGAAAAGCGGGCCGCGAGGCATTGCGTGCGGACGCGGTTCACAACGGCCTGGACGCCCCCTCGGCGGAGGAGGCGGCGGACACCCTCGTGACCCCGCACCAGTACGTACGCGGAAACCTCACGATCACGCCCCCCGGCGCCCCGGAAGTCCTCCTGACAACCACCCCCGGCCCCGCCCACACCCACCACGACCTGGTAGCGGTCGTACGCCCCCGCAACGCCCCGCCGGTCGTCTTCTGCGGCGACCTGGTCGAGGAGTCGGGCGACCCCCAGGCGGGCCCCGACGCCGTGCCGTCCCACTGGCCGACGGCCCTCGACCGCCTGCTCGCCCTGGGCGGCGAGGACGCGCTGTACGTCCCCGGCCACGGCGCGGTGGTGGACGCCGCGTTCGTACGGGCCCAACGGGACGCGCTGGCAAGCCGTTTCGGCGTGTCGCGACGGGCGGTGGACTGAGGGCGAGGGGGCTTCTCCTATCGTCATCCGAATGCGCCAGTACTCTCCGGACCTGACCCCGCCCTGGAAGAAGCCGAAGCCCGTACCCCAGGTCCCGGCCGAACCGGGCCTGGTGGTCGAGGAGCCCGGTACGGGCTTCTGCGGCGCGGTGATCCGCTGCGAGGCGGGCACGGTCACCCTGGAGGACCGCTTCGGCAAACACCGCGTGTTCCCGCTGGAACCGGCCGCCTTCCTCCTGGAGGGCAAACCGGTAACGCTCGTACGCCCCGCCGCCCCGTCCCCCTCTCTCCGCCCGTCCCGTACGGCTTCCGGTTCGCTGGCGGTCCCCGGGGCCCGGGCGCGGGTGGCCAGGGCGGGGCGGATCTATGTCGAGGGCCGTCACGACGCGGAACTGGTCGAGAAGGTGTGGGGAGACGACCTGCGGGTGGAGGGCGTGGTCGTCGAGTACCTGGAGGGCATCGACGACCTCCCCGCGATCGTGACCGAGTTCGCCCCGGGCCCGGACGCCCGCCTGGGCATCCTGGTGGACCACCTGATCCCGGGCACGAAGGAGTTCCGGATCGCACAGTCGGTGACAAGCGAACACGCACTGGTGGTAGGCCACCCGTACATCGACGTATGGGAGGCGGTGAAGCCGGCATCACTGGGAATCAAGGCCTGGCCCCGAATCCCCCACGGCGAGGACTGGAAAACAGGCGTGTGCCGCGAACTGGGCTGGCCGACCAACACGGGCGCGGTATGGCAGGCAATCTTGGCAAGGGTGAACTCGTACAGGGACCTGGAACCAGAGCTGCTGGGCTCTGTGGAGCGGCTGATCGACTTCGTCACTGACGCCAGCATTTCCAGCCCGTCCGGCGTTTGAGGACAAGGCCCGTTCAGGGCCGTAGGGGGGTCTGGGGGCACAGCCCCCAGGGATGGGACGGGTAGGGGCGGCGGGGGCGAGAACAACTCAGCCCCGCAGCAGCACACCCCCTCAGTCCACCAAATCCCGAACCACCGCATCAGCCAACAACCGCCCCCGCAACGTCAACACCCCCCACCCCTCCTCAAACGCCCCCGCCTCCAACAACCCCTCCCGCAACGCCCTCCCCGCAGCCACCAACCCCGCCTCCCGCAACACCCCCAACGGCACCCCCTCCCGCAACCGCAACTCCAACAACACCCGCTCGACCCGCCGATCCTCCTCCGACAGCACCTCGCGCCCCGCCCCCGGCGACCGCCCCGCCGCCAACGCCCCCGCGTACGCCCCCGGATGCTTCACGTTCCACCACCGCACGCCCCCCACATGACTGTGCGCCCCCGGCCCCGCACCCCACCAGTCGGCGCCACGCCAGTACAGCTCGTTGTGAAGACACCGGGCCGCCTCCGACGTAGCCCAGTTCGACACCTCGTACCACTCGAATCCCGCCGCCCCCAGCACCTCGTCGGCGATCAGATACCGATCAGCGTGGACGTCGTCGTCGGTCATCGGAACCTCGCCCCGGCGGATACGCCGAGCCAGCTGCGTACCCTCCTCCACGATCAGCGCATAGGCGCTCACATGGTCCGGCCCGGCCCCCAGCACCGCGTCCAGCGAGGCCCGCCAGTCGTCGTCGGACTCCCCGGGCGTGCCGTAGATCAGGTCGAGGTTCACATGTTCGAACCCCACCGCTCGCGCCTCCGCGACACACGCCTCGGGGCGCCCCGGCGTGTGCGTACGGTCCAGCACCTTCAGCACATGCTGCTTCGCGCTCTGCATCCCGAAGGAGATCCGGTTGAAACCCCCCTCGCGCAGAGTGGCCAGATATCGCTCGTCCACGGACTCCGGATTCGCCTCGGTCGTCACCTCGGCGTCCGCCGCGAGGCCGAACTCGTCACGGATCGCCCCCAGCATCCGTACGAGGTCGTCGGCGGCCAGCAGTGTGGGCGTACCGCCTCCGACGAACACCGTGCGGACCTCGCGCGGGTCGTCGCCGAGGACCTTCCGGGCGAGCCGGACCTCGTCGATCAGGGTGTCCGCGTAGTTGTCGCGGGAGGCGAGGACACCGCCCGTGCCGCGCAGCTCGGTCGCGGTGTAGGTGTTGAAGTCGCAGTAGCCGCAGCGGGTCGCGCAGTACGGGACGTGGAGGTAGAACCCGAGGGGACGATCCGCCGCCCCGGCGAGCGCGGGGGCGGGGAGGGCACCGTCGTCGGGGACGGCCTCGCCGTCGGGAAGTGCGGAGGGCATGTCTCCCATTGTCCAGCACCGCCACGGGTGTCCCGGGCGCCGTCACCCGGTCTGCAGCACCAGCAGTGCCAGATCGTCCTCCGGCGGCTGCTCCCCGAACTCGTGCACGAGCCGGCTGATACGTTCCGCGATCAGCTGAGCGCTCAGCCCCGCGCAGCCCGCGAGGGCGCTCGCCAGACCGTCGCCGTCGTCGAACTGGCGGGGCCCGCAGCGCCGCTCGGTGACCCCGTCGGTGACGCACAGCAGGCTGTCGCCGGGCCACAGCTCGAAGCTTCCGCTGGTGTACGTCTCGTCCTCGACGACCCCGAGCAGGGTCTGCGGTTCGGCTGCCGTGAGGACCTCCCCGCCCGCCCGGAGCACCAGCGGCAGCGGATGCCCGGCCGAGGCGAGGGTGCAGCGCACGCCTCCGTCGAAGGGGACGAGTTCGCCGTACAGCAGGGAGAGGAAGCGAGTCTGCGGCCCCTCACCCGGCCGTACGGCGCCCAGGCCGCCGGGGACAGCCGAGGCGAACGAACCCCCCGCACCCCCTGTCGGCCCCGCCGCGGCACCCGGTGGCCCGTGGCGCCCCTCCGCCGCGACGAGCGCGCGGGCCGCCGCGTCCGCCGTCTCCGTGGCGTCGTCGAGGAGCAGTTGGTTGAGGCGGTCGAGGACATCGGCGACGCGGTAGCCCTCGCGGGCGAGCAGCCGCAGCCAGGGCCGGGCGAGGCCGATCACCACGGCGGCCTCGGGCCCCTTGCCCTGGACGTCGCCGACGGCGAAACACCAGCGGCCGGCGCCGGCCGGGAAGAGGTCGTAGAAGTCGCCGCTGGGCCCGCCCTTGTCGCAGGGCTCGTAGACGAGGGCGCTGCTGATGCCGGGGATCTCGGCGACGGCGCCGGGCAGCAGCCCGCGCTGGAGGATACGGCTGATGGTGGCCTGGCGGGCGTACTGGCGGGCGGCGCCGACGGCGAGCGCGACGCGGCGGCTGAGGTCCTCGACCAGGCCGGTGACCTCGTCGGGGAAGCAGATCGCGCCGGCGCGCCCGATCACCAGCGTGCCGAGCGGCCGACCGCCGGCGACCAGCCGATAGGCGAGCGCGGCACCGGTGTCCTCGCGCCCCGGCCCCCCGCCACACGCGTCTTCGCGCGCGTCTTCGCGCGCGTCTTCGCGTGCCTGTTCGTGCACGTCTCCGAGCGCGTCGCCGGGCCACGGCACGGGAACGGGCCCGGTCCTGGAGGTGTCGGGCGGGCGCGGCGGGTCCTTCTCCAGGGCGCCCCGCAACTCCTCGACCCGCTCCTCGCTGCGGTGCCACACCCCGGTGAGCCGCGGCCCGGGTCCGACGTACCCGCCGCTCCCCCAGCGTCCGCCGTTCCCGCCTCCGCCTGCTCCGCCGCCGTCGCTCCAGCTCCCGCGTCCCATGGACTCGTCCTCCAGCCACACCGCGCACCAGTCGGCGAGGCGCGGGACGAGGAGCTGTGCGGTGAGCGCGGCGACATGGTCCTCGTCGAGGTGCCCGGCAAGGAGGTCGGAGGCCTCGGCGAGGAAGGAGAGGGCGCCGTGATCGAGCCACTCCTGGTCGTGCGGGCCGCGCTGCGGCTCGGGGGCGGGGACCTCGCCGGCCCGTAACCCGCGACCGAGGGCCTGCGTGTCGTCGTACGCCTCGAAGTCGTCGTCGGTCCTCGTCCCCTCGGCGGGAAGCCGTGCCCAGACGGTCTTGACGCCGGTGCGGTAGGTGACTCCCCAGGCCTCGGAGAGCACGGAGACGAGGCGAAGGCCACGCCCGTACTCCGGTATGTCGTACGGAAGTTCGACACCGCCGTCCCGAGGCGCGCGGGAGGGATGATGATCGGACACCTCGACGAGGAGCACGGGACCCTTCCCCCCGGCCCCTACCTCACCGCCCTCGGCCTCCGGTTCACCCGAGGTCTCCAGTCGGCACGCCAGTTCGACATCCGTCCCCGCGTGGACGACGGCGTTGGTGACGAGTTCACTGACGACCAGCATGGCGTCGTCGATGAGCCGCTCCGGCAGCGATGCGGCGCCGGGCAGGCCGAGTTGGGCCCATTCGGCGAGGGCCGCGCGTACGAGGCCACGGGCCGCGCCCGCCGCGAGAGGGCCGCCGCCGAGCGTGGCGTGCACAACCGCGCGCCGGTCCGCACTCCGGCGCGCGGGAATGCCGGGCGCCGGGGACGGCGCACGGGAGACGGTCTCCCGTTGCGTCGGAATGACCCCCATGGGCAGCTCCCCGGGCAGCTCGTACGAATACACCTCAATGGACGCGGACAGAGTGACAGACCGACCACGCCCATAAGCGCCGAGTTACCGAAGTGGGCCACCATGAATAAGAACAGTGCTACGCAAGTGCTCAGAGACGGACAGATTCCGCCGAAGTAGGGCCGCCGACAGGCAGGCCCTGCAGGGGCGCGGGGAACTGCGCGACAAGCCGCAACCCACCCGCAGCCGCCGCACGCCCCCGCACCCCACGCCCCCCTTGCGCCTCCCTTTACGCCTCCCGAGACCCCGCGTACATCTCGTCGATCAAGTACTTGTACTCACGCTCGACCACGGGCCGCTTCAACTTCAGACTCGGCGTGATCTCCCCGTGCTCCACATCGAGATCCCGGGGCAACAACCGGAACTTCTTGATCGTCTGCCACCGCTGAAGCCCCTCGTTGAGCTCCTTGACGTACCCCTCGACCAGCGCGACCGTCCCCGGCGCGGCCACCACCTCCGCGTACGACTTCCCCTCGAGCCCGTTGTCCTTGGCCCAGCCGAGAATGGCCGGCTCGTCGAGGGCGATGAGCGCCGTGCAGAAGTTCCGGTCGGCCCCGTGCACCAGGATGTTGGAGACGTACGGGCAGACCGCCTTGAACTGCCCCTCGACCTCCGCCGGCGCGATGTACTTGCCGCCCGACGTTTTGATGAGGTCCTTCTTGCGGTCGGTGATCCGCAGATAGCCGTCGGGCGACAGCTCGCCGATGTCACCGGTGTGGAACCAGCCGTCGGACTCCAGCACCTCGGCGGTCTTCTCGGGCAGACCGTGGTAGCCCTCCATGATCCCGGGCCCGCGCAGCAGAATCTCGCCGTCGTCCGCGATCCGCACCTCCGTACCGGGCAACGGCTTGCCGACCGTGCCGGTGCGATAGGCCTCGCCGGGGTTGACGAAGGACGCGGCGGAGGACTCGGTGAGGCCGTAGCCCTCCAGGATGTGGATGCCCGCGCCGGAGAAGAAGAAGCCGATCTCGGGCGCGAGGGCGGCCGATCCGGAGACACAGGCGCGCAGGTTGCCGCCGAAGGCCTCGCGGATCTTGGCGAAGACGAGGGCGTCGGCGACCTTGTGCTTCGCGGAGAGACCGAAGGGCGCGGACGCGGTGCCGGTGCGCCGGAAGTTGTCCTGGCTGACCTTGGCGTACTCGCGGGCGACACCGGAGGCCCACTGGAAGATCTTGTACTTGGCGCCGCCACCGGCGCGCGCCTTGGCCGCGACCCCGTTGTAGACCTTCTCGAAGATGCGCGGCACGGCGGCCATGTACGTCGGCTGCACGACCGGAAGGTTCTCGATGATCTTGTCGACGCGGCCGTCCACGGCGGTGACATGACCGACCTCGATCTGACCGGAGGTCAGCACCTTGCCGAACACGTGCGCGAGCGGCAGCCACAGGTACTGGACGTCGTCCGGGCCGACCAGTCCGGTCGCGGCGATCGCCTTCGCCATGTAGGACCAGTTGTCGTGCGGCAGCCGGACGCCCTTGGGGCGACCGGTGGTGCCGGAGGTGTAGATCAGGGTCGCGAGCTGGTCCTTCGTGATGGCCCCGACCCGCTCCTTGATCAGGTCCGGGTGCTTCTCCAGATACGCGGCACCGCGCTGCTCGAGCTCGGCGAGCGTGAGCACACCGTCGCCGGTCTCGACGCCGGCCGGGTCGATGACCACGACATGGGTGAGTTCGGGGAGTTCGGCGCGCTTCTCCTGCGCCTTGGCGAGCTGGCTCGCGTCCTCCGCGATCAGCACCTTGCTGGCGGAATCGGCAAGGATGAAGGCCGACTCGTCGGCGTTGGTCTGCGGATACACGGTGGTCGTGGCCGCGCCGGCGCACATGATGCCCAGGTCACCGAGGATCCACTCGACCCGGGTGGCGGCGGCGAGCGCGACGCGCTGCTCCGGCTGCACGCCCAGTTCGATGAGGCCGGCGGCGATGGCGTAGACCCGCTCCGCGGTCTGCCCCCAGGTCAGCGACTTCCAGTCGTCCGGGCCCTCACCGGCGGCCGGCGGCACCGGGTAGCGGTAGGCCTCGGCGTCCGGCGTGGCGGCCACTCGGTCCAGGAAAAGACCGGCTACGGACGGCGGACGGTTCTCGATCAAGGTCTGTGTGTCGCTCACGACATCCTCCGGGGCCCGCGGCAATGCGGCGGCTGGCTCATTTGCGGCTGTTGTTACTGCGTCTTCCCGGGGGACGACCCCCGGACCCCCAGCAGAAAAGCAGGTCAGCAGGGTGCGACCGACATGCACATCACGAGGCGAACCTGAGTGACTCGCGAGTAACTACCGAGCAGAGATCAGAGTAAGGCGCGACCGCCCGGTGCGTAAGGGGCGACGGGCCGTCACTTCCTACAGATGGCGACTGTTCGCTTCCTACAGCCCCGACGGTAAGGACACGAACGGGGGCCCACCGCGTTCCTACGCGGCGAGCCCCCATTCTCCCGATCGCACACCACCGATGTCGGCTACTTCTTACCCTTGCCCGACCCGGCGTTGTCGTCGCTCGACAAGACGGCGATGAAGGCGTCCTGCGGAACCTCCACAGAGCCCACCATCTTCATCCGCTTCTTGCCCTCCTTCTGCTTCTCCAGCAGCTTCCGCTTGCGCGAGATGTCACCGCCGTAGCACTTGGCGAGAACGTCCTTGCGGATCGCGCGGATGGTCTCGCGGGCGATGACCCGCGATCCGATGGCGGCCTGGATGGGCACCTCGAAGGCCTGCCGCGGGATCAGCTCGCGCAGCTTGGCGACGAGCCGCACCCCGTACGCGTACGCCGCGTCCTTGTGCGTGACCGCGGAGAACGCGTCGACCTTGTCGCCGTGCAGCAGGATGTCGACCTTGACGAGGCTGGAGGTCTGCTCACCGGTGGGCTCGTAGTCCAGCGACGCGTAGCCCCGGGTCTTGGACTTCAGCTGGTCGAAGAAGTCGAAGACGATCTCGGCGAGCGGCAGCGTGTACCGGATCTCGACCCGGTCCTCCGACAGGTAGTCCATTCCGATCAGCACACCGCGCCGGGTCTGGCACAGCTCCATGATCGACCCGATGAACTCGGACGGCGCGAGGATCGTCGCCCGTACGACGGGCTCGTAGACCTCGCTGATCTTCCCCTCGGGGAACTCGCTCGGGTTGGTGACGATGTGCTCGGAGGTGTCCTCCATCACCACCCGGTAGACCACGTTGGGCGCGGTGGCGATGAGGTCGAGGCCGAACTCCCGCTCGAGTCGCTCGCGGATGACGTCGAGGTGCAGCAGGCCCAGGAAGCCGACCCGGAAGCCGAACCCGAGGGCGGCGGAGGTCTCGGGCTCGTAGACCAGCGCGGCGTCGTTGAGCTGGAGCTTGTCGAGGGCGTCGCGCAGCTCGGGGTAGTCGGAGCCGTCCAGCGGATAGAGCCCGGAGAAGACCATGGGCTTGGGGTCCTTGTAGCCGCCGAGCGCCTCGGTCGCCCCCTGGTGCAGGGTCGTGATGGTGTCACCGACCTTGGACTGACGCACGTCCTTCACGCCGGTGATGAGATACCCCACCTCACCGACCCCGAGCCCGTCGGCGGGCAGCATCTCGGGCGAGTTGGTCCCGATCTCCAGCAGCTCGTGCGTGGCCCCGGTGGACATCATCCGGATCCGCTCACGCTTGGTGAGCTGCCCGTCGATGACTCGTACGTACGTCACGACCCCCCGGTACGAGTCGTACACGGAGTCGAAGATCATGGCGCGGGCGGGCGCGTCCGCGACCCCGACGGGAGCCGGCACCTCGGCGACGACCCTGTCGAGCAGGGCGTCGACGCCCACACCCGTCTTGGCGGAGACCCTGAGCACATCGTCCGGGTCGCAGCCGATGAGGTTGGCGAGCTCCTCGGAGAACTTCTCCGGCTGGGCGGCCGGCAGGTCGATCTTGTTCAGTACGGGGATGATCTTGAGGTCGTTCTCCATCGCCAGGTACAGGTTGGCGAGGGTCTGGGCCTCGATGCCCTGGGCGGCGTCGACGAGGAGGACGGTCCCCTCACAGGCCGCGAGCGACCGCGAGACCTCGTAGGTGAAGTCGACGTGTCCCGGGGTGTCGATCATGTTCAGGATGTGGGTCCTGCCCTTCTCACCCCCGTCCCCGCCGGTCGGGGCCCACGGCAGACGCACCGCCTGGGACTTGATCGTGATGCCGCGCTCGCGCTCGATGTCCATGCGGTCGAGGTACTGGGCGCGCATCTGCCGCTGGTCGACCACTCCGGTCAGCTGGAGCATCCGGTCGGCGAGCGTGGACTTGCCGTGGTCGATGTGCGCGATGATGCAGAAGTTGCGGATCAGAGCCGGGTCGGTACGGCTCGGCTCGGGCACATGGCTAGGGATCGCGGGCACGCAGGGTCCTGATTCTTGAGGCGTCCGCAGTGTCTGCGGTCTCGGGTCGAATCGATACGTAGGTTCCATGGTCCCACGGGCGGGGAGCGGGGACCGGTTTGGGCGGTTTCACGAAGAGCGGGCGGGAGAGCGGTCGACCGGATTGGGCCGCCGGAAGAGCGGCTGGTAGCCTGAGTCGCTGTGTCCCATGCCCTCTCAGCAGGAGACACGGTGCAGTAAAACCAAGAAGCAATCAAACGGTGCATGAGGCGTGCCCTCGCGCACCTGAAGCTGAAAAGGCTCATTCGTGGCGAACATCAAGTCCCAGATCAAGCGGAACAAGACCAACGAGAAGGCTCGGCTGCGCAACAAGGCCGTCAAGTCCTCCCTGAAGACCGCGATCCGCAAGGCCCGCGAGGCCGCTGCCGCGGGTGACATCGAGAAGGCCACCGAGACGCAGCGCGCTGCCGCGCGTCAGCTCGACAAGGCCGTCTCGAAGGGTGTCATCCACAAGAACCAGGCCGCCAACAAGAAGTCGGCGCTTGCTTCCAAGGTCGCCGCCCTCAAGGGCTGAACCTCGCTTCCCTTGATCTAATCCGCCGGACGGACCAGAGCGGGCCCTCTCTCCCGCCCCCACCCGGCACCCCGGCTCCACGCACGACTGCGTTCGCCACGCGGGCGTGAAGCCACCCAGCAGAAGCAACACCCGAAGGCCCCGGCACCGGTCCTACCCCAGGACAGAAGCCGGGGCCTTCGGCGTACGCCGACATTCCCGCCCGTCGGGCCCCTTTACAACACCGGCCCGCACCCCCAGCCCGTCCGACACCTCTTCAGCACCGGCCCGCACCATTAGCCCGTCCGGCGTTTGAGGACAAGGCCCGTTCAGGGCCGTAGCGGGGGTCTGGGGGCGGCAGCCCCCAGGAACGGGATGGGACGGGTAAGGGCGGCGGGGGCGAAAAACCCCGCCCACCCCTACCCCCGAGACCGAGCCGCCCGAGCAATCACCACAACCGCCTTCTCCAACGCGTACTCGGGATCATCCCCACCCCCCTTAACCCCCGCATCAGCCTCAGCCACCGCCCGCAACGCCACAGAAACCCCCTCCGGCGTCCACCCCCGCATCTGCTGCCGAACCCGATCGATCTTCCACGGCGGCATCCCCAACTCCCGAGCAAGATCCGCCGGCCGCCCACCCCGCGCGGACGACAACTTCCCGATCGCCCGCACCCCCTGAGCCAACGCGCTAGTGATCATCACCGGCGCCACCCCGGTCGACAACGACCACCGCAACGCCTCCAGCGCCTCCGCCGCCCGCCCCTCGACGGCCCGGTCGGCCACCTCGAAACTCGAGGCCTCGGCCCGCCCGGTGTAGTACCGCCCGACCACCGCCCCGTCGATCGTCCCCTCGACATCCGCGACCAGCTGAGTCACCGCGGACGCCAGCTCCCGCAGATCACTCCCGATCGAGTCGACGAGCGCCTGACACGCCTCGGGCGTGGCGGATCTCCCCGTCGCCCGGAACTCCGACCGCACGAACGCCAGCCGATCCGCCGGCTTCGTCATCTTGGGACACGCCACCTCCCGCGCCCCCACCTTGCGCGCCGCGTCGAGCAACGCCTTGCCCTTGGCCCCGCCCGCGTGCAGCAGCACGAGGGTGATCTCCTCCGCCGGCGCCCCGAGGTAGGCCTTCACATCCTTGACCGTGTCGGCCGACAGATCCTGCGCGTTGCGTACGATCACGACCTTCCGCTCGGAGAAGAGCGAGGGACTGGTCAGCTCGGCCAGCGTCCCCGGCTGCAACTGGTCCGAGGTCAGGTCCCGTACGTCCGTGTCGGCGTCGGCGGCCCGAGCGGCGGCCACCACCTCCTGCACGGCACGGTCGAGCAGGAGGTCCTCCTGGCCCACGGCAAGCGTGACGGGGGCGAGAGGGTCGTCATGTGCGGTCTTCTTGGCCATCCCCGAAAGCATCCCACGAGCCACTGACAACGCCGCCGCCCACAGTCCCCGGGAGCTCGGGAGCTCGGGAGCTCGGGGGCTGGGTGGGCTGGGCGGCTTGGGGCTACGGCTCCTCCCGCCACCCCTCCCACTCCCCCACGAACTCGTCCAGCTCCGCCGCGTCCAGCCGCCCCGCCTCGTCCGTCAGCACCACCAGCCACTGGGCGTCCTCGGCATCGTCCTCACCGGCCAGCGCGTCCCGTACGAGCTGCGGCTCCTCACCGATGCCGAACCGGTCACGCAACGCCTCCACCACGTCCTCGGCGGCATCGCGGTCGGGCAGCACCAGCACATGTCTCACATCGCTCACGGAGACATTTTCCGCCACCCCGGAGCCTGGTCCAGCCGCCGGCCGCCTCACGCATCCCCACCAGGGCTCCGAACACTCGGCACACTCGGCACCCGCGACAACTCGACCCCGAACCGCTCCCGGTACACGGAGAGCACCTCACTGTCGGCCCCCAGCTCCCGCACCTCCTTCTCCCCACCCGGCGCCGTCACCGTGAGACTCCGCCCGCTGAGCGTGATCCTCCCGCCGTCCTCCGTGACCCGCGAGCAGACCAGCGACCGCGTGAAGTGCGACTCGGGGGAAGTGCTGTGCCACCACGCCCCGGCGACGAAGTCCCCCAGCACCCGAGGCCGCAGCTCCAGCCGATACCGACGGCTCCCGTCCCGCACCACGTCCAGGTCACCCGCGCCCGCACCCGCGCCCGAATCCGTCCCCGAGTCCATCCCCGACCCCCTGTCCACCCCGCCGCCCCGCACCCCCGCCGAGTCGGGCCCCGCCTCGACGATCAGGAACGTACCGCCCGGATCCTCCTGCTCACCCCGCTGCCCGAAGGCCAGCGGACGGTGGCTGTGCGCCCCGAAACCCACATCGACCAACCAGTCACCCCCCTCCGCGTCCACCGTCCCCACCCGCAGCGCGAGATGGTCGTACGGGATCCCGAGCCGCCCTTCGTCGCCGTACACCCGCGCCGCGAGCAGCGTGACGTCGAAGCCCAGCGCCGTCAGCAACGCCCCGAAAAGACCGTTGAGTTCGTAGCAGAACCCGCCCCGCCGGGCGCCCACCACCTTGTCGAACAGCCGGTCCTCGGCCAGCACGATCTCCTCTCCGAGATGGATCGAGAGATTCTCGAAAGGCACCGACACCAGGTGCCGCAGTTGCAGCTCGCGCAGCGTGTCGAGGGTGGGCGACACCGGGCGCTCGACGCCCAGCCGACGGAGGTAGGCCGCAGCCTGTGCGGAGTTCATGGCCTCAGTCTCTCGCCACCCGCAGCTCACGGCCCGCACCGACGACCGCCAACGCCCCGTCCTCGTCCGTCCTCAGCACCACGGCACCCCCGTTCCTGAGCGCCGCCACCGTACTGGGAGCGGGATGCCCGTACGTGTTGTCCGCGCCGCACGAGATGAGGGCCAGCCTCGGTGCCGCCGCCCGTATGAGCTCTGGGTCCTGATAGGCGGATCCGTGGTGGGCGACCTTCAGGACGTCCACTGCACGCACCGCCCCGGCGGCCGGCGAACCCAACAGCGCGCGCTGGGCCGGGGGTTCCAGGTCCCCGAGGAGCAGCAGGCGCAGCCCCGCCGACCGGACGAGCAACGTGACACTGGCGTCGTTGGCCCCCTCCGGCTCGGGTGCGGGTGCCGGCCGCGGCCACAGCACCTCCCAGTCGAGGTCACCCGTCCTCCGCCGCTCCCCGGCGACCGCACGCGTCACGGGGATACGCCGGGCCGCCGCCTCCCTCAGCACGAACTCGGCCTGGTCCTCGGGCTCCTCGAACCCGGTCGTCTCGATCGCGCCCACCGAACGCCCCCGCAGTACCCCGGGCAGCCCGGCGACATGGTCGGCGTGGAAGTGGGTGAGGATCACCAGGGGCACCTTGGTGATGCCGAGGTCGCGCAGACAGTGGTCGACCAGCGCCGGGTCGGGTCCGGCGTCCACGACCACGCCGGTACCCTCCCCGGCCGCCAGCACACTCGCGTCGCCTTGCCCCACGTCGCACATCGCGAACCGCCACCCCGGCGGCGGCCACCCGGTGATCGCCCTGGTCAGCGGCGCGGGCCGCACGACCACCAGGAGCAGCAGCACCCCACAGGCCGCGCACCACCAGGGGTGCCGCAACAGCCGCGCGCCCACGAACACGACGAGCACCACGCACAGCCCCAGCAGCAGCGCGCCCGTCCAGCTGCCCGGCCAGTCCACTCCCCCGCCGGGCAGCGCCGCTCCCGTGCGGGCGATGTCGACGATCCACCCCGCGGGCCAACTCGCGCCCCAGGCCAGCGCTCCGGCCACCGGCATGGCCACCGGCGCGGTGGCCAGCGCCCCGAAGCCCAGCACGGTGGCCGGGGCGACGGCGAACTCGGCGAGCAGGTTGCACGGCACCGCCACCAGGCTCACCCGTGCCGACAGTACGGCCACGACCGGCGCGCACACGGCCTGGGCGGCACCGGCGGCGGCCAGCGCCTCGGCCAGTCGCGGCGGCACCCCGCGCCTGCGCAACGCCGGGCTCCAGCGGGGCGCGAGGGTGAGGAGGGCGCCGGTGGCGAGGACGGAGAGCAGGAAGCCGTAACTCCGTGCCAGCCAGGGGTCGTACAGCACCAGCAGCAGGATCGCTGTCGCCAGCGCCGGGATCAGTGACCGGCGGCGCCCGGTCGCGAGGGCGAGCAGTGCGACCGATCCGCAGGCCGCGGCCCGCAGCACACTCGGGTCGGGTCTGCACACGACGACGAATCCCAGGGTGAGCGCGCCGCCGAACAGCGCGGTCGTCCGGAGGGAGATGCCCAGCCGGGGTGCGAGACCACGCCGTTCGACCTGCTGGGCGAGGGCGGGCGGGCCGATGAGGAGGGCGAGGAGGATCGTGAAGTTCGCCCCGCTGACGGCCATGAGGTGCGTGAGGTCGGTCTCCTTGAACGCCTCGTCCAGCTCGGGTGTGACACGCGAGGTGTCCCCGACGACCAGGCCGGGCAGCAGCGCCCGCGCGTCCGCCGGGAGATCCTCGGTGGCGTCCCGCAGCCCCGCCCGCAGCCGCCCGGCGAACCGCTGTGCCGCCGACGGTGGCCCCACCACCTCCGGCGCCGCCCGACCCCGTACCCGCAGCACAGCCGCGATCCGGTCACCGCCGGTCAACGCGGGCACGAGCCGCCCGGTCACCTTCAGCCGCGTGGACGGCAACAACCCCAGCCAGGGCGAACGCTCCGGCCCGGCCCCCGCCTTGGCGCCCGGCCGGCGGAAGGGCCCCGCCCTCGTCGGCTTCGCGCTCATGTCGACGGTCACGAGTACGGGCGTCCGTGTCGCCGTCGTGCTCCCGTCGGGCGACTCGATCCGCCGGATCTCGGCGTCGAGCAGTACGGCGCTCGGCGCGGCGTGAGCGCCCTGGATCCGGGGCCGGGAGAGCCGTGGATCGGAAGTGAGCTCCACCTCGGCCGTCACACTGGCGTACTGTCGCGCCAGCCCCGGCACGGGCCCCCTGCGCAGATCGGCCCCGTGCAGTCCGGCGGAGGCGGCGGCCGCGGCGACGCAGAGCAGCACGCAGGCCACGGAAACCCGCGACCAGTTGCCCCGCCAGGGCTGTCGCACCGCCGGCAGCCCCGGTCCCGCCGAGGTCCGACGGACCAGCAGGAGCACTCCGGCCACGACCGAACAGACGACCGCGACACCGGTGACCCAGCCGGGAGGGGCATCCAGTGTCAGTGCCGCTGTCGCCCATGCCGCCAACGCGGGCGGCACCAACCGCAGGTCTGTCGGCCCTTCCTGCCGGGGGTTCGCCTCCCCGAGCCGCTTGCCCGAGGCGGCGTGCACGGACCGACGGGCGCGAGATGTCCGACCGTCGGGGACGTTCTGCTCGTCGAGCCGGCGAAAGTCGTCGTGCGCGTCCCCCGCCACCGCGTTCCGAGCGCGATGCTCCGATTCCGGGGTGCCCGGTACCCGGCTCATGGCTGCACGAGGTTTCGCAGATCGGCGAAGCGTCGGTCGCCGATGCCGTTCACCTCGCGCAGTTCGTCGACGGACCGGTATCCGCCGTGCTGGGTGCGGTAGTCGACGATGTGCTGCGCCAGCACCGGCCCGACCCCCGGCAGGGTGTCGAGCTGTTCCACGGTGCCCGTGTTCAACGAAACCGGCGCCACCGGTCCAGCCCCCGCCCCGCCCACGGAGCCGCCCGCTCCCACGCCACCCGAGCCGGCCGCCCCGCTCACAACCGTGCCACCCACGACCGCGCCCGATGCGCCCACGACCCCGCCGACCACCACCTGTTCGCCGTCCACCAGGAACCGGGCGCGGTTGAGCCCATCCGTCTTCGTGCCGGGCCGCACCCCACCGGCGGCCCGCAGCGCGTCGGCGACCCGCGACCCGGCCGGCAGCCGATGAACCCCCGGCTCACGCACCTTGCCGCTGACGTCCACCACGATCTGCGCCCCGGCCGGCGCCGTGACACCCCGGGGCACGGTCACGCCACTCGCGGCCCGCGCCGACCCGAGCGGAGCCGCCGCCCGCACCACTTCCGGCGCCCGGACAGGCTGGACACGCCCCGCCCAGAAGTGCTGCCCGGCGAGAACACCGGCAGCGACCAGCACCGCCGTGAGCGCCACCACGCTCCGCCGTTCCAGACCGCACCGCGCCTGCAACCACACGGGCATCCGCTCCCGCACAGCAAGCCCGGCCCGCTCCCGCCAGCCCTCAACAGGGGCCCCGTAACCACCATCCGAACCGCCACCGGCACCCGTACTGGTGCCGGTGCCAACACCGGAACTGTTACTGGTACCGCCATCGCCACGGCCACCGACACCGCCACGACCCCGCTCACGGCCACTGCCACTGCCACTGCCACCGTCACCGTCACCCGTGCCAGCACCAGCACCAGCACTGATGCCGCCACCAGCACCACCAGCCCGAACACCAGCACCAGCACCCCGGTCCCCAACAACAGCCGCACCAACGGCACCCCTGCCGTCCACGCCCCCACCAGAGCCCCGACGCCCTACCGCCGCCGGCCTACCGAGCCCCGCCACCTCCCCGTCGTCCACCGCCCCCGCATTCTGATCCCCACCCGGCGGCCCGTTCCCCAACTCCCTTCGCTCCAGTACCCGTTCGCCGAAGAGCACCTCCGCCCGCCGCCGCAGTTCATCGGCCGACGCCTGATGCTGCCGAGCCCGGCCACCGGGACGGCGATGCCGATGGCGCTGGCCATGGCCATGGCCATGACGGACGCGGCCGTCGGACATCGAGCCGCGGCCCGGGCCGCTGGTCGCAGTGGTTGCGCGTGAACCTGATCGAAATGTCATGCGCCGAGGATGGAGCAATCCGCCACACTCGCGATGATCTTGCTCAATTCCGGTGGATTACTCACCGGTTGTGGAAAACTCCGTCACCCACACGAGTGCCCCACACAAACCTCTGGGCACAGAAGACCATCACCGAGGCGAAACAACCACACCCAGCAACCCGGGCCCCGTATGCGCCCCGATCACCGCGCCCACCTCGCTCACATGCAGGTCGGCCAGCTCCGGCACCCGGACCCGCAGTCGGTCCGCGAGAGCCGCTGCCCGTTCGGGAGCGGCCAGATGATGCACCGCGATGTCGACCTGTGCACCACCCGCACGGTCGACGGCGATCTCCTCCAGGCGGGCGATGGCCCTGGACGCCGTTCGCACCTTCTCGAGCAGTTCGATGCGTCCGCCGTCCAGCTGCAACAGCGGCTTCACCGCGAGGGCGGAACCGAAAATGGCCTGCGCCGCGCCGATCCGACCGCCGCGGCGCAGATAGTCGAGGGTGTCGACGTAGAAGTACGCGGACGTGCCCGCGGCGCGCTTCTCCGCGGCCGTGACGGCCTCGTCCACCGTGCCGCCCGCCTCCGCCGCCTCGGCGGCGGCCAGTGCGCAGAACCCGAGGGCCATCGCGACCATCCCGGTGTCCACCACCCGCACGGGCACCGGCGCCTCACGGGCCGCCAGGACCGCGGCATCGTACGTGCCCGAGAACTCGGCGGAGAGGTGCAGGGAGACGATGCCGGTGGCGCCGGACTCGGCGACCTTGCGGTAGGTCTCCGCGAAGAGTTGGGGGCTGGGGCGCGAAGTGGTGACGGACCGACGCTTCTGGAGAGCCTGGGCCAGGGAACGGGCCGAGATCTCGGTGCCCTCTTCGAGAGCCTGGTCGCCGAGGACCACGGTCAGCGGCACCGCGATGATGCCGTGGCGCTCCATCGTCCGTGGCGGCAGGTAGGCCGTTGAATCGGTGACGATCGCGACATGGCGGGACATGAGCTGGAGGTTACCTGCCGTAGCTTGTGGGCGGCAGCCCGCCCCTTTCACCTGCGTCGGGACCGGAGTCGGCCCACCGGATCAAGTCGTGCTCTCCGGACGGGGTTTCTTCTGCCAGGGATAGGTGGGCTGTTGGACCGGCGGGGTGATGGCGGGCCGAGCCGGTTCGGCGGGCCGACGCCCGTCCGCGTTGTCCTCCCAGGTCTGTTGCGCCGCGCCCCCGTCGGCGGCCGGAGCCTCGGGCCAGGGCGGCGGAGCGGGGGCGGGAGTGGCGGCCGGCGTGGGGGCGGGAGTCGGTGTGGCTGCCGGTGAGGGTGTCGCGGTGGGCGTCGGCTCCACGGTCGTCCAGTGCCGCAGGGCGCCCGCCTCGACGTCGATCTGGGTCCGCAGGGAGTCCAGGTCGTCGCCGGCGAAACGGGTCGCGCGGTCCCGGGCCGCCCAGCGCAGCGAGTCGGCGGCCTGAGTGATCTGGTCGGTGCGCTCGCGCAGCGCGGGCAGTCTCGCGGCCAGCGTCGCCCGGTCGGGCTCGGACTCCAGTCGCTTGAGTTCGGCGTCCAGTTCGTGGCCGTGCCTGCTGAGCCGTTCGAAGAGGCCGAGGGACTCCTTGAGCGACTCGTCCTCGGTCACGCCCGCGTGCAGCGCGTCCTGGGTGGCCCGCATCGACGTACGCAGTTTGAGCCTGAGCTGGGCCAGCTCGCCGACCGGGCCGGGCTGGGCGTACGTCTTGGCGCGCAGGGTGGTGTCCTCGACCGTGCGGCGGGCCTGCGAGATCGTCCGGTCGACACCTCTCTTGGCCGCGCCGACCACTTTCACGGTCGCGTACACGCCCAGCACGACGAACAGCAGGAAGAGCAGGGCGACAACTGCGACAGCGGCTTCCACGACGCTCCTCCTCGTACCGGTCGCGGCCTTCGAGCCGCTCTTCAACCGTAAACGCAAAGGGCAGGCCCGGAGTTCCAAAAGAACCCCGAACCTGCCCGTAGGGGACTACCCCGAGCGATCCACCGGACCGCCCACGCCCGGCCCCGCGTCACTGCGGGCACGCATGCCCGCACTGCGGTCCGGACCGCAGCCCGGACCTACGCCGTGACGATGTTGACCAGCTTCGGCGCCCGCACGATCACCTTGCGGATCCCCGCGCCGGCCAGTGCCTCCACGACCTTGTCGTCACCCAGCGCCACCTTCTCCAGCTCGTCCTCGGAGATCGACGGCGAGACCTCCAGGCGGGCCTTGACCTTGCCCTTGATCTGCACGACGCAGGTCACGCTCTCATCGACGACGTACGCGGGGTCGGCGACCGGGAAGTCCTGGTGGACGACCGAGTCGGGGTGGCCCAGCCTGCGCCACAGCTCCTCGGCGATGTGCGGGGCCAGCGGCGCGACCAGCAGCACCAGGGCCTCGGCGACCGTGCGCGTGACCGGCCCGCCCGTCTTGGTCAGCTGGTTGTTCAGCTCGGTGACCTTGGCGATGGCCGTGTTGAAGCGCAGGCCCTCCAGGTCCTGGCGGACGCCGTCGATCGCCTTGTGCAGGGCACGCAGGGTCGCCTCGTCGGTCTCGGAGTCGACGACGGTGACCTCACCGGTGTTCTCGTCGACGACGTTGCGCCACAGCCGCTGCAGCAGCCGGTACTGGCCCACCACCGCGCGCGTGTCCCACGGCCGCGACACGTCCAGGGGGCCCATGGCCATCTCGTACAGGCGCAGTGTGTCCGCCCCGTACTCGGCACTGACCTCGTCCGGAGTGACCGCGTTCTTCAGGGACTTGCCCATCTTGCCCAGCAGCCGGGAGACCTTCTCGCCGTTGTGGAAGAACTCGCCGTCGCGCTCCTCCACCTCGGTGGCCGGTACGGCGATGCCTCGGCTGTCGCGGTACACGAAGGCCTGGATCATGCCCTGGTTGAACAGCTTGTGGAACGGCTCGACCGACGAGACGTGCCCCAGGTCGAACAGGACCTTGGACCAGAAGCGGGCATACAGCAGGTGCAGCACGGCGTGCTCGGCGCCGCCGACGTACAGGTCGACGCCGCCGTGGGGCCGGCCCTCGCGGGGGCCCATCCAGTACTGCTCGACGGCCGGGTCGACCAGCTTCTCGCTGTTGTGCGGGTCCAGGTAGCGCAGCTCGTACCAGCAGGAACCGGCCCAGTTGGGCATGGTGTTGGTCTCGCGGCGGTACTTCTGCGGCCCGCGCCCGTCGCCCAGGTCCAGGGTGACGTTGACCCAGTCCGCGTTGCGGGACAGCGGGGTCTCCGGGGAGGTGTTCGCGTCGTCCGGGTCGAAGGTGCGCGGCGAGTAGTCCTCAACCTCGGGCAGCTCCAGGGGCAGCATCGACTCGGGCAGCGAGTGGGCGACGCCGTCCTCGTCGTAGACGATCGGGAAGGGCTCGCCCCAGTAGCGCTGGCGGCTGAACAGCCAGTCGCGCAGCCGGAAGTTGACGGTGCCGCGGCCGATGCCCTTGCGCTCCAGCCACTCGGTGATGCGGGCCTTGGCCTCGGCGACGGGCAGGCCGTCCAGCGAGATGTCGCCGTTGGCCGAGTTGATGATCTTCGCGTCGTAGGCGCCGAAGGCGTTGTCCCACGTCGAGGTGTCGGTGCCGCGCCCGTCGGTCGGCTCCACGATGCAGTGGATGGGCAGCTCGAAGGCGCGCGCGAACTCGAAGTCGCGCTGGTCGCCCGCCGGTACGGCCATGATCGCGCCGGTGCCGTAGCCCATCAGGACGTAGTCGGCGATGAAGACGGGGATCTGCTCGCCGTTGACCGGGTTGGTCGCGTACGAGCCGATGAAGACGCCGGTCTTGTCCTTGGCCTCGGCCTGTCGCTCGACGTCCGACTTCGAGGCGGCCTGGGCGCGGTAGGCGGCGACGGCCTCGCCGGGGGTGGCGTGACCGCCCGTCCAGCTGTCGTGGGTGCCCTCGGGCCAGGCGGCCGGGATCAGCTTCTCGACCAGCGGGTGCTCGGGCGCCAGGACCATGTAGCTGGCGCCGAACAGGGTGTCGGGGCGGGTGGTGAAGACCGTGATGGCCTCGCCGTCCACCGGGAAGTCGACCCGGGCGCCCTCGGAGCGGCCGATCCAGTTGCGCTGCTGCAGCTTGATGGCCTCGGGCCAGTCCAGCGCGTCTAGGTCGTTCAGCAGCCGGTCGGCGTAGGCGGTGATGCGCATGTTCCACTGGCGCAGCTTGGCCTTGAAGACGGGGAAGTTGCCGCGCTCGGAACGGCCGTCGGCGGTGACCTCCTCGTTGGCCAGCACGGTGCCCAGTCCCGGACACCAGTTGACGGGCGCCTCGGAGGCGTACGCCAGGCGGTACTCGCCCAGCACGTCGGCGCGCTCGGCGACGGTCAGCTCGTTCCACGCGCGCGCGTGGTCACCCGGTACGGCGCGCTCGCCGCTCTCGAACTGGGCGATCAGGGCGGCGATCGGGCGGGCCTTGTCCGCCTCCTCGTCGTACCAGGAGTTGAAGATCTGCAGGAAGATCCACTGGGTCCACTTGTAGTAGTCCGGGTCGATCGTGGCGAAGGACCGGCGCCGGTCGTGGCCCAGGCCCAGCCGACGCAGCTGGACCTTCATGTTCTCGATGTTGGCCTCGGTGGACACACGTGGGTGCGTGCCGGTCTGCACGGCGTACTGCTCGGCGGGCAGGCCGAAGGCGTCGAAGCCCAGGGTGTGCAGCACGTTGTGGCCGGTCATGCGCTGGAAACGGGCGTACACATCGGTCGCGATGTAGCCCAGCGGGTGGCCGACGTGCAGTCCCGCCCCGGAGGGGTACGGGAACATGTCCATGATGAACTTCTTGGGCTTCGCGGCCAGCTCCGGGTCGCCGGCCAGATCGCCGCTCGGGTTCGGCGCGGCATAGGTGCCCTCGGCGTCCCAGAAGTCCTGCCAGCGTGCCTCGATGTCGGCCGCCATGGCAGCCGTGTAGCGGTGCGGCGCCGCGACCTCGGCGGCAGCGGGGTTCGTCTCGCTCATGGTCCTCAAAGCTCCATCGATCGTCTCTGCCAGTGGCTGGAAATGAAAAATCCCCTCGCACAGGAGGGGACGCCGCGCCGATGCCGACCACGATTCTTCAGCGGTCGGGACTGATCAGCGCGGCTCACTAAGCAGAAGGCGTACGGCACGCATGGCGTCAGGGTACCGCAGCCGTCGAGCGTGCCGCGACGGAGTACCCGGCGGGGGACGACGCCGGGCGCCGTGCCCCCGGGAGTCGCGGAAGTGCCCACAGAGCCCCCACACATCGCCCTCATGACTCCCTCACGCCTCAGGGGGAAACGTGAATCGCCACACAGCGAAACCTGAACCAGGTTCAAAAATTACTTCGCGTAACAACCCCTTTGGGACATCACAACGGCCTCACGGCGCTTTGGTAACAGCGCAATAACTCAAACCTCGTACTCCTCGGTATGTCTCGACTTAGAGTTCGACGCGGGACCGCCTTCCCGAACCGCTCGGAGTTGCCCCCATGAACCCTCGTAGTAACAGTTCGCTTCCCAGGACGGGCCGTTCGGCCTACGGGATGGCGACGGCTGCCGTGCTGCTCCTCATACCGGTGATCGTGCTGGTCGGAGGTGACCCGGTCCAGGACTTCCTGAACTTCGGCGCCGGCGTGCTCTCGTTGGTCGCCCTCTCCTGCTCGGTGATCTGGGGCCTGGTCGCGACCGACCGGGTCTTCCTGAACACCCGCCAGCGGTTGATCGCGCAGGCCGTGCACCGGACGACCGCCGTCTCCTCGGTCGCCTTCCTGCTGCTGCACGTCTCGGTCAAGCTGGCACTCGACCACGTCTCGCTGATCGCCGCGCTGATCCCCTTCAGCCTCGGCGTCACCGGCACCTCAGGTCTCATCGGCATGGGCTCCGCGGCCGGCCTGCTCATGATCTTCACGGCCGTCACCGGCGCGCTGCGCAGCCGCTTCGCCTCCCCGGCGCCCGTGGCGGCGCGCTGGCGCGCGATGCACATGCTGGCCTACCCGGCCTGGTGCTTCGCCCTGGTCCACGGCCTGTACGCGGGACGCCAGGCGAAGCCGGTCTTCACGATCCTCTACAGCCTGTGTCTACTCGCGGTGATCGCGGCCCTGGCCCTGCGCTCGGCGCCCCGCCCCTTCAAGCGCCGGGTGGCCGCCCAGATCATGGCGTTCCTGGGTTCCCAGGAGCGGCCGAGCCGCGAGGGCCTGGACGCGAGCCGGGCGCGCCTCGGGGAATCCTCCCTGCCGGGCTACGAGAACCAGTCCGGGGGCAGGCCCGCGCGCGGGGACGGGGGAATTCCCACGCCGCGCAGCGCGCCGACCGCGTCGCCGCTCTACGACGTTCCGGCCAGCCGCACCATGACCCCCGAGCCCGCCCAGGACGGTTTCGCGGCGGCCTACCGCGCCGTGACACCCCCGCGCGGGCAGGACACGTACATGGACCAGACCGCGCGCATGGACCTGTCGATGGACATGCAGGGGACCGGGGCGATCCCGCGCGTGGACGGCAGCACGTCGGGCAACTGGCCGATCCCGTCCCCGCCGCCCGTGGGCGAGGCTCCCGTGTCGGCGTACGACCCCATGAACGACACCGGATACAACATCCCGGCCTATGGCAATCCGGGCACGGCCGCATACGGCACGAGTGATGTGTACAACACCGGTGAGTCGAATGCGGCCTACGGCACGTACAACGCGAACGACACGTACAACAGCGGTCCCGCCACTGAGACAAACCCCGGTGCTTCCTACGGTTACGACGCACCGGGTTCGGGCGAACCTTGGAACGCGCCTTCCGGAGGCTTTAAGTGAACGAGGCTCTGCCCGACGTCCCCGAAGTCCGCGTGGTCGGGCTTCCTCAGCTCACGTCGGGTTTCGACCTTGTCGAGAGACTTGACCTGCCCATGCACCTGAAGGTGCACGGGCCGCTCGAACCGATGGGCGGCGAGCAGCTCGCGCAGCTCGCCGAACGTATTTCCCTCAAGGGCCGCGGCGGCGCGGGCTTCCCCTTTCACAAGAAGCTGCGGTCGGTCGCCGAGTCGGCGATCCGGCGCGGTGTGCGCCCGGTCGTCGTCGTCAACGCCAGCGAGGACGAGCCCGCCTGCCGCAAGGACACGGTGCTGGTCAACCGCGCCCCGCACCTGATCCTGGACGGTGCCCTGCTGTGCGCGGAGGCGATGGGCGCCCGCACCCTCGTCATCGGGGTGACACGTGAATCCACGCAGCGCTCCATGGAGGCGGCGCTCGCCGAACGCGGCCTCAACAACGGCCGCCGGTCGGCGCTACGCGCGCGCGTGCAGCGCAACCCGATCCGCATGGTCACCGGCGCCGCCGCCTCCCTGATCCGCTCCATCGACGGCGGCCCGGCGATCCCGCCCGGCCGCAAGATCAGCGCCTCCCAGAGCGGAGTGGGCGGTGCGCCCACCCTGCTGTCCAACGCCGAGACCTACGCCCAGCTGGCGATCGCCGCCCGCATCGGCGCCGAGCGCTACTGCAACACCGGCCTGTACGACGAGCCGGGCACCGTCATGCTCACGGTCTCCGGCGCGGTCGCCCGCCCGATGGTGATCGAGGTGCCGACGGGTGTTCCGCTGCGCTACGTCCTGCAGCTCGCCGGCGCCCCGCCGGTCCCGCAGGGTGTGCTGACCGGCGGCTACCACGGCAAGTGGATCGACGCGGCGACGGTCAACGAGGCGATCGTCTCGCGCAACTCCCTGGACCAGGTGGGCGGTGCGCTCGGCGCGGGCGCGATCCTGCCGATCAGCCAGGACACCTGCCCGCTCGGCGAGTCGCTGCGGGTCGCCCAGTGGCTGGCGGAGGAGAGCGCCGGCCAGTGCGGCCCCTGCTACCTCGGTCTGCCGGCCGCGGCGCGCGGTATGCAGGACATCCTCAACGGCGGCGGTCCGGCCGCCCTGGAGGCCGTCAAGCAGGTCGCCAAGTCCGTGAAACGGCGCGGCGCGTGCTCGCATCCGGACGGCTCGGCGATGTTCCTGGAATCGACCATCAAGGCGTTCACGGACGACCTCGCCGCCCATGTCCTCGGAAACGGCTGCGGAAGGCCCGTAGAAGGCGTTCTGCCGCTCTTCGAGGGCGGCCAGACCCCTACGGGCATCCCGGGTGGCCAGGCGGAGGAGGAGAGCGGCCCCAGCCGCCAGAAGATCTTCGTCGACTGGACCCTCTGCCGGGGTCACGGTCTGTGCGCCGACATCCTGCCCGAGGTCTTCGAACTGGGCGCCGACGGCTTCCCGACCGTCGCGCAGGCCAAGGTGCCCCGGTACGCGGAGGCGAAGGCCCTGCGCGCGGTCCGCCGCTGCCCGGCGCTGGCGCTGCGCATCGAGGAGGACACCAGGGCCTCTGCCCCCGACCGTCTGCCGGTCCTGTCCCAGCGGGGCGGCCGGGGCCGCCGCGCCCTCGGGAGCGGCCGCTGAGGCCACGGAGGGGGAGCGGCAACCCGGTTTGCCACTCCCCCTCCCCCGGTCCCCCTGAGTACCGCACACAACGCCGAAGGCGGGTCACCCTGATCGGGTGACCCGCCTTCAACTTTCTGTGGAGCTAAGGAGAATTGAACTCCTGACCTCCTGCATGCCATGCAGGCGCTCTACCAACTGAGCTATAGCCCCTTGCGGTGTTGCGGCCGGGTTTCCCCGGCGGCGACGCCAACATTACCGGTCCCCCGGTGCAGCACCAAATCGTTTCCCGGGGTCAGGCCGTGACGAACGAGTAGAACCGTTTGAGGGTGCAGTGCTCTTCGAGGAGCCGGCCGTAGATCGGCTCGCCCTCGAGCTCACGGTAGGTCTCGATCGGGTCGCCTTTTATGATCAGCGCCCGTGCGCATTCCTCGCACCAGTACTGGTAGTCGTGGTTCACCGGCTCCATGTCACGGACGATCGGCGTACCACTGCCGCACCAGTCGCATTTCCTCCTGTGTGCACCCATGGATCAGCTCCAGCTGTGGCCGCAGGCCGTGCACACGTAGGAAACGCCACCGTTGTCACCGAGCACCTGGGCGACATGGCCGGAACCGCAGGAAGGGCAGCTGAGACGGGTTCTCCTGCCCCGTATGACTGCCGCTTCAGGGAGGTGACCGACCTCCCTGAGGATGCTCGCAGGCATCGCAACTCCCTCCCGTCGGGCCGCGCCCCCTTCCGGCCGTTTGATTCTGCCACGGCCGGACCAATACGGTCAGCGACGCCTTCGTACCAGTCCGGACACGGCGACCTGCCGCGGCCGTCACAGCCAGCGCGAACACGCGCATAAGAAGAGCTTCCGGAGAGGTATACGCCTCCGGCCCCCCAAGTGACTCAAGCCGGTTCGGGAAGAGTCAACCCGGCCGGGATCAGGGCAGGTTGCCGACAGGCGGCCCGGGCCCACATTCCAGGCCCACCAGGGCCGGAGACGACCGCAGCCGAGGCGAGGACCGTCTGGCGCGCGGGGCGCCGCGGCCGGGGCCGGCCCCGGCACACGCGCCCTGAACGCGGACACGGAAGCCGAGTTGAGGTCCCCTCGCCACGGCGATCCGGACGGGAGTCGACCCCGCGCCGAAGTGACACACCACACACGGACGAGGCATGCAAAAAATCCCGCTCCCTGACGGGAACGGGACTTTTGTCACCGATATCTGTGGAGCTAAGGAGAATTGAACTCCTGACCTCCTGCATGCCATGCAGGCGCTCTACCAACTGAGCTATAGCCCCTCGCGTTCTTCCCGCCCTGGCGGGTGAACAAGATGAACTTTAGCCTGCGACCAGCCGGAAAGTGAAATCCGGGTCAGTCGTCGTCACCGAGGACCGGCTCGGGCAGTGTGCCGGCGTTGTGCTCCAGGAGACGCCAGCCGCGGGCGCCCTCGCCGAGGACGGACCAGCAGCAGTTGGAGAGACCGCCGAGGCTCTCCCAGTGGTGGGACTCCAGGCCGAGCAGGCGCCCGATGGTGGTCCGGATGGTGCCGCCGTGGCTGACCACCACGAGGGTGCCCTCGTCGGGCAGCTTGTCGGCGTGCCGCAGCACCACGGGAGCCGCGCGGTCGGCGACCTCGGTCTCCAGTTCGCCGCCACCGCGACGGACCGGCTCACCGCGCTTCCACGCCGCGTACTCGTCCCCGTGCCGGGCGATGATCTCCTCGTGCGTCAGCCCCTGCCAGACGCCCGCGTAGGTCTCGCGCAGGCCCTCGTCGTGGCTCACCGTGAGACCGGTGAGCTCGGCGAGTTCGCCTGCGGTGTCCGCCGCGCGCCGGAGGTCCGAGGCGACGATCGCGTCGGGCTTCAGGGAGGCGAGCAGCCGGGCGGCGCGGCGGGCCTGGCTGATGCCCGTCTCGGTGAGCTCGACGTCCGTGGTGCCCTGGAAGCGCCGCTCCACGTTCCACGACGTCTGGCCGTGGCGCCAGAGGATCAGGCGACGGCCCGGGCGCGGCTTGCGGCGGGACCCGTCGGGCGCGGAGGCGGTCACCGCAGACCTCCGAAGTCGGCGGTGTCCTCCTCGGCCTGCAGCTTGGCGTGTTCGGCGGCCTTGCCGCGGGTGGCCTTCGCGTCGGCGGGCAGTTCCAGCTCGGGGCAGTCCTTCCAGAGCCGCTCCAGGGCGTAGAAGACGCGCTCCTCGCTGTGCTGGACGTGGACGACGATGTCGACGTAGTCCAGGAGCACCCAGCGGGCCTCGCGGTCGCCCTCGCGGCGGACCGGCTTGGTGCCGAGTTCCTTGCTGAGCCGCTCCTCGATCTCGTCGACGATCGACTTGACCTGGCGGTCGTTGGGTGCGGAGGCCAGCAGGAAGGCGTCCGTGATCGACAGCACGTCGCTGACGTCGTAGGCGATGATGTCGTGCGCGAGCTTGTCGGCAGCCGCCTGCGCGGCGGCGGAGATGAGCTCGATGGAACGGTCAGTGGCGGTCACTACAAGGCTTTCGGTCGGCGGTCGGGAACCCGTACGGGTTACCCCAAGGGTCTCACGGACCGCCCACACCACCCCACGTCATTACCGGATGACTCCCCGGGAGCCGCGTCGGGCCCCCGGGGAGTGGATCGCTTCCCGGGTCACTTCGTCACGCGGGCGCCTTGAAGTCCTGGCCGAGGATCACGGAGACGTCCGCGTTCGAGGTGGCCGTGCCCTTCTTCACCGCGCTCGTCGGCAGACCCAGCGTCTTGGCGGCCTCGGTGGCGTTCTCCTTGTCGGCGGCGTCGGTGTAGGTGACCTGGGACGTGGCGCGTGCGGTGCCGGTACCGGCCTCGAGGAAGGTGAAGCCGCCGTTGAGGAGGGCGACGCGGGCCTTCTCGGTGTTGTCCTTGTCGCCGGTCGCGTTCTGGACGGAGACACGGACCGCGGCGTCCTTGTCGGGGCTCTTGGCGGTGCCGCCCAGGACGGTCTTGACGACCGCGGAGCTGGCCTGGGCGCTCAGGGTGCCGTCGCCCTGGACGGGCAGCAGCGCTGTCTTGTAGTCGCCGCCCTTGGCGAGGTCGGCGAGCCTGGCGAGGAAGCTGCCGAGGTCCTTGTCGGTCAGCGAGGGGTCGAGGATCTGCGCCAGGGTCTGCACGGTCACCGTCGCCGCCTGGGTGTCGGAGGACAGCTTGCGCAGCACGCCCTGCATGACCTGCCCGAACCGCTCGAGCTGGGCGTCCTGGGTCTCGCCGCGGGCGACGTAGGTGGCGTAGGCGACGGCCATCTTGCCGCTGAGGGTCTGGTCCTCGCCCTTCTTCACCAGGGGCGCCGTGCCCTTCTTGGCGCCCGGGTCGGGTACGTCGGCGTTCGTGTCGATGTCGATGTTGCCGACCAGTTCGACGAGGTTCTGCAGGTAGGGCGTGTCGAGCCGCCAGGTGCCCTCGATGTCGGTGCCGAGGACGGTGTCGAGCGCGTCGCGCGTCCCGGAGGAGCCGTCGTCGTCGACGGACTTGGCGAGCGTGGTCGTGGTGCCGTCGTCGTCGGTCAGGGCGAGGGAGTTGGGCAGCAGGACGGTGGCGCCCTGCTTGGTGGTGGTGTTGTCGACGAGCAGCACCGTCGAGGTGCCGCCCTTGGCGGTGTTGTGCAGATGGACGACGACCACGTCCCGTTTCTGGGCCGCCCCGCCGGTCGCGGCGCCCGCCTTCGTGTCCGAGGAGGACGTGCCGGGCAGCTTCCCCGCGTACCAGAGGTAGCCGACCCCGCCCACGGCCACCAGGGCGAGGACGACGACCAGGGCGATGACGCGGCCCCGGGCGCGGCGCTTGGCCTCCTCGCGGCGTTCGGTGCGGTTCTCGGTGAAGTTCAGCCAGTCGATGACGTCCTCGGAGTCGCCGCTGGGCTCCTCGACGAAGGCGAACTGCTGGGTGCTGTAGTCGCGTTCGCCCTGCTCCTGCGTGCTCCCCCGCGCCTGCGGGCCGTCGTTCCCGGCCGGGCCGCCCTGCTGCGGGACCTGGGGGGTCTGTTCGGCCCGAGGGGTCCGCGGCGTCGGTACGGAGGGCGCGGTCTGCTCGGCGACCCGGGGCTGCGGGCCACTGCTCGCCGCCTGCCCGTAGGGGTCGTACCCGGTGGCCGGGTTCTGGGCCCCGTACGGGTCGTAGGCGGGGACGGGCTGCTGCTGCCCGGTGCTGTACGGGTCGTAGCCGTACCCCTCGTAGCCCTGATTCTGGGGCGTCTGCTGCGCGTACGGGTCGTACGGCTGTTGCCCCTGGTGGGGCTGTTGTTGCTGGTACGCCTGTTGCGCCGGCACCTGCTGGTATATGGGCCGGCCGTAGTCGTCGTAGCCGACGATCTCGTACTGCTGGTCGCCGTCGTACCCCGAGTCGTATCGGTCGTTCACCGGTGCTCCTCTCGGCTCACTCGCCGCGGTACAGCTCGCGCTTGTCGATGTAGCGCACCACACCGTCGGGCACCAGGTACCAGACCGGGTCACCCTTGGCGACCCGCGCACGGCAGTCCGTGGACGAGATGGCCAGGGCGGGGACCTCGACGAGCGAGACACCGCCCTCCGGAAGTCCCGGGTCGGTGAGGGTGTGGCCGGGCCGGGTGACCCCGATGAAGTGCGCGAGGGAGAACAGTTCGTCGGCATCGCGCCAGGTGAGGATCTGGCCGAGCGCGTCGGCGCCCGTGATGAAGAACAGGTCCGTTTCGGGGTTGAGGGCGCGCAGGTCGCGCAGGGTGTCCGTCGTGTAGGTAGGGCCACCGCGGTCGAGGTCGATGCGGCTGACCGAGAACTGCGGGTTCTCGGCGGTCGCGATGACCGTCATCAGGTAGCGGTCCTCGGCCGGCGACACACTGCGGTCGGACTTCTGCCACGGCTGCCCGGTCGGTACGAACACCACCTCGTCGAGGTGGAACTGCGCGGCGACCTCACTGGCCGCCACGAGGTGACCGTGGTGGATCGGATCGAATGTGCCGCCCATGACGCCGAGGCGGCGCTTGCCCGCGCTCGACGGGCCGTTGCCGGTCGCGCGCCGGAACGCCGGGCGGTTCTCCGTGTCGCGCGCCGGACGGCCGTCGGCGTTGTTCGCCGGGCCGGTAGGCATGTCCTGCTCTCCCATGCGTGCAGACCCTACCGGCCCGGCCTGAGAGCCCCGGCCGCAGCCTGACGGACCCTCCTGACCGGACTCAGCGGTCGCGGTTGAAACGGGTGGTGATCCACAGCAGGAGCAGCAGGATGAAGAGGGCGCCGCCACCGGTGACGTAGGGGCTGAGGCTCTCGTGGTTGCCGCCGTGCTCCTCGCCCTCGGCGGCAAGCGTGACCAACTGGGCTGCGGCGCTGTGGAAGCTCATCTTCGGCAGTACCTATTCGGTGAGGGCGGGATAAAGACGTCGGCTCATCGTAAGCGTGCCCGCCGACGGGGATCACGCCGACTCCGCGCAAGGGCCGGAGGGGAACTTCCGGCCCGTGTCAGTCGTCCTTCTGCTTGTACCCCCGCAGCACGAACCACGCGGTCAGGATGCAGCCGAAGAACATCACGATCAGCACGACCCGGAGCAGGTCGCCGGATCCGCCGGATCCCTGCTTCTCGGCGGCGCTCGCGGCCTGGGTGATCCAGTCGGTTACGGGGGTGTGGTCCATCGGATCGCTCCTTACGGTGTGCTGCCCCGCCACGGTATCTCCGCCTAGGCTGGGCCCCGCTTCGGGGGGCACATAGGGCAATCAGACGCATGGGGGAACACATGTCCGACGACAGCCACGAGAGCAACGGGCACGGGCCGGAGGGGTCCGAAGGGCACGAGCACGTACCCAGCAGGCAGCGCAGGAGCTTCCCGGGTATCTCCTCGCGGGCGTACGAGCATCCGGCGGACCGCTCCGCCCTCGTCGCCCTGCGCAAGCTCAGCGGGTTCGACACCGTCTTCAAGGCGCTCAGCGGACTGCTTCCGGAGCGCAGCCTGCGGCTGCTGTTCCTGTCCGACTCCGTGCGCGTCTCGGACCAGCAGTTCGTCCATCTCCACACCATGCTGCTGGACGCCTGCCAGATCCTGGACCTGGAGAAGGTCCCGCCGATGTACGTCAACCAGGATCCGCAGCCCAACGCGATGTGCATCGGCCTGGACGAGCCGATCATCGTCGTCACCACCGGTCTCGTCGAACTGCTCGACGAGGAGGAGATGCGGGCGGTCATCGGGCACGAGGTGGGACATGCCCTCTCCGGCCACTCCGTCTACCGGACCATCCTGCTCTTCCTGACCAACCTGGCCCTCCGCGTCGCCTGGATCCCGCTCGGCAACATCGCGATCATGGCGATCGTGACGGCTCTGCGCGAGTGGTTCCGCAAGTCGGAGCTGTCCGCGGACCGCGCGGGCCTGCTCGTCGGCCAGGACCTCAAGGCGTCGATGCGCGGCCTGATGAAGATCGCCGGCGGCAACCATCTGCACGAGATGAACGTGGACGCGTTCCTCGCCCAGGCCGATGAGTACGAGGCGGGGGGCGACCTGCGCGACTCCGTACTGAAGATCCTCAACGTCCTCCCGCGCACCCACCCCTTCACCACCGTGCGCGCCGCCGAGCTGAAGAAGTGGGCCGAGTCCCGCGACTTCCAGCGGCTCATGGACGGCCACTACCCGCGCCGCACCGAGGACAAGGACACCTCGGTCTCCGGCTCCTTCCGCGAGTCGGCGGCAAGCTACGCGACCAACGTCAAGAACTCCAAGGACCCCCTGATGAAGCTGGTCACAGACATCGCCGGAGGAGCAGGCGACCTGGGCGGCAGGGTAAGAAGGGGCTTCGGCGGCGCGAATTCATCCCCGGACAACTGAACCCACCCCCAGGGGCGCGGGGAACTGCGCGACAAGCCCCCACCGGCCCGCACCCGACAACGCACCCCACGCACCCCACGCACCCCAAACACCCTCACACCTTCGGCTGCACCCCCACCGCCAACGACCCGCACAGCGCCGTCGCACCCCCCGTGGCGTAAGGATCCGTCCCGGCCGGCCCACCCGCCTTGGCGGTCTGCCCGGCCAGCAGCGGCCGAAAGTAACCGACGGAGTCCTCCGCACAGGACAAGGGCCCGGCCTGGACATAGGAGACCACCAGCCGGGCCTGATGCATCCGCAGATCGTCACGGTCGAAGCTGAAGTGCAGCTCGCGCCGGACGGTGAACAGCGACGCCTTCGCCCGGGCGTCGGCCCCGGTCGGCTTCAGCGCGTACACAAAGGTGTGGTCCGAGGTGACCTCGAGGGTCTGCGAGTCGGTCTCGCTGACCCGCAGGGTCCCCCGCACCCGGATCCGGTCGTCGGCCAGCTGGGCGTGGGAGGGGTCGAAGCGGACCAGCCAGCCGGTGGGCTCGTGCCTGCCATCGGCCGCCGGGTGCTCGAAGCTCTGGTCGAACTGCTCGAGCTGGTCCGGATCGAGCATCACCCGCACGGCACGGACCTCGCTGCCGGCGAGCACCTCGGGATAGAGCGAGGACTCGACCAGGTAGTCCTTGGCGGCGGCCAGGGCGCTGACGACCTGGCTGTCCGAGAAGTGAGCGGTGCGCCGGGTGGCGGGCAGCGGGATTCCCTCGGCCCCCACACCGAACTGCGCCGCCGGACTCCTGGCGAACAGTTGTTCGGGATCGGTCGCGCCGGGCACGGCACCCTGCGGGGCGAGCGGGATGACGGTCATCCGCAGCGGCTCGGGCGACAACTCGGCCACGGGGCTCTCGTACGGGTTCCGTACGCCCATGTAGATCGCGGTGCCGAAGGCGACGGCGATCAGCACGACGAGGATCAGCACCTGCCGGGACAGCCCCCGGTGCAGTGGCTGGCGACGGCGTACGGCGGGTGCGTGATCGTCGAGACGCTCCTGGGCGGAGAACTCCTGGAGGCGGGCAGCACGGACGAACGACTCGTCGAAGACGACGGATCGGTACTCGTCCTCGCCGCCACCGGGGGCAGCCTCGGGTGTCCCCTCAGGTGGGTCTCCTGGTCCGCCCATACATTCAGAGTAGGTCTCCTGAAGCCCCGGTAAACGCCCCGCTGCTCCACAAGTTCTGACAGGTTCTCACCAGGAAGGAACAGGGCGCGGGGAGGTTTTGGTCAGGGCGTGCGCGGGATCGCCGAGACAGCCGGCTGGGAGTAGTCGGCCGAGGCCGAGGGACTCGCCCCGATACCGGTGCCGATGCCCGTGCCGATGGTCGCTCCGATGCCTGATCCGGTGCCCGTTCCCGACCCCGTTCCGCTGCCCTGCTCGAGGCCGGTCGAGGCGGGCGGCGGGACCTGTTCCTGACGGCTGGAGGACGCCCCCCGGTAGACCGCCGTGAACGCCAGCGCGACCATGCCGACCCCCATCACGAGGGCGAGCATCCAGGCGACCGGGCGGTGCCAGCGGGAGACCTGTTTGCCGTGCGGGCCCGGAGCGCCGTAGCGGCCCTCCAGGATCTCGGCGTCGTCCAGATCGTCGAGATCCGGGTCGTGGCCGAAATAGCCGGGGTCGTCGGGCCCGAAGCCGTCCTCGTAGCGCTCGTCGTCCCCTCTGAGGCCTCTGGCGTGCGCTCGGCGCGCCTCGGCCTCGGAGGCCTCCGCTCTCGCCTCTGCGGCGGCCAGGAGGCGTTCGACGGCGGTCGGCTCGTGCACCACGGCCGCCCGTACGAAGGCCTCGTCGAAGACCACGGAGGCGAACTCTTCGTCCGACACCCCGCGGTCGTGGTCGTCGTCGGGCTCCCAGCCGTCAGGGAAGAACGGCGTGCCCCCCACGTCCTCCGGCACGGATCCAGAGTAGACCGGGGGTGTCAATTTGGGCAGGCGGTAGGGAAATTCAGCTCCTGGATGAGAGGCGTTTCATGCCCCGCCGGCCGCCGTCGCGCGCCCCGGCGGCCGGACCCACGCGAGCGCACCCGTCAGCGGCGAATGTGCCCGTCACCGGTGACGATGTACTTGGTGCTGGTCAGCTCCGGCAGCCCCATCGGCCCGCGCGCGTGCAGCTTCTGCGTCGAGATCCCGATCTCGGCGCCGAAACCGAACTGACCGCCATCGGTGAATCGCGTCGACGCGTTGACGGCCACCGTGGTCGAGTCGACCAGCTGGGTGAAACGGCGTGCGGCCTGCTGCGAGGTCGTCACGATCGCCTCCGTGTGTCCGGAGGTCCACAGCCGGATGTGGTCGACGGCCCGGTCCAGCGAGTCGACGACGGCGGCGGCGATGTCGTACGACAGGTACTCGGTCTCCCAGTCCTCCAGAGTCGCCTCGAGGACCGTGGCCTTCGAGTCCTTCGCGTACGCCAGCACGCGCTCGTCGGCGTGCACGGTGACGCCTGCCTCGGCCAGCGCGTCCAGGGCGCGCGGCAGGAACTCGGGGGCGATGTCCTGGTGGACGAGGAGGGTCTCGGCCGCGTTGCAGACGCTGGGGCGCTGCGCCTTGGAGTTGAGCAGGATTTCGATCGCCATGTCGAGGTCGGCCTGCGCGTCCACGTACACATGGCAGTTGCCCGTGCCGGTCTCGATGACGGGGACGGTCGACTCCTGGACGACGGTCTGGATCAGGGAGGCGCCGCCGCGCGGGATGAGCACGTCGACCAGGCCTCGGGCGCGCATCAGCTCCGTCACGGACTCGCGGCCCTCGCCGGGTACGAGCTGCACGGCGTCGGCGGGCAGGCCGGCCCCGCCGACGGCGTCGCGCAGCACCCGTACCAGGGCGGTGTTCGACGCGATCGCGGAGGACGAGCCGCGCAGCAGGACCGCGTTGCCCGACTTCAGGCAGAGCGCGGCGGCGTCGACCGTCACGTTGGGGCGGGCCTCGTAGATGATGCCGACGACGCCCAGCGGGACGCGGACCTGGCGCAGGTCGATGCCGTTGGGGAGGGTCGAGCCGCGGACGACCTCGCCGACCGGGTCGGGCAGCGCCACCACGTCCCGTACGTCGGAGGCGATCGCGCGCACCCGCTCCGGGGTGAGCGTCAGCCGGTCGATGACCGTCTCGCTGGTGCCGGCCTCGCGCGCGCGGGCGATGTCCTTGGCGTTGGCCTCGACGATTTCGCTCGTACGGACCTCCAGCGCGTCCGCGATGGCGAGGAGCGCGTCGTCCTTCTCGGCCCTCGGGAGGGGGGCGAGGTCGGCGGCGGCGGCCTTGGCGCGGTAGGCGGCCTGGGTGACCGGGGACATCGAGTCGTACGGCGAAAGCGTGGTCATGGGGGAAGCGTAGTGCGCCGGGCACAGCCGTCCAGCGGCTATCCCAAACCCCGAGACAAGGCCCTGAGACCCCGCAAAAGGGTGACCTCACAGGGTGGCCTCGGTGCGGTCAGAAGGGGTGGACGCCCACCGGGGTCGCCGGCAGTGGGCCGAAGCCCTCGGCGATGCGGTAGTGGTAGGTCTCACGGTCGATGACCTCCAGGCCGACGATCTCCCAGGGCGGCAGCTTCGCGGTCTGGCGGTGCTCGCCCCACAGCCGCAGGGCGACGGCCGCGGCGTCGTGCAGGTCGCGGGCCTCCTCCCAGTAGCGGATCTCCGCGTGGTCGTTGGCGTATCTGCTGGTCAGCAGGAAGGGGTGGTCGTTGGCGAGCTGTTCCAGGCCGCGCCGGACCTCCTTCAGCGGGGCCTCGGCGCCGGAGACGCTGAGGGTGACGTGCCACAGACGCGGCACGTCCTTCGGCTCCTCGTACGTCTCCTCGTAGCGGGCGCCGGCCGCGACGCTGGTCAGGGCGCGCTCCTCGCCCACCTTGCGGGCGGCGGCTCCACCGCGGGACGCCGCCGCCCCAGAGCGCACTCGTCTCACGACGGCCTCCTTTACCCGATGGTCGTGCGGAATCTCCCTGAAACAGAGAGAAGCAGGTACGCACGCTTCGTGGGGCACTTTTGCGGAACGTCCACCTCACGGCGGGCGGATTTGCGGGGCGTTCCCCCTGTTTTCGGCCTTTGCGGGACTGCGGTGAGGAAGACGGGCAACGAGGGCGGAAGGTTGCCTCAGGGGTTCAGGATGACGAGGTCGTCCCGGTGCACGACCTCGCGCTCGTACGCGGGACCCAGTTCGCGGGCCAGTTCGCGGGTCGAGCGGCCGATCAGCTGGGGGATCTCCTTGGCGTCGAAGCTGACGAGCCCGCGTGCGATCGCGTGGCCCGCGCTGTCGCGCAGCTCGACGGGGTCACCGGCGACGAACTCGCCCTCGACGCCGGCGATCCCGGCCGGCAGCAGCGACTTGCGGCCCTGGACGACCGCCCGCACGGCGCCGTCGTCGAGGGTGAGCGAGCCCTGCGGGGTGGAGGCGTGCTGGAGCCAGAGGAGGCGGTCGGCGGAGCGTCTGCCGGTGGCGTGGAAGTAGGTGCCCGTGTCCCGGCCCGCGAGGGCGTCGGCGGCGTGCACCGCACTTGTCAGGACCACCGGGATCCCGGCGGCGGCGGCGATCCGGGCGGCCTCGACCTTGGTGACCATGCCGCCGGTGCCGACGCCGGCCTTGCCCGCGCTGCCGATGTCGACATGGGCGAGGTCCGCCGGTTCGCGTACCTCGGCGATCCGTGCCGTACCGGGCTTGCTGGGGTCGCCGTCGTACACGCCGTCGACGTCGGACAGCAGGACGAGGAGGTCGGCGCGGACGAGGTGGGCGACGAGGGCGGCGAGGCGGTCGTTGTCGCCGAAGCGGATCTCGTCCGTGGCGACGGTGTCGTTCTCGTTGACGACCGGGAGCGCGCCCATCGCGAGGAGCTTGTCGAGGGTGCGTGAGGCGTTGCGGTGGTGGGCGCGGCGGCTGGTGTCGTCGGAGGTCAGCAGGACCTGGCCGACGCGGATGCCGTAGCGCGCGCAGGAGGCGGTGTAGCGGGCGACGAGGAGTCCCTGCCCGACGCTGGCGGCGGCCTGCTGGCGGGCCAGGTCCTTGGGGCGCCGGCGCAGACCGAGGGGGGCGAGACCTGCGGCGATGGCACCGGAGGAGACGAGGACGATCTCCTTCTCGCCGCCGCTGCGGCTCTTGGCGAGTACGTCGACGAGCGCGTCCACCCGGTCGGCGTCGAGACCGCCGGTCGCGGTCGTCAACGACGAGGAACCCACTTTGACGACGATCCTGTGGGCCTCTGCGACGGCCTGCCTTGCCCCTGCCACCTGCGTGCTGTCCCCTCGGGTCGGCCGGCCCGGACTGCCCGGCCGCACTGAGCCGCAATTTACGCGAAGGGGGCCGGGTACCGCTCGTCGGTCCAGCACGCGGACTCGGGGATCCCACGTGATCGTGCGCGATTTCGGCGACGGCCCGGTCGGCCGGCGGCCGGCCCGAGACCAGTGATCGTCTGCCGCCCTTTTCTGGCCGTACAGTCGATTTCTCTGGCAACATCCCCCCGACAAGCGCCAGTTCGATCACCGACAGCGGTGTCCGGCGCCCATGTGCCAGGGGGAACCATGAACTTCACGCGCCGCCGACCAGCTCGCGGAGCGGACCGTCTCACCGCGGTCCTCGCCGCGCTCTCGCTCGCCGCCGGGCTCCAACTGGGCCTGGCCGGCGACGCGTCCGCCGCCGTCACCGCAGGCCCGGTCTTCAACAACCCGACCGGGACCGTCGCCGAACAGCAGGCCATCCGCACCCGGCTCCTCGACTACATCGGCCAGTCGCCGTCCGGCTCGTCCATCAAGGCCTCGGTCTACCACCTCTGGGACAAGGGCCTCGCCCAGGCCCTGGCCGACGCCCGCACCCGGGGCGTCAAGGTGCAGGTGATGCTGGACGAGAGCTCCGTCAGCGACATCGACGGCGAGCCCTCGTACCCCGTCCTGGCCTCGGCCCTCGGCACCGATCTCACCCAGGACTCGTTCGTCGGCCTGTGCCCGGTCGACAAGTCGTGCCTGGGCCGGCCCGACCAGGGCGCCTCGATCAACCACAACAAGTTCTGGCTGTTCTCGCAGCTCGACGGCGCGAGCAACGTCGTCGTGCAGTCCTCGGCGAACATGACGCCGTCCAGCTACAGCCGCTTCTGGAACGACGCGTACGTCCTGCCGAACAACGCGGCGATCTACACCGCGTACAGCGACTACTTCGGCAAGCTGGTCGGCAAGGACTGGGCGAACTGGCGGTACACCTCCACCACCAGCAGCCCGTACAAGGCGTACTTCTTCCCGCGCCCCGCGAACGACCCCTCCCCCGGTGACACCGTCACCGCCGTTCTCGACAACGTCACCTGCGCCTACACCGAGGGCGGCACGGCCAAGCAGACCAAGGTCCGGGTCGGGATGTTCAAGCTCACCCGGCTGGCCGTGGCGCAGAAGCTGGTCGCGCTGCAGAAGGCCGGCTGCCAGGTCGACATCGTCTACTCGGAGACGGACAGCGGCAGTTCGAGCGGCACCTGGGAGACCCTGCACGCCTCCGGCGGCCCTGCCCTGCGCTGCTACAACTGGGACGACGACAACAACGCGAACACCGCCGCGCGCATCATCCACTCCAAGTACCTGCTGATCGAGGGCAAGTACGACGGCACGGCCAGCCAGAAAATCCTGTGGACCGGCAGCCACAACTACAGCGGCCCGGCTCTCACCAAGAACGACGAGGCGCTCCTGAAGGTCGACAGCAACGCCGACCACGACGCCTATGTCACCGCCTTCAACGCGGCCAAGGCGGCGGCGATCCCGGGCACGGCCGACAACACGAACGCCTGCAAGGGACTGACCACCACGCCCGAGGCCTGACCGGACACGTACGAGAGGCCCGTACCGAGGGGTGATCCCCGGGACGGGCCTCTCTGCAATGAACAACGACCACGCGTCAGCTCCGCGCTGCCGCCGCCTGCCGCTTCTGACCGGCGTTGCGTGCCTCGGCCTTCGCCGTGAGGTCCGCCGTCGCGGTGTTGAACTGCTCGATGGACGGCGGCTCGTCCGGTCCGAGCAGATACCGCTTGAGTTCCGCGCGCTCACCGGCCAGCGGATCGGCCGCCGGGTCGCGCACCGCGTCCAGCAGCAGGCCCAGCTCCTGGGCGCTGTTGCCGAGGATCACGGCGGCGCGTACGGCGGTGTTCTGCCGCTTGAACTCCTCCGCGCCCAGCGCCGCCGAGTCCGTCACGGCGTACGGCTTGCCGCTCGCGATGAAGTCGGAGACGACGCTGGAGATGTCGGAGACCATCGCGTCGGACACGTTGAAGCAGTCGTAGAGCCGGGGTTCGGCGCCCGTGACGACCCGGTGCTCCCCGGCGCTGAACGAACGCCAGTACGCGTCGTTCCACTCGGTGCGCAGCTTCGCGATCTCCTCGTGCCGCTCCACGTCGACGACCCCGTCCCGGGACGCCTCCGCCTCGTCGCCCTTCTCCCCGGCGGGCCCGGCCAGTTCGGCGAGCCGCGCCTCGATCCGTACGAGGTCGGCCTTGGCGCGCGTCTGTTCGTCGACGTCGCCCAGGAAGCGCGGGTCGGCGGCCCGTTCGACGGCGGCCTTCTCGACCAGCGCGGTGATCCGCTGGTGGGCGGCCCCGGCCTCTTCGCTGCGGGTGCCGGTGAAGGGGTGCGGCTTGTACAGCACCCGGACGGGCGGGTCGGCCGCCACCAGCTCGCGCACGATGTTCTCGCCGGCGAGGAGGAGGGAGGTGTTGCCGGGGTCGTCGTCCCAGCCCTCCCAGGTGGGCGCGTAGAGGACGGTCGGGATGCGCCCGTCCGTCGGCGCCCCCAACGGCCCGCGGATCGGCGCCAGTTGGGGTCGTCCGACCTCGACGATGTCCTCGTCCCGGACACCCACGTCGGCGATCGCGTACCGGTCGCGTCCGGCCCGCCCGGCGACCCACACCTCGTCGTAGGCCTTGCTGAACGGGTTCACGCTGGCGATCTTGTCGCTGTCGCCGTGCCCGATGAAGACGTGCTTCATGGTCGGTACGCGCAGCAGGTGGATGTTCTTGCCGACGTTGGCCGCGTAGAGCGCGACCCGGACCGTGCGCAGGTCCAGGTTCATCAGATGGATGCCGCCGGGCACACAGATCACGGGGACGGTCGTGGGCGCGAGGTTCTGCAGGATGACGCGTTCCCGCAGGACGATCAGGGGCCGGGTGTCCAGCTGCTCCATCGTCTCCAGCCACATGTTGACCTGGTACGCGGAGTCCTTGGAACCGGAGAAGTACAGCACCGTCTGCGGCCGGTACTCCCGCAGCCACGCGTCGGTCGCGGCGAGCACCGTCTCCGCGTCCGGTGGGATGCGGCGCCCGCGGACGTAGGGCGCGAGGGCGACCACGTACAGGAACGCCAGTCCGAGGGTGACACCGACGCCGATCATGCCGAACGCCGTCGAACCCGACTCGGCGGTGACCAGGATGCCGGTCAGCGCGGCCAGGTCGAGGTGGAGCATCTTCTCGGTGGAGCGGTTCAGCAGGAAGCGCGGCGGGGCGTCCGGGATGGCGATGCGCGAGGCCAGATCGACGTTGCGGGTGGCCACCGGCATCCGGCGGCGGTTGCGGATCAGCGTGACCAGGGCGCCCTGGGGGGCCTGGAAGCCGTAGAACGCGATGAAGCAGGCGATCGCCGCGTAGAAGATCATGCTCCGGGAGAGGTCCAGGCGGGCCAGCAGCAACAGCACCAGCAGCTCTCGGACCAGGAACCGGATGGAGACGCCCGCGCGCACCTTGCTGAGGCGGTTGACCAGATAACTGCCCCGGTGGTGCAGATAGTTGTCCGCCAGGTACGTCACTGCGGCGGCGACGGCGAAAGCGGGCACGCTCGGGAGGAGCGCGGCCAGCATGAGACAGGGGAAGCCCAGCATCATGAGGACCGCCGCGGCCAGTTCGGCCGGGCTGCCCACCCGGGCGACGCGAATAGCAGTGGAAATCAAGGAGAACCTGTATCTGGGAAAGTACCCGGGAACGATCTGGAATTACTCGGGAATTGTCTGGGTGTCTGTCCGGCAGTGTTCTTGTGAATGTGCTGTGGACTTTATGCCAGGTCCTCGTTCTGCCGGTCGAGAACGCTTGCGAGCGCCTGTTCGAAGCCGGAGGCCCGGCCGGCCGCGGCCGTCGGGTCCTGCTGGCGGACGTCGATGACATGCCCGGTCAGCTCGGAGAGCAGCACGTCCAGCGAGGTACGGGCGACCGCCTCGGAGGACAGCAGCGAACCGGCGGGCTCCTCGCCGAAGGCCTTGGTACGCATCGGCGTGGCCGTGCGCTCCGGGTTGACGCAGTTGACGCGGACGCCGTCGGCGGCCCATTCGTCCGACAGGGCCTGGGTGAGGTTCACCATCGCGGCCTTGGTGGAGGAGTAGAGGCTGTACTCGGCGCGTCCGCGCGTGTAGCTGCTGGAGGTGTAGAGGAGCAGCTGGCCCTTGGTCTCGGCGAGGTACTTGTAGGCCGACCGGGCGATCTGCACGGGGGCGAGGTAGTTGACCTTCAGCGCTTCCTCGATCGTCGCGTTGTCGGTCTCGGCGAGCTTGCCGATCCGCAGTACGCCGGCCGTGTTGACGACGTAGTCGATGCGCCCGGTCGCGGAGTACGCCCTGGACAGCGCGTCGTCGACCTCCTCGGGGTTCTCGACGTGCGTGCCGGTGGTCGACCGTCCGAGGGCGTACACCTTGGCGCCGTACCCCTCGGCCAGCTCGGCGATGTCCTTGCCGATGCCGTAGGACCCGCCGAAGACGACAAGGGTTTTTCCGGTGAGCAACTCGCGGTAGGCGTCCTCGCCCATCTGTTCGGGAGTGGCGGCGGAGGCGAGCTGGAAGAGCTTGTCGGCGATGAACACATCGACGGGCTGGGTGACCTTCATGTTGTACTCGTCGCCCGCGACGACATGGATCGGTACGTCGGGCAGGTACCGCAGCACCACCGAACAGTCGTCCGTGGCCTGGAAGTTGGGGTCGCCCGCCGCCACCTCGTAGGCCCGCCGGATGGTCGACAGCTTGAACGCCTGAGGCGTCTGACCGCGCCGCAGCCGCGACCGGTCCGGAATCTCGGTGATGAACTCACCGTCTTCACCATGCGTACGCGTGACGATGATCGTATCGGCGGAGGGAATGGCCACATCGACGGCCTGGTACCGCTCAAGGGCGGTCACACAGTCGTCGATGACCCGCTGGGACAGCAGCGGCCGTACGGCGTCATGGAACAGGACATTGCGGTCCTCACCCTCCTCCAGCCCCTCCCCCAGGGCCTCGATGGCCCGCTCGGTGGTGTCGTTGCGGGTGGCACCGCCCTCGATGATCCGGGTGACCTTCTTGAAACCGGCCTTGGCGACGATCTTCTCGACGTCCGCGACATAGCCCGGCGCCATCAGCACGATGACGTCGTCGATCGACTCCGCCTGCTCGAACGTGCTCAGGGTGTGCTCGATGACCGCCTTGCCCGCGATCTTCAGCAACTGCTTCGGAATCGACAGACCCACCCGCTGACCGGTGCCGCCCGCGAGGACGACGGCGGTGGTGCGGGGCTTGGCTTTGCGCTGGGACACGGGCGACCTACCTCGGGGCAACGGAGAACCCTGAAATCGTCCCATCTGCGGTTACCGCAGTGCAAGGTGAGCGCCCTCCGTGGCATATCTGCGCGCAACCCGTTATTCACCGGAAATTGTTCCGGTGATTTTGCTTACGGTCTACTTACTCGACCGTGAGTCAGACCTTCCGCACTCCCGGTTTCCCGGACTCCACATGGAGTTTCGCGAGGGTCCGGGAGGCGGAGGTGGGCCTGGTCACGGTGTCGGCGATCCGGACCTGGGCGTCGATGCCCGTGCGCCGGATGTCGAACAGGTGGTAGCCGCGGTGGTTGTCGATGACCTTCCAGTGCGGATTGTCACCCATCCGAGCGTCCCACTCGTTGTGGAAGGCGACAGGGTCCTGGTCACCGCCGCTCGATATGGACGTACCGACGAACTCGGAACCGACCACCGCCGAGCCGGGATCAGCGAAGTCCCGCTTGAGGTCGCTGATCATGGTGACATGCCGGTCCCCGGAGAGCACGACGGGATTGCGGACATTCGCGAACTCGGCGAGCAGGGCGTTGCGTTCGACCTGGTAGCCGTCCCAGGAGTCGTAGTACCAGAGCTTGCCGTCGCCGATCTTGAGGTCGGTCTCGGCCATCATGATCTGCGAGGCGATGAGGTTCCACCGGGCCTGCGACCCGCGCAGACTGCTGAGCAGCCACTGCTTCTGCGCGGCGCCGAGCATGGTCATCGCCGGGTCCATGGCACCGGCCTGGCTGCTGGCCTGGTCACTGCGGTACTGCCTGGTGTCAAGCACATTGAGCCGCACGAGCAGCCCGAAGTCGAGCCGCCGGTGCATCCGTATGTGGGGGCCGTTGGGTATCGCCGCCGCCCGCACGGGCATGTGCTCGTAGTAGGCCTGGTAGCCGGCGGCGAGCCGGGCGGCGAACGCCTCCGGCGTCTGCTTGTCGGGGTCCTGCGGGATGTCCCCGGCGAAGTCGTTGTCGATCTCGTGGTCGTCGAAGGTGACGACGAAGGGCGCGGCGGCGTGCATCGCCTTGAGGTGCGGATCGCTGCGGTACTGGGCGTACCGGTTGCGGTACTGCACAAGGCTGTACGGCTCACCGCTGCCCTCGTGTCTGCGTACGCCGGTGCTCGCGGGCGTCGACTCGTAGATGTAGTCGCCGACGAAGACGACGAGGTCCGGGTCCTGGACGCGCATGTCGGCGTACGGGGTGAAGTAGCCGTGCTGCCAGTTCTGGCAGGACGCGAGCGCGACCCGCAGACGGTTGCCGTAGGCGAACTGCCGGGGCGCCGTGCGGGTACGCCCCACCGGCGAGATCTGCCCGCTGGTCCGGAACCGGTACCAGTAGTGCCGCTCCGGAAGCAGCCCCCGGACATCCGCGTGAACGCTGTGCCCGAACTCGGGCCGGGCCCAGGCGTACCCGCTCCTGACCTTGCGCCGGAACCGGGGGTCGTCGGATATCTGCCACTCGACGACAACAGCCCGGTCGGGCATCCCGCCCCCGTGGAGCGGATCGGGAGCGAGCCGGGTCCACAGCACGACCCCGTCGGGCAGCGGGTCCCCGGAGGCGACCCCGAGGCTGAACACCCCGGCGGGCAACGGCGTCTGCGCGGCCCGCGCGGTCCCCGCCATCAGAAGCTGCCCGGAAGCGGCAGCCCCGACAGCGGTCAAAAACCGACGCCTGCCGGTCAAAACAACACCACTCACCGTCGAACTCCGTGCCTGGGAGGCCTCTTGGACCTTCGGAAGATCAGACGGAGATCATAGAAAACGAAGTTCGCGGCGAGTCAGGCGGGGCATTCCCTTTTCAGCCCACCCAGGCATTCCCAGCCCGTCCGGCGTTTGAGGACGAGCGCGTCCAGCGCGAAAGGGGGGTCTGGGGGCACAGCCCCCAGGAACGGGATGGGACGGGTAGGGGCGGCGGGGGCGAAAAAGCCCCCCCCCCCCCCCCCCCCCCCCCGGGACAGGATGGGACGGGTAGGGGCAAATACACCGAGGGCGGGAAACCCCCCCC